>NZ_JNJM01000008.1:0-185949 GCF_000701645.1 Oribacterium sp. FC2011
GAGAATCACTAGGTTTCATCTCTCGCTCGTTCGACTTGCATGTGTTAGGCACGCCGCCAGCGTTCATCCTGAGCCAGGATCGAACTCTCATATTAAATACGAAAGAGATTTCTCTCTTTTAAGTTCTTCCCGTTCAGAACTAAAAGCTTGGCTTTATTTGTTCTGTCCGTTTTCTTTACTGCGATTGTATTTTCGCTTTAGACCTTTTTGGTCTCGCTTCAGATCTTTAAAGATCCTCCGCTTCTGAATCTTCTTTATAGAATCTTCAGGGTCTGTGTATTAATCGATCTTTGATTTTCAAGGTTCTGTTGAGATTTTTAAAATCCCGAGCGCAGAGGGTGGGGTTCGAACCCACGTGCCCTTGCGGACAAACGGTTTTCAAGACCGCCTCGTTATGACCACTTCGATACCTCTGCATATTAAATTTTTACTTAAATAATATTGGTTTAAGTAATTTGTCGTTTTTGGCGACTTGCTTAATATATACTATCCCACTTTTCCCGTCAAGACTTTTTTAGAAAAAATTCATCTTTTGAAAATTAAATAAAAAAAGCAGTTCCCTCTAACTGATGTTTTGGGAACTGCTTTTAATCAAAGATTATTTTAATCTCTGAATTTTATTTCTCCTGTGGAAGCATCCATGGAATCTACAATTGCAAGAGACTCCAGTCTATAGCCCATGTTCCGGATTATCTGACCGCCATTCTGGAAGCCTTTTTCGATAGCTATTCCTATGCCTGAAACAGATGCTCCTGCCTGATTTATTATAGATATAAGACCCTGCAGAGCACATCCGTTTGCAAGGAAATCATCTATGATGAGAACCTTATCATCTTTGTTCAGGAATTTTTTCGACACTATAACAAGATTCTTGTTCTTATGGGTAAAGGATTCTACTTCTGCCGTATACATTTCACCATCAAGGTTTACACTCTTAGACTTTTTGGCAAATACAACAGGTACTCCGAAATGCCTTGCGACAACACAGGCTATGCCTATTCCGGAGGCTTCGATAGTCAGAATCTTATTGATTTCGATACCTTCAAATCGCTTTGCCCATTCTTTGCCCATTTGATCAAATAAATTGACATCAAGCTGATGATTAAGGAAACTGTCCACTTTAAGAATGTTTCCTTCTTTTACTATACCGTCTTTTACTATTCTTTCTTCGAGACAATTCATATTTATACCTTCTTTATCGTTCTTCTCTGAAGTAGTTTGTTCCGAGACTCCGTGGAGGCTGATTTTCGCGTTTATTGTGTATGCTTGTTATAACAAGAACAACCAGTGTAACCACATAGGGAATCATCTTATAAAGCTCTTTGTATTCAGTATGGGTTCCTGTTGGAAGGTAAAGATACAGTATGTATAATCCTCCGAACAAAATGGAAGAAAAGATACCGACGTCGGTTTTCCATATGGTGAAGATAACGAGAGCTATTGCAAGCCATCCTCTGTCACCGAAAGCATCATTTGACCATACTCCGCAGGCATAGTCCATAACATAATATAATCCGCCCAGTCCTGCGATCATACAACCGAGGCAGGTTGCAATGTACTTATATTTAGTAACACTGATTCCTGCTGCATCAGCTGTTGCGGGATCCTCTCCTACTGCGCGAAGATGAAGGCCTGTTCTTGTCTTCTTCAGGACAAATGCTGCGATAAGAGAAATGATTATAGCCACATAAGCAAGAAATCCATATGAAAGGAATATCTTTCCGAACCAGCCTGTTTGTGAAGCCATAGGTAATGTTTTACTGAAATATGCTGAAGTTTGTGACAATGAAATCGAAGGAACATCAGCACCTGCAAGTTTGATAAGAGATCCGCCAAAGAAATTTCCGAAGCCTATTCCGAAGGTTGTCATGGCAAGACCTGTAACATTCTGATTTGAACGGAGAGTTACTGTAAGAAAGCTGTACAGAAGACCCATCAGAAAAGATCCTGCAAGTGAACAGAAAAGAGGTATAAAAACAGCAAGGAATCCGTTTAAATTGCCTGATGGAACAGACTGCTCATAAAAAAATGATCCTATAACTCCGCATATGGCTCCAACATACATAACACCGGGAATTCCGAGATTCAGATTTCCTGATTTTTCAGTTATGGTTTCTCCGGTACTTCCAAATAAAAGTGGAATGCCCTGTTGTACAGCTCTAGGAATAAAAGTAACCAGACTAAACATTATGCATTCTCCTTTCCGGAATCTTTACGAATCTTTACTTCGTATCTGATAAAGAACTCACAACCGATGATGAAGAAAAGAATAATTCCTGTCAGAATATCGGCAAAACTTTGGTTTAGTTCAAATGTTGTGGAAATCTCACTGGCACCTCTGTCCATAAAGATGATCAGAAGACTGGTAAAGATCATTCCGATAGGATGGAATTTGGCAAGCCAGGATACCATAACAGCTGTGAATCCCTGTCCATTGGTTATGGTTGTGGTGATAGTATGATTGATACCGCCAACAAGCAGAAGTCCGGCCAATCCACAAAGTGCGCCTGAAATAAGCATTGTTCTGACAATAACCTGTTCTACCTTGATACCAACGTATCTTGCAGTGTTAAGGCTTTCACCAACAACGGAAATTTCATATCCCTGCTTTGTGTATTTAAGGTAAATATACATGCCCGCAGTGACAATGGCAGCAACAACTATACTCAGGAGATATTTGTTTCCAAAGTTCGGGAGCCAGCCGATGTTTGAATTCTGGTTAATGATTCCGATCTTTCCTGAACCTTTGGGTACCTCCCAGACTATGGTGTAGAAAGCAACAATCTGTGTTGCAATGTAATTCATCATGAGGGTTGAAAGGGTTTCATTGGTGTTCCAAAGCGCTTTGCAAATTGCAGGGATAACGCCCCATACTGCACCTGCAAATAAAGATGTCACTATCATAAGGAGAATGACAACTGCATTGGGAAGTTTATTTTCCAATGTGATCATGCAGGCTGCAGCGGCAAGACCACCCATCAATATCTGTCCTTCGCCTCCGACATTCCAGAACTGCATCTTAAATGCAGGGGTAAGAGCCAGAGAAATGATAAGCAAAACTGCCACATACTGGAGAGTTATCCAGGCTTTTCTCTGGGTTCCGAAAGCACCCTTGAAAATTGTTGCGAATATGGAGATAGGATTATCACCTGTACAGATCATAGTTACGATTCCGCATACGATAAGTGAGATCAAAATCGCAGTGATTCTGATAATCCACGCTGTCTTTCTATCTACATCTGCTCTTTTTGATATATAAAAACGAGGCTCTTTATTTTTTGCTGACATTACTTAAGCCTCTCCTTTCTGAGTCATCATGGAACCTAATGTATATTTATCGGTGGTTCTTCCGTCTACGATTCCTGTTACCTTACCTTCACAGAGTACAAGGATCCTGTCACAAAGTTCTACAAGTACATCCAGATCCTCACCTACAAATATAACAGCCGAACCACGGACCTTTTGTTGATTTATGAGGTCATATATCTGGTAGGAAGAATTAATATCCAGACCTCTTACTGCATAGGCTGTCAAAAGTACCCTTGGCTCAGAGGCGATCTCACGGCCCACAAGAACCTTCTGAACATTTCCTCCAGAAAGCTGTCTTACCGGTGTATCAACACTGGGAGTTGCCACCTGGAGCTGATCTACAACCTTTTCTGCAAGATCACGCGGAGCTTTCGTATCTGTAAAGATTTTTGAATTACCTTCTCTATAAGATCTGAGCATCATATTGTCGGCGATATTCATGTTGCCAACCAGACCCATGCCCAGTCTGTCCTCGGGAACGAAAGAAAGCTTTACACCGAGTTCTGAGATTTCTCTCGGAGACATACCCAGCAGTTCCTCTGTTCTGCCATCTCTATGGATGTATGTGATCTTTCCTTCTTTAACTATTTCAAGTCCCGCTATGGCACGAAGCAGTTCCTTCTGACCACATCCGGAAATTCCTGCTATTCCAAGGATCTCTCCTCTATTAGCAGTGAAAGAGACATTATCCAGCTTTACAACACCCTCTTCGTCTAAAACGGTGAGGTTTTCTACTTTTATACGAGGCTGCGGATCAACAGGCTCAGGTCTCTCAATGTTCAGAGAAACGGTGTGACCTACCATCATATCGGTCATTTCCTTTATGGTGGAATCTGCGGTCTTCATATCTCCGATGAATTCTCCCTGACGAAGTACTGCTACTCTGTCAGAAATACTCTGAATCTCATTAAGTTTATGGGTGATGATGACAATGGATTTGCCATCTTCCTTCATGTTCCTCATAACCTGGAAAAGGTGCTCTGTTTCCTGAGGGGTGAGAACAGCGGTGGGTTCATCCAGAATAAGAATCTCTGCTCCTCTGAAAAGTACCTTTACGATCTCAACAGTCTGTTTTTCGGAAACCGACATGTCATATATTTTTTTACTGGTGTTGATCTCGAATCCGTATTTATCGCAGATCGCTTTGATCTTTTTTTCTGCTTCCTGGAGATTCAGTTTACCTTCAAGACCAAGCACGATATTTTCAGTTGCATTGAAAATGTCGATGAGCTTGAAATGCTGGTGTACCATTCCGATGCCAAGGGCAAATGCATCCCTCGGTGAGTTGATGGTAACTTCTTTTCCGTTGATGATGATCTGACCGGCATCCGGGTGATATATACCCGAAAGCATATTCATGAGGGTAGTCTTTCCGCTTCCGTTTTCTCCGAGAAGAGACAGGATCTCACCCTTTTTTATATCGAGATTGACATTGTTGTTGGCCAGGACTGTGCCGACAAAAGTCTTTGTTATATTACGAAGTGATACTGCTATTTCGTTGTTATTCAAAACTGATGCCTTTCTGCTTTATGAATCAGGTGGGTGTAAAAAGGATCTGCCGCCGGCTTATGAAGTGCAGCACCCTCACATCCCTGTGAACGGTGTCAACATTAAAAAATGGAAACATGGGAAATCTTTGCATTAGGCAGAATATAAACCTTTGCTAAAGATTCCCCATGTTTTTTAAAAGTTATAGAATCCGGATGTCAATTAGAATGCTGTATCAAGAAGTGTGATACCATCGATCTTTAAATCAAAGTATGGAGCTGAACGGAATCCTTCACCGGACTCGTCAAAGTAGCCATCCTTGATAACCTCTGTGTCAGCTGTGTAGTCAGCATCTGTATCTACATCAGCCATGTAGGATGTAAGAGCTGCACCGTCAACAGTGAAGGTGTTTGTATCAAATACGTGAACTGCGCCTGACTTAAGATCCTCTTCTGCCTTTGCGATGGCGTCTGCAGTACCTTCAGCAGCTGCAGTTCCAAGCTCTGTAAGTACTACTGAACCTGTCTCAAGAGTTCCGGTCCAGTCAGTTGCGATCTCAGTTCCGTTTTCAACTGAATCAATGATGTATGCATAGTAAGGAGCCCAGTCGATCTTTGATGAAACGATGAATGTGTTAGGACATGCAGAAGCGGTACTTCCGTTGTAGGAAACGTCAGGAACACCTGCCTTTTCACAAGCTGTAGGAGCACCCATGGAATCAGCATGCTGAGAGATAAGAACGCAGCCATTTTCGATGAGCTTGTTTGCGCCTTCCTTCTCTGCTGTCTCATCATACCATGAACCTGTGAAGGTAACTTCCATGGTTGTTGAAGGACATACAGAACGTGCTCCAAGGAAGAATGATGTGTAGCCAGAGATAACCTCTGCATAAGTATAAGCACCGATGTAACCCATCTTAGCCTGATCTTCGGTGATGGCACCACTCTCGATCATTTCATTAAGCTTCATACCTGCAGCAATACCTGCAAGATAACGACCCTCGAAGATGGTTGCAAATGCGTTGTGATAGTTTGAAAGACCCTCTGTATGAGC
Organism: Oribacterium sp. FC2011; assembly: GCF_000701645.1. Classification (NCBI taxonomy): domain Bacteria; kingdom Bacillati; phylum Bacillota; class Clostridia; order Lachnospirales; family Lachnospiraceae; genus Oribacterium; species Oribacterium sp. FC2011. The sequence continues at coordinate 5,851 of NZ_JNJM01000008.1, forward strand.
CTTTGTTCCTGTAGCGTGGCAGAACTGAACTTCAGGATATTCCTTAGCTGCCTCGATCATATAATCTTCGTGACCAAAAGAATCAGCGAAAACGATGCTGCATCCTGCATCTGCAAGCTCACAGGCAGCTTCATAGCACTCCTGTCCTTCAGGAATATTGGTTTTGAAAACAGCTGTTACGCCTGCTTTTTCGCAGGCTCTTGTAGCTGCCTCGATAAAGTTAAGGTCATATGTTGAGTTTTCATCGTGTAAGAATATAAAGCCGACTTTGAGGTCTGATGCAGCTTTCTTGTCAGAGCCTGCAGCTTCTGTTGCTTTTTCTCCGGAACCGTTTGCATCTGCTGCTGCGGTTGTTGCATTTGCAGAAGATCCGTTCTCACTCTGGCTTGAACATGCAACAGATGACAGCATCATGGATGCAAGCAGAACAGATGACATAATTTTTTTGAATCTTTTCATTGGTACTTCTCCTTTGTAAAAACTCGAAACAAAGACCATTTAACAGGATGCTTTTGCATTGATACTGAGTCTTTTTTGAAAATCGAGCATGGATTTTTATTCCTATGCTCACCCGTGCACTGCCGGTCTGCAAAGCATACAGCTTCCTTACTGCAGCTTTGTGAAAATAAAAAAAGACGTAGAATCAATGCTTCTACGCCTTTTCAATCCGACATATTTAACCACTGAAAAACATTTCAGCTGAATACTGAATCGAAAATTCGATAGTCCGGTAATTTACGGCAACCGGGTAGAAACATCAAATCCATATTATTTGACCTATATCGATTAATCTCATCCATGGTAACAGAGTGAATTTATTAATTCAAGCTGTTTATAATATTATGTCAGTTTTATTAAAAAATTAATAAATATCAATGTTCCTTTTGTGACATTCGGCAAAAGTTGCACAGAGGGATTCTGACGGGTCCGGCGTGAAAAAACTTTTCATAACTGTTCGTAGCGCCGAATCAAATGGCGGAACGGAGTTTGATATAAATTATCAAGTAACAGCTTACCTTGACAGATACAGCTCTGCTATTTTGATATCCTCAGGAGTCGTTATCTTAATGTTCTCATAGGAGCCTGCCACTATCTTGACTCTTGTGCCTGTGTAGGCTTCAACCACCATGGCATCATCTGTCACAGGAATCATAAGCCGTCCTGCCTTTTCCTGATCAATAAGCTTTGCGTAAGCATTGTAGATCAAGGAAAAATCAAAGCTCTGAGGTGTTTCCATGAGCCATACCGAGCTTCGTTCGGGGGTGGATTTTACAAAATGATCTTCATCGAGGATTTTGATGGTATCTTTTACGGGCATACCGATTGCGGTTGCATGGTACTTGGCGGCATAACGGATAGAGTCATCGATTATCGGATCTGTCAGCATTGGCCGTGCACAGTCGTGGATAAGAACTATGGGATCATTTTCGCATGAAGCTGAATCCGTGTCGATATGCTCGATTGATCTGATCTCAGCCAATCCGTTGTAAACAGAATTATAGCGCTCCTTTCCGCCCGGAATAATGGCACAGAGCTTAGACAAAGGGCCGGTCAAAGATTTCATGTAGGGTATGTCCTCTTCGGAAGTGGTTATGATGATTCCGTCTACACTTGGGTGCCGGTCAAATTTTTCTGCACTCCATGCAAAAAGAGGCTTGCCAAGAATCTCCATAAACTGTTTTTTCTGTTTGCTATGCATACGTCTTCCGCTGCCTGCAGCCAATACTATAGCGTAGACTTTTCTTCCTTCGTACATGGATACCTCCTCTGTAAACTATTGTTTTTCACCATTTATATATGACATTCGGATGCAGATCTATCCGACCGCTCTGATATCTTCTTTTTGTATTTTGATTATACAACATAATTAATTGCCAAAGAATTCGTAAATAAAAAACTCTGAGAAAAACATGCAAAAACAAAGGTGCATATACTTCTCAGAGTTAATTGTCGTTTAACGGGCTTACCTTTCTCCAAGTTTAAGTCCCGGGCAGGCGTTCAGGTCCAGACCGTCTTTGCGGCCTTTCAAAAATTCATAATATCCGGCACAGCCGATCATGGCAGCATTGTCCGTACAAAGCACCGGGCTTGGCCGGTAGAAAGATATACCATTATCGTCACATTCGCTTTCAAGCCTTGAGCGGATATGTGAGTTGGAAGCAACACCTCCGGCTATGGCGAGTTTTTTATATCCCCTTTCTTTGCAGAGACCTATGGCTCTTGAAACCAGAGAGTCGGTTACTGCCTCCTGGAATGAAGCACAAAGATCGGGAACATTGATGGTTTCTTCTTTCATCTTAGCCTTGTTGATATAGTTGAGAACGGCTGATTTGATTCCGGAAAATGAAAAATCGTATGGATTATCCGCAACTGTTCCTCTTGGGAAATCTATGGCATGAGGATCACCGCTTCTTGCGGCTTTATCTATCTTGGGCCCTCCCGGATATCCTAGGCCCACGGCTCTTGCAACTTTGTCGAATGCTTCCCCCGCAGCATCGTCACGGGATCTTCCGACTATTTCATATTTTCCGTAATCTTCCACCACTACAAGATGTGTATGTCCGCCGGATACGATAAGGCAGGCAAAGGGCGGTTCGAGATCCTTGTTCTCTATATAGTTAGCACTGATATGCCCTTCGATATGATGTATACCTACAAGTGGTTTGTTTAATGCAAAACTGAGGGCTTTTGCTTCGGCAACTCCAACGAGCAGTGCTCCCACGAGACCAGGTCCGTAAGTTACAGCGATGGCGTCAATATCGTCAAAGGTGCAGTCAGCTTCCTTAAGGGCAAGTGAGATAACATCATCGATTTTTTCTATGTGCTTTCGTGAAGCAATCTCGGGAACGACACCGCCGTATTCGGTGTGAATGGCTATCTGTGATGATATGATATTTGAACGTACCTCGCGACCGTTTCTTATGACAGCCGCAGCTGTTTCATCACAGCTGGATTCTATTCCCAAAATATTGATATCCTTCATTGTTCAGTCTCCCGGGGTTCAGAAAAAAAGATTACCTGTTCTCTGAACCCGTATTTAAAAACATTATTTTTGACAGCATGAAAACGGCATGACAATAACTCTGAAGGTCCCGTTCTCAAGCTTCTTTTTCTTCGTCATCAAAGGTAAGATCTTTTGTCCATCCGTCACGTGCAAACTTTACCGGGAAAATCTTCCATATGTCGTCCTTATAGATATCGGGACGCATTTCACTTGGAGAATAGTGTGTGAACCACATCTCCCGGGGCTTTGCTTCGGCGCCGATTGCCGCAGCTTCATACATCATCATATGTTTGTTTTTCTTTGCATTTTCAAGCTTGTCACGTTCTCCGTACATGCCCTCGCATATAAAGAGGTCTGCATCCTTGGCCATTTCTGTAATCGTCGGCGTCGGACGGGTGTCTGTGCAGTAGGTAACACTAAGTCCCCGTCTGGCAGCCCCCATGACCATATCAGGGGTGTAAATGACATTGTCCTCTGCGGTTATGGTCTCTCCGTGCTGCAGCTTATTCCAGTATTTAAGAGGTATATTCTGCTCTTTTGCTTTTGCTGCATCAAATTTACCCAGGCGTCTGATGCTTACCTTATAGCCATAACAGGTTACCTTGTGATTGACTTTAAATGCATCGATAACAAAGGGACCAAACTCCAGCTGTTGAACACTTTCCTCAAGTTCATGATATATGAGCTCAAAGGGAAGCTCTGGTGCAACTATGCGAAGTCCATCCACAACTCTTTTAAGCCCCTTCGGACCCACAAGGTGTATGGGTTCTGTCCTCTCGGAATTGCCGATAGACAGAAGCATTCCGGGTAATCCCGATATGTGGTCTGCGTGAAAATGTGTAAAGCAGATCAGATCTATAGGTTTTGGCGACCAGGATTTCTCCTTCATGGCTATCTGTGTACCTTCGCCGCAGTCGATAAGCATATTGCTTCCGCTGCATCTGAGCATAAGGCTTGTAAGCCATCGGTTTGGAAGAGGCATCATGCCCCCTGTTCCAAGTAAACAAAGATCAAGCATATATTAAAATCCTTTATTTTTTGTATAAGTTTAGCTGCATGATGATGGCATCATCAACCGGATCCCTGTAGTAGCTTTTTCTTACGTAGAGCTCCTTAAAACCTAATTTCTGGTACAGTGCTCTGGCAGGAGTATTGCCGGCACGGACTTCGAGAAAAATGACTGAAGCTTTTTCTGTCAGGGCTGTCTGTATCATCTTCTGCATAAGTGTTTCGCCTATACCGTTTCTTCGCATATCGGGAGAAACACAAATATTTTCGATTTCTGCTTCGGGACCCAGAAGTCGTAAAACAGAGTAGCCTGCAAGATTGTTCATAAAGCTTTCCTGATCTGAAGTATTAACCGGCTGCTTATGGACAACCATTGGATAGTCATAATCCGAAGAAAGGGCAGTTTCAAAGTCCTTTGAACTCCATGCCATTTTGCCGAAAGATAATCTCTCCAGTGCAAGTACTTCCGGAAGGTCCAGTATGTCCATAAAATCTATATCGTTGAAAGTGATCATAATTCAAATCTCAATAAAGTGATCCACACGTAATCTTTAATCAAACATAATTGTAAAGTCACTGCACCATGAACGAGAGAGACTGTTTATAATAAGAATGGCAGTATAATGAAATCAGAGATTCTCCGGTATGGACTCATCTTCGTATCCGGAACCCTCTCCTATTTTATAGTTACGGGCTGCAAGAACATCCTCGGCAGAGGTCTTTTTAAGCTTGTTTGGATCATCATGAGTGATATCGAATTCCCTGAGACCTGAAGCCTCTTTCTCGCGTTCTGCCTGCGGCTTTCGTATATAGCTGAGACGGAAATCCTTTCCGCTTACGGTCTCTCCGGCTTTCAGCTTTTCCATACCTGTCAATGCCACCGATGAGGCTCGTTGGAGAAGATTCTGAGGTGCGGCAAAACCAAAGGCTACAGTCAGATGTTCCATAAGATAATCTCTGTATACAGGTACGGCATCACCAAGGAACAGATGACGACCGCCGGCTTTGTTGATTTTCTCGGCCAGCTCATCTATGCCTATAGCCTCCTCTTCGCCCACCAGTGTGCCATTAAGGAAAGCTCCTGTATAAACCTGCTTACGGCGTGCATCCATGATGGGATGAACATATAATGCATCCTTGTCTGTTGCTGTCCCTGCTTCTCCGGAGGTTTTGCTGCCTGAAGAAATGCCTCCCATATCGGAAACATTTTTTGCAAGGCCTTCCAGAGTGCTGACCTCTATAAGAGGGATTCCGTAACCAAGAGCAAGACCCTTTGCTGTTGAAGCTCCGATACGAAGACCGGTGAAAGAGCCGGGACCTGCACTGACTGCGATGGCATCAAGATCTGAGACACTTCGTCCGGTACGCGAAAAAATCTCAGCCACCATAGGTAACAGTGTCTGAGAATGTGTAAGTCCTATATTGGCGGAATACTCTGAAAGCACAAGATTGTCTTCTATAAGCGCACATGACGCAGTATGTCCTGATGAATCTATACCTAAAACCAACATGTTTTTCTATCCATTTCTATAGATCAATACTCTATTCTTCTGTAATCGAATCCTTTATCCAGATCCTTCTTGATGCGAACCCAGTGAGCTTCTTCGGGAATCAGCTCCTCGATCAGCTCCGGCCATTCAATGATGGAGACACCCTTCCCGTAAAAATAGTCTTCATAACCGATTTCTTCCATTTCGGAGGGGTCGCCGATTCTGTAAACATCAAAATGATAGAGAGGGATACGGCCGTAGTATTCCTTTACTATGGTGAAGGTGGGCGAATTAACATAATCGTCAATGCCCAACCCCTCGGCAAAGCCCTGGGTAAAGACTGTTTTGCCGACGCCAAGGTCGCCATCCAGGCAAATGATATCGCCCGGTTTTGCAGCTTCACCCATTTTTTTGCCAAATGCGAAGGTGTCCTCCGCAGAATTACTTTCAAAAATCATTTTAAGCTTCTTTCTAGGTTTCTTTCTCGGTACGGATAAAGTGGAATATGCGTCGGCCTGTTTTAGCCTCAAAGGCCTTTACATTATCCAGGAAGTCATCCTCGAACATAACATCTGTAAGAAGTGCAAACTCATCGGTTCGGTTATCTAATACTATAGGCTTAAGCTCGGAATCTTCGTTAAGGAAATACTCTCTGAGGTCAGCTTCGATATCAGAGGATGTGCCTTCTACTCTTATAAAATATGAAAAGGCATTGGAACCCATGGGCTCTATCTCAAGCATATTTTCGGACCAGCCGATTCCCTGGAATTCGTTTTTATGGCGTACTGCGGCAATTATGTCGGAAACAACTGCACTTGCGGTTGGAAGCTTGCCGGCGCCCATTCCGTAAAGCATGGTGGTTCCCAGGCAGTTACCTACGATGCGGATTCCGTTAAATACACCGTCAACACTGAAAAGAGGGTCTGACTTCGGGATCATCATAGGGACAACATAGGCAAAATATTTATCTTCTACCTGCTGGACAGAACCAAGAAGCTTTATGGACATGCCAAGCTCATGAGCATAGGAGAAATCAAGCTTTGAGATATCTCGGATACCCTCTGTGTAGATATCCTCATGACGGCAGCGATTACCGGATGCCATGCTGAGGAGAATGGCTGTCTTACGTGAGGTGTCAAAGCCGTCTATATCTGAAGACGGATCACGCTCTGCATAGCCGAGACGCTGAGCTTCTTCAAGAGTTTCTCCGAAATCAGCACCCTTTTCACGCATGTTTGTAAGGATGAAGTTGGTGGTTCCGTTCATGATACCGGTTATCTCGATGAGATTCTCACCGGCATAATTGTGATGTATGGTTCTGATGACCGGAATTCCTCCGCCTACTGAGGCTTCGAAATAGAAGTTACAATTATGTGCCTTGGCAATGCTTATAAGCTTTGAACCGCAGGCATCAACAAGAGCCTTGTTGGAGGTTACACAATGCTTACCCTTCTCGAGACAGGCTTTTACGAATTCGTAAGCCGGATGTATGCCGCCCATGGTTTCAACCACAAGACCAACCTCGTCATCATTCTCAATGATGGAAAAGTCATTGATGAGCTTATCGTTATCTTCAGGTATGGACTCACGGATATCAAGCACATACTTTAACTCGACAGGCTCACCGATCTTCTTTTTCAGGATTTCCTGATTTACTCTGAGAACCTCTGCCACACCAGAACCAATGGTTCCATAACCCATAATCGCAACTTTCATAAAGGACTCCTTTACATGATAAGATTTATAAGAACCATTATACCATTTTGAACAGCCTCTTGACGGGGATTTGTTCCGGGAAATCTTTAATTATGACGGATTCTCTATAATACTTTGTTATAAGAGATATGCTGTCCTTGCGACAGACAGGTATAGTTAAACCGTAGACTGTTCCTGTGCAATGATCTTCACATATTGTATGTTAGGCCAGGACTCGATATCCTGAATCATGGCATTGACATCGGAAGTGTCTTCCCGGACTTCGATGGATACAGTAAGAGTCGCAATGGAATTTACCGGGATGGACTGGTGTATGGTAAGTATGTTGGCTCTGTATTCGGAAATCTTTGAGCATATTTTTGACAGGAAACCAAGCTCATCATGCATTTGCATAACCAGAGTTACCGTCTTTCCCTTTGAGCTGTCATAAAAGGGGAAGATATCCTCTTTATATTTATAAAAGGAACTGCGGGAAATGCCTGCTTTTTCGGTTGCTTCCGCAATGGAGACCCCCTTTTCGTTTTCAAGGATACTCTTTACTTCAACAACTTTCTTTAAAACTGTCGGTAATGCTTTTGTCCGAACAACAAAATAATCGGACTCGTTATTCATTAGAAAGCCTCCAAATAAAAAACATTAACAGCACCAAATCCGGATGAAGACATAATCCTTACAGAGCCGGATAAACTCGCCCCCCCCATGTCTGTATAGTGGAGATATGAAGGTGAGTACTAAATTAGTCGTCTCCCTGGATTCTGCGGTCAGGACAGCCAAGCTGCATCCATTTAAGGTATGCAGTGATAAAGCGGTCGATATCTCCGTCAAGAACAGCGTCTGTATTGGAAGACTGTTCGCCTGAACGAAGATCCTTAACCATGCGATATGGCTGAAGAACGTAAGAACGAATCTGGGAACCCCAGCCGTTATCCTTAACTTCTCCTCTGATTCCGGCGATCATCTCTTCCTGCTCGGCCTTTTCCTTGAGATAAAGTCTTGCCTTCAGCATCTGCATAGCCTTGGCACGGTTCTGTACCTGGGATCTTTCTTCCTGGCAGGCTACTACGATACCTGTAGGGATATGGATGAGACGTACAGCGGATGAGGTCTTGTTGATGTGCTGTCCGCCGGCACCGGATGAACGGAATACTTCCATCTTAATGTCCTCGGGACGAACTTCGATGTCTATGTCTGTTTCGATATCCGGCATGATATCGCAGGATACGAAGGATGTCTGTCTCTTGCCCTGGGCATTAAACGGTGAAATACGTACAAGTCTGTGAATGCCTGCCTCTGAACGGAGATATCCGTAGGCGTACTGACCGTCGATCTCGATGGTAGCTGACTTGATGCCTGCTTCATCTCCCTCAAGGTAATCAAGAATCTTGTAGGTGAAGCCATGGCGCTCTGCCCAACGTGTGTACATACGGTAAAGCATTCCGGCCCAGTCATTGGACTCTGTTCCACCGGCTCCTGCATTGAGACGAAGGATTGCGTTCATTGTGTCATATTCACCTGAAAGAAGAAGTCTTGTGGACATGGCATCAAGCTTCTCTGTGAACTCATCAAGCATTTCCTTGACTTCGGCAACGCTTTCCTGATCATCTTCCTCTTCTGCCATCTCGATAAGTGCTCCGATATCCTCGTATGCCTGTGTGAGATCTTCGTAGGCCTTTACGTCATCCTTGAGACGACGCGCTTCTGTTGAATACTGGTTTGCAGTTTCGGGATTTGCCCAAAAATCAGGCTCTTCCATCATTCGGTCAAGCTCAACGATTCTTTTCTGTTTATTGTCAAGGTCAAGAGAAGCGCCGAGATCCTTCAGTGACTGTTCTTTGCCATTAAGTTCAAATTTGTATTGCTCTAACTCTACGATCATAGTAATTCCTTTTATTTATAAACGTTTGATAGGTGAGGACTATATTACAGTCTTTTTGGGAGACTGTAATGTTTCTATTCAGAAACTTATGAAAAAATGCCGCGAAAGTATCTTTTCGCGGCATGGTCACGGTGCGGGTTAAAGTACCGAATTGTTTCAGTTCTCCGGTTTATCGCCGGGTGCCGGGTTTGCGCCGTTCTGAGGATTCATTGCCTTTAAATACTCGTTGCGTCCATGGCACTGCTTATATTTCTTTCCTGAACCGCATGGACACGGGTCATTTGGATATACCTTACGAACCTCACGCTTTTTGGGAGCTGCGGCTACACTGTCATCACGGTTTGTACCGGTTACCTGAGCAACCTGCTCACGCTCTACCTTCTGCTCAACCTTGATGTTGTAAAGTATGCGAATGGTTTCTTCCTTAATGGCTGTGGTCATCTCCTCAAACATTGAGAAGCCCTGAATCTTGTACTCTACAAGGGGATCCTTCTGTCCGTAAGCCTGGAGACCGATACCGTCACGCATGAGATCCATATCATCGATATGGTTCATCCACTTCTGGTCGATGACTCTTAAAAGGATGACTCTTTCGATCTCACGAACCTGCTCTGGATTAGGGAAATCAGCTTCCTTCTGCTCATAAAGCTTGATTGCTTCCTCTTTGAGGAGCTGCTTAAACTCGTTCTTGGTCATGGTATTGAACTGTTCTTCTGTAAGTTTAAGCTTTGGCAGAGGAATAATGGTCATCAGAGTATCGTTAAGGCCGCTGAGGTCCCAATCCTTTGCAGTGGAATCTTCTGCAACATTGGCATCAACGTAGTTCTCGATGATTTCCTGTATAAAGCTGATGATAAGAGGACGAAGGTTGTCTCCGTTGAGAACCTTTGAACGCTCATCATAGATAACATCTCTCTGTTCGTTGTTTACTTCGTCGTACTTAAGAAGGTTTTCACGGATGCCATAGTTGTTAAGCTCTATCTTCTGCTGTGCCTTTTCGATGGCATTAGAAAGCATCTTGTGATGAATCTGTTCGCCTTCTGGTACACCTAAAGCTTCAAACATGCCCATAAGACGGTCTGAACCGAAGAGTCTCATGAGATCATCCTCAAGTGAGATGAAGAACTGAGACTGTCCCGGGTCTCCCTGTCTTCCGGCACGTCCACGAAGCTGGTTGTCGATACGTCTTGATTCATGACGTTCTGTTCCGAGGATATGAAGACCGCCTGCAGCAAGTGACTCCGGATCCAACTTGATATCGGTACCACGACCTGCCATGTTGGTTGCGATGGTTACGGCGCCGTGCTGACCTGCGTCTGCTACGATAGCAGCTTCCATTTCATGGAACTTTGCGTTCAGGACATTGTGCTTGATGCCGCGTCTCTTAAGCATTCCGCTAAGGAGCTCTGAGGTGTCGATGTTGATGGTTCCGATAAGAACAGGAGCGCCTGTCTCGTGGATTCTTACTGCCTCATCAACCACAGCCTGGAATTTTTCTCTCTTTGTCTTATAAACCGCATCATCCAGGTCTACACGCTGTACCGGACGGTTTGTAGGGATACAGATAACATCCATGTAATAGATGTTACGGAACTCTTTTTCCTCTGTCTGAGCAGTACCGGTCATTCCGGCCTTCTTGTCAAACTTATTGAAGAAGTTCTGGAAGGTGATGGTTGCGAGGGTCTTGGACTCACGCTTTACCTTAACATGCTCTTTTGCTTCTATTGCCTGGTGGAGACCATCGCTGTAACGACGACCCGGCATGATACGTCCGGTAAACTCGTCTACGATGAGAATCTCGTCTTCCTTTACAACGTAGTCCTTATCACGGTGCATAAGATTGTTGGCACGAAGTGCAAGGATAACACAATGCTGGATCTCCAGGTTCTCGGGATCTGCAAGATTCTTTATATGGAAGAACTGCTCTACTTTGCGAACACCTTCCTGAGTGAGGTTTACAGTCTTCTCTTTTTCGTTAACGATAAAGTCACCGGTTTCTTCGATCTCTTCTCCGAGGATGGCATCGAGTTTATTGAACTCGGCTGATTCTTCACCTCTCTGAAGCTGTTTTGCAAGTATATCGCAAACCTCATAGAGCTTTGTGGACTTGCCGGACTGGCCGGAAATGATAAGAGGTGTACGTGCTTCGTCGATAAGAACGGAGTCGACCTCGTCGATGATGCAGTAGTGGAGGCCACGAAGAACCTGCTGGTTCTTATATACTGCCATGTTGTCACGAAGGTAGTCGAAACCGAGCTCGTTGTTGGTAACATATGTAATGTCACAGTTGTAAGCCTGCTGACGCTGCTCTGTTGTCATGGAATTGAGGACAACACCAACCTTGAGTCCAAGAAACTCATGGATACGTCCCATCCACTCAGAGTCACGCTTAGCGAGGTAGTCATTGACGGTTACGATATGAACGCCCTTTCCTTCAAGTGCGTTTAAGTATGCAGGTGCTGTGGAAACAAGGGTTTTACCTTCACCTGTTCTCATCTCTGCGATACGGCCCTGGTGAAGTACTACTCCACCGATAAGCTGTACCGGGAAATGCTTCATGCCGTTTACACGTTTTCCGGCCTCACGGACAGTGGCAAATGCTTCCGGGAGGATGTCATCCAATGTTTCTCCGTTGGCAAGGCGCTCTTTGAATTTTGCTGTCTGTGCTTTCAGTTCTTCATCTGACATGGCAGTCATCTGCTCGTCATATGAAAGTATTTTATTAACGATTGGCTCAATTCTCTTAAGCTCGCGTTCAGAGTGGGTACCGAAAACCTTCTCAAATAAACTCATCTATATACTCCTTAATAACCGTGTGCAGGTTTATAATCACACACTTTTAACTCTACTTTCGGCTATAACCATGAAATTCTATCACTAACCTCTTTTTTTTTCAAGACGGGCGGGAAAGTTTAGAGATATTTAAGTTTAGTGAAATGGGTCGCAGGGCGGAGCCGGTGGGCATCCATCTAAATACGAGTCGCTGCTGCGGAAAAATCTCAAATCGGACCTCTAAGAGGCAGTAGGCCCTCGCCAATGTCAGAGTTCTCTTTATGACAACTCTGACTTGGCGAGGGGGCTAAGGAAAAAAGAAGCCAACTGCCTCTAAGAGGTCCGATTTGGATTTTTCACGCCGCAGCTCAACGTATATAGATGGATACCCACCGACTCCGCCCTGCTTACGTTTAGGTTGAACTATTATTGTGCTTTCTTCGTGCTTGCGTTTTCGTGAGTTGAAGGAATGGTGAAAATAACATCTTTACTTTCGCCCGGTTGTAAGAGGACTTTTTCGAAGGCGATGAGTTCTCTCACCTGGGCTTTTTTGTTGTCACCGAAGATCAGGATGGTTTCGGCGCCTTCTCTGCTGCCGGTGTTGGTTACGGTGAGGGTTAAGGTGCTGCCTTCGAGCTTTTCATTATTATAGGAGAAGGTTGTGTAGGAAAGTCCGTGGCCGAAGGGGAACAGTACAGGGATGTTGTGCTTGTCGGTGTACTTGTAGCCGATTTCGTAGCCTTCCTTATAATGTACGGTATCTTTGCGACCGAAGTCTCCTACGCTGAAAGCGGAGCAGTCCTTGAGATCAAGATAAAAGGTTTCCGGGAGTTTTCCTGACGGGTTAATGTCTCCGAAGATGGTGCGGGCAAGGGCTCTTCCGCCTTCGCATCCGTTGTAGTAGGACCAGAGAACGGTGTCTGCCTTGTCTATCCAGGAGCTCATGTCTACTGAGCTTCCGCTGATGAGGACGATGACTGCGTCTTTTCTTAGTTCAAGGATGGAATTGATAAGTTCATCCTGTCCGTAGGGAAGCTTCATGTCGGGTTTGTCAAAGCCTTCTCTGTCAAGTACATGGTTGAGACCGCCTACGTAGATGACGCTGTCATAGTTGTTCTCTCTTAATGCTTTGAGTACCTCTTCTCTCTTTTCCTCGGAGACTTTTTTGAGCTGGTCATTGCTCTCCACATCTACTTTTTCGAGACTGTTTTCCTGCCAGTTGATTTCGGTGCTGTCGGGAGCAATGTCTGCGTCGTAGCCTGACAGATAGTCGATCTTTGTGTTTCCGCCCAGGAGTTCCCTGAGACCAAGGAGAGGATTTATTTCATAAAGTGCTTTTATCTCTGCGCTTCCACCGCCGAGGCTGTGCTGCCTTATGGCATTATCACCTACAACGAGGATGCGTCGCTGTTTTTCCGGATCCAGAGGAAGGACGTGGCTTTCGTTTTTGAGGAGCACCAGAGACTCTGCTGCGATCTTTGCTGCGGTTTTATGGTGCTCATCTGTGTTGTAGGAACCTTTTTGTCTCTTTCCGGAAAGCATATGGAGCTTATCCATGAGAAGAAGGAGTCGGAAAACCTTCTTATCTATAACACTCTCGTCTATCTTCTTTTCCTGAACCATCTTTTTGAGAGGCTCGGCGAAACAGTATTCGTCGAAGTTGTCTGTTACGGACATTTCCAGGTCACAGCCTGCGGTGGCTGCTTTTTCGGTGTCGTGGACTCCGCCCCAATCGGAGATCACAACACCGTCATAGTTCCACTCTTCACGTAGGATCGTGTCAAGAAGGAACTTGTTTTCGCAGCAGTAGTCACCGTAAACACGGTTGTAGGCTCCCATTACAGAGCCGGCGCCGCCTTCAAGCAGGACTCTTCTGAAAACCTCGAGATAAGTGTCTCTGAAGATTTCCTCGTCTATCTCGGAGTCCACACCCATTCTTTCGGTTTCCTGGTTATTTAAAGCAAAATGCTTGACGCAGGCAGCCACATCATTTTCCTGTACACCCTTTACGAACTCGATGGCGAGCTCAGAAGTGAGATATCCATCCTCGCTGAAGTACTCGAAGTTTCTTCCGCAAAGAGGGCTTCTTTTGAGATTTATTCCCGGAGCAAGGATAATGTCTTTGCCTCTGCCACGGGCCTCCGCGCCGAGAACATTACCCTCATCATGAGCAAGGGCCCTGTTGAAGGTGCTGGCGAGTGCACTGTTGCAGGGAAGGTAGGTCACGAGATCATCCTGGTAGTTGAGGGATATCCATTTGCTGTCATAAAACTCTCCTCTTACGCCCATGGGACCGTCGGAGGTGATGAGCGGAGGAACACCAAAACGCTCAACTCCGTCATTGTGAAAGAATCCGCTTCCGTGAAGCATGCCGATCTTTTCGTCCAGAGTCATCTTCTGAACGAGCTCTTCTATCTGTTCTTTAGTCATAGTTTCATCCTTTGCAATGTTTAACAATATGTTTTCATAAGACGGGACCATCCCAGCCATGACTTAGGAAGTCTCGGACTAAGATGATCCCGAAGAGTTTTTACATTATCCCTTTACGGCACCTGAAGTGATACCGCCTACGATATATTTAGATAAGAAAAGATATATTACGATTACCGGGAAAATGGAGGCAGCTATCATGATATAAACCTGTCCCATATCGAATCTGAGCCAGTCGGCACCTCGTAATTGTGCGATAAGAACCGGAAGTGTCTTTTTGGAATCGGTGTGAAGAATGAGGGCCGGTGTAAAGTAGTTGTTCCAGCTGCCCACAAAACTGAAGATGACCTGAACACTGATTGCCGGCTTCAGGAGAGGCATGATGATGGTGTTGAAGGTTCTGAATTCTCCGGAACCATCGATTCTTGCTGCCTCGACCAGTGACATGGGAAGGTTGCTTGCCATGTACTGTCTGAAATAGAAATAAGTAACCGGTGAAGCTATGGAAGGGATGATGAGCGGGATAATGGTATCATCGAGCTTCATATTATTAATGAGCTGGATGAAGCCAAGGACTGTAACCTGTCCCGGGATCATCATGATGGCCAGGATGAATGCTGCTATGGCATCTCTTCCTTTGAATCTGTAGGTATTGATGGCGTAGGCTGTCATAGCTGAGAAGTATACGCAAAGGACTGAGGAACAAACAGATACTGTAAGGCTGTTTACAAACCCCTTTGCTATAGGTATGGTTCCGTTTACCAGGTTTTCCCAGTTTTCAAAGATATGAGTGCTGGGGAGCATGGTGAAACCACGGGTCATCTCTGCATGAGATCTTGTTGCGTTTATGAGAAGTATGTAAAACCATATGAGGCACAGGAATGTAAAAATGCCAAGTACCACATAGGCTATGGCTCTTCTGGTCCCGACAGGAAGGCCGCTGCTTGCATGAGTTTCCATTATTATCTCCGTTCTGCCGCCCTTTCGTCGACGGCACAGATGATGATTTGTTTTTACTAATCTCAGTTCAGTCCCTTGACCGGCGGAACTGAATGTGGTGAACAGGAATATTCACATTAATCTTTCTTTGCACTGTTTATCCTGAATACCACTAAGCTGAGTATGCCTGTGATGATAAACATATAGACTGAAAGGGCGCCGCCTATTCCGAAATTCTTACTTGTTAAGTACTGGTTCAGGTTCATGATAACTGTTGTGGTTGAACCTGCCGGTGTACCCTTTCCGTTTGTGAGGATCTGAGGAACATCGTACATCTGAAGTCCGCCGATAAGTGAAGTGATGAGAACATAGATGAAGATCGGACGGAGTATCGGCATGGTGATGCGGAAGAAAATCTGGGAAGCACTTGCTCCGTCAACTTCTGCCGCTTCGTAAAGGGAACCGTCGATTCCCAGCATGCCTGCAAGTAACAGAATGGTTGTATTACCAAACCACATAAGGAAATTCATAAGCATTATCAGTATTCTGGATGCTGCGATGCTGTTCATGAATTTGAATGGCTCTTTCAGGATGTGGAGACTTATAAGCATTTGGTTTATAGGGCCCGCATCTGCGAAAAGAGCGAAGAATAACATTGAAAATGCTGATGCCATGATAAGGTTTGGCATATAGATGACTGTCTTGAAAAAACTCTGACCTTTAAGCTTAAGGCTTGGGTCTGAGAACCAGTATGCAAGAATGAGAGCCACTGTGATCTGAGGGATAAATCCGCCTATCCACATGATAAGAGTGTTGCCGAGATATTTCCAGATTTCCGGTGATGAGAGAAGTTTTATGTAATTTTCAATTCCTACAAATCTGGGGCCGATCTGTGTCAGACCGGAATAATAGTTTTCAAAGAAACTGTTATAGATGGTCGACGCCAAAGGGATGAAGCTGAAGATTACATACACGATGAAAAACGGTATGAGAAATATATAACCCCAGCGATTATATCTGGCTGTTGTGCCGGATGCCTTCTTAGCCATGTGGAACCTCCAAAGTGGTCTTGCATGGGATTGCCTTCCGATTTCCTTCGGAA
This sequence comes from Oribacterium sp. FC2011, assembly GCF_000701645.1. Taxonomy (NCBI): domain Bacteria; kingdom Bacillati; phylum Bacillota; class Clostridia; order Lachnospirales; family Lachnospiraceae; genus Oribacterium; species Oribacterium sp. FC2011. The sequence continues at coordinate 22,188 of NZ_JNJM01000008.1, forward strand.
GGCAATCTGCTATGTAACCATGATTTGAAAAAAGAGATGATGTGTGAGAAAAAATGTTTTTCATGATGTTAAAGGATCGGAAATATCAACGGGTAAGATCAGGGTATCTTGTTGTAGCAAGTGTATAGAACTGTTCCATAGCCTCATCTATAGAATCGTAATTACCCTTGATGTAATCGCCCATAGCTGACTGGAAATCCTGAAGGAGTCCCTGATCGTAAGCTGTAAGGTTAGCCATGTCGATCCTGTCGGCCCCTGCACAGAACATCTTGAGAGGGTTCTGACCTCCGAGAACTTCATTGGAATAAGATTCGTCGTTTGCGAGCTCTTCCATGACAGGCTTGTTGTTTACGAAATCGTTGTCCTTGAGAACGATGTCCTTCATGATTTCAGGGTCGCAGGTAATCTTTCTGATGATGTCGGCAACTACGTCTCCATTGTCTGTTCCTGCAGCTGCGCAGATCCATGTTCCGCCCCAGTAGAAGCCCTGAGGTCCTTCGATAGCACCCCAGCCGCCTTCGTGAGCGATGGAACCTTCAACGTCCTTTGCCATTGAGAAATCGATGAGCCATGCAGGTCCGAAGTAAGCAAATACATTTCCTTCAGGATAGAAGCCCTTTGTCCAGTCATCTGTCCACTGGTCATAGGTATCACAGTAACCGGCGTCAACAAGTGCCTTTGAATCCTCTACCCACTTGATGAGGTTGTCATCAACCTGGATCTTCTTATCTTCCGTAACCCATGGAAGCTTTGAATTGTTCTGGTAGATTCTGAAGGTATCGGCCATGGAGGATATTACATGATAACCCTTGTCCTTAAGCTGTGCTGCTGATTCGTTGAATTTGTCCCAGTCAGAGAAATGCTTCTGAACCTCTTCCGGCTCCTGTGTTCCGAATACTTCTTCAGCGGCTTTTCTGTTGTAGATCATGACTCCCGGACATCCCTGCCATGAGCTTCCCTTGATAACGCCCTTTGAATCTGTAACAACGTCCTTTGTGTACTTGTACTGATCCTTCATGTCCTCTTCGGTGATACCAAGTTCTGAAAGAGGAAGCGTAAAGTCTGTATCGGTGTACTTTATAGCGTAATCGGCTTCTACAAGGAAGAGGTCAAGCTTTTCGTCCTGCGGTGCCTTATCCTGAGCAAGGAGGATCTCATCGAGCCTGTTCTGGTAAGCATTCTCCTGGTTAGGCGTAATATGCCACTTTACTGTAATATCGCCGATCTTTCCTGTGGTTCCGTCAACCTCTTCATATCCCGGATAGTGGTCTATAAGGCGGGATTTGAACTCTTCGTTCCAAGCTGCGATGTTAAGAACCTTTCCGGCACCCTCTGTAGCTGCTGCCGTTGTTGCCTCGGGAGTGCTTCCGCCTCCGCATCCTGTAAGTACATTTGCTGCCACTGTGGCTGAAAGTAATAATCCTAGCATTGATCTTCTCATAACTGATTGCCTCCATTGTTTTTTATTATGTATAGTGTTTGATCTATCGGCTCTTGCCGGTAGTTTGTTATAACTTTGAAACCGATCCTCCCTTATCCAGCTTTCCTTCAACAAGCAGATGCTCGATGAGAGTGCCTTTCGGGTTGTTTATAAGCGCTATAAGCTTTTCTGCCGCAAGGGAACCCAGCTTTTTAGTATCCTGTACAACTGTGGTAAGTCTTGGGCTTATCCTTCTCGCAAGCTCGATCCCGTCGTAACCTGCTATGGAAATATCCTCGGGAATCCTAAGCCCCCTCTCTCTTACTGCATTTATACAGCCAAAGCAGGAAAAGTCATCGGGGCAGATGATGCAGGTGGGCGGGTTTTCCAGATCCAGCAGCTTCTTTGCTGCCTCATAGGTTCTGTCGGTATCTCTGTAGGGCGCTGTGATCATGTATTCGTCAGGTACCGAAACATTAAGCTCCTGCATGGTGTTATAGAAGCAGGCGAGTCTTCCCTGTGTTACGGAAGTGTTTTCGTAGGCATGTATATATGCGATCCTTCTGTGACCCTGGTCATATATATAATGGAGCATTTCCCGCATGCCCTTTATGTTGTCGGATTGAACGGACATACAGTTGTCAAACATGTGATCGATGGTCACCACCGGTATGCTGCTGCTCACAAGCTCATAAACCTGGGGATCGTAGAAGTCCACGCAGGCGATGACAACTCCGTCAAAGCCTCTGTATAAGGCATGTGAAAGATAAGTGCTGTTGTCATTCCGTTTCCCTGAGTTTATAAAGGTGATGTCGTAGCCATTGGCCTCAGCGGTTGTTTTGAAGCTGTCCAGAACATGGGAGAAATAATCATGGGTAAGACCGCTGTGGGCTTCGTCCACGAACAATACTCCGATGTTGTAGGTTTTGTTGGTCTTTAATGCCTGGGCGGCAGCGTTTGGCCTGTAACCAAGCTCTTCCGCAACCTTCCGGATGTGCTCCTTAGTCTCCTCGCCTATGTCGCGATGGTTGTTCAGGGCTTTTGACACCGTTGCTATCGATACGCCGCAGGTGTTGGAAATGTCTTTTAAAGATACTGTTCTTTTAGCCATGTTGTTTTCCAATCGTTTAACTTAATCGTTTTCGTAATGCCAATATACATCAACATGTCGATGAATGCAATACCATTTTTAATTTTTTTGTGAATCATTCACAGCAATACTGGTTTATGTGGCGGCATCTCGTCAAAAAATGCGATCATACCAAGAACCGGAGCAAGGTTTTTTCTGATTTTAGAGGAATATCAAGTAAACGTTTTCTGATAAATTTTGAAATTTTCTATTGATAAATATCGATATCGACTATATAATCCGACTATATCCAACTTAAACGATTAAGTATTAAACGGAGGCATTATATGAAATACGGTTACTTTGATGACGCTGCCCGTGAGTACGTTATCACCACTCCGAAGACACCATTGCCCTGGATAAACTATCTTGGCAATAAGGAATTCTTTTCATTGATCTCTAACACCTGCGGAGGCTACTCCTTCTATAAGGACGCTAAGCTTCTCCGCCTTACAAGGTATAGATACAACAATGTCCCTTATGACAATAACGGTAAGTATTTCTATGTAAAGGACAGAAACCGGAATACTGTCTGGAACCCGGGCTGGCAGCCTGTAAAGACTGAGCTTGACAGCTATGAGTGCCGTCACGGTCTTGGATACAGCAGATTTACATCATTAAAGGACGGAATTGAAGCAGAGCTTCTTAGCTTTGTTCCAATGGAGGATAATTGTGAGATTTCAAGTATAACTCTTACAAACAAGGGTGATACTTCGGCAGAACTGTCACTCTTCTCTTATGTAGAGTGGTGTCTCTGGAATGCAGATGATGATATGAAGAACTTCCAAAGAAACTTAAGCACCGGTGAGGTTGAGGTTTCCGGTGAAGGCTCAGTCATATTTCACAAGACAGAGTACAGGGAAAGAAGAAATCATTATGCCATTCTCGGAGTGAACAGTAAGGTAAACGGCTTTGATACAAGCCGTGACGCATTCCTGGGAGCCTATAACGGACCCGATCACCCGGATGCTGTCGTTAACGGGAAATGCACAGGCTCTATGGCCAGTGGCTGGTCTCCCATCGCTTCACAGCAGATAGATCTGAGTCTTGCGCCGGGTAAATCAAGGACCTTTATATTTACTCTGGGATACATAGAGAATGAAGAAAATGATAAGTGGGAAGCACCGTCTGTTATAAACAAAAAGAAAGCCTTCGAGATGCTTTCGAGATATGACAGCGAGGACAAGGTTGAAAAGGCTTTTGAAGAGCTTCGTGCATACTGGAATGAGCTTCTGGGAATCTATCATGTTTCTTCCGAAAACGAAAAGGTTGACCGCATGGTTAACATCTGGAATCAGTATCAGTGCATGGTTACTTTCAACATGTCCCGTTCTGCTTCCTACTATGAGTCAGGTATCGGAAGAGGCATGGGCTTCAGAGATTCCTGCCAGGATCTTCTGGGCTTTGTGCATCTCATTCCGGACCGAGCAAGACAGCGTATCATAGACATTGCTTCCACACAGTTCCCGGACGGCAGTGCATACCATCAGTATCAGCCGCTGACCAAGAAGGGGAATTCAGACATTGGTTCGGGCTTCAATGATGATCCTTTGTGGTTGATTGCAGGAACAAGTGCATATGTAAGAGAGACGGGTGACCTTTCGATTCTCAGTGAGTCTGTGCCTTTTGATAATGATATGACCACAGCACAGTCACTTATGAATCACCTTCAGCGTTCCTTCAACTTTACCGCAACTCATAAGGGACCTCACGGTCTTCCGCTCATCGGACGTGCTGACTGGAATGACTGCCTGAACCTTAACTGTTTTTCCGAGCATCCCGGGGAATCATTCCAGACCTTCGGACCATCAGAAGGACCGGTTGCGGAATCAGTATTTATAGCCGGAATGTTCGTGAAGTATGGAGAGGAATATGCCCAGCTTGCAGAGCTCCTTCATGATAATGCTGAGGCCGAAAGAGCCCGCGCTGAAGTTAAAAAGGTTTATGATGCGGTTCTCGAATATGGATGGGACGGCGACTGGTTCCTGAGAGCATACGATGCGGAATCAAAGAAGGTTGGTTCAAAAGAATGTGAAGAGGGTCAGATATACATCGAGCCTCAGGGCTTCTGCACTCTCGCAGGCATCGGTGTTAAGGAAGGACTTGCGGAAAAAGCATTGAAGAGCGTTGAAGAAAAGCTGGATACAAAGTATGGTGTAATGATCCTTCAGCCTGCATATACAAAGTATCATCTTGAACTTGGTGAGGTAAGCTCATACCCGCCCGGATACAAGGAGAACGGCGGTATCTTCTGCCACAATAACCCATGGGTTTCCATAGCGGAAACGGTTCTCGGTCACGGTGACAGAGCATTTGACATTTACAAAAAGACCTGCCCTGCTTTCATAGAGGACATAAGTGAAGTTCACTGTACAGAACCTTATGTTTATTCCCAGATGGTGGCCGGAAGGGATGCGAAGTTCTTCGGTCAGGGCAAGAACAGCTGGCTTACGGGAACTGCGGCCTGGACCTTTGTAAATGTTTCCCAGTATATTCTGGGCGTTTATCCTACACATAAGGGGCTTTCTATTGATCCGTGTGTACCGGAGGATTTCGGAGATTTCACCCTTACGAGAAAGTTCCGCGGCGGGGTTTACAGAATCAATGTTCACACCAACGGTTCCCAAAAGGGAGTTAAGAAGCTTACCGTAAACGGTGTGGTTTGTGAGGGTAATGTTATCCCGTTTGATGCAGCGGTTAAGGAATACGATGTTGTAGTTGAGATGTAAAACTATTATCAGAATTTAACCAAAGGATTTCACAGGGGGTGTTTCTTTTCGCAGAGAATCGTCCTCGGTGAAACGTAGAAAACTTTCTCCGGTGGTTTAACAGAAAAAGGTCCGGGGCTTTATGCCCCGAACCTTTTTTATGTAGGATTAAATATGGAAACTTAATACTCCGGCTCGATGAGTCCGTAGCTGTTTCCTTTTCTCTTATAAACAACTGCCACATTTCCGGTATCGCCGTTCTGGAATACGAAGAATGCATGTCCTACAAGTTCCATCTGGAGACAAGCCTCTTCAGGAGTCATAGGCTTGAGATCAAAGTGCTTTGTACGAACGATATTGATCTCTTCTTCATTTGTATCATCAGGCTCCTCGTTGAAAGCATCCGAGAAATCGGCTGCAGCCTGATGTCTGTTGAGAAGTTTGGTGCGATACTTGCGGATCTGACGCTCGATGATGTCTACAACCAGATCCAATGACTGGAATTTATCTGAGGTGGTTTCCTCTGCGCGGATCACCCCGTCTTTAACAGGGATGGTTACCTCTACCTTGTACATATTCTTCTCAGTAGAGAGAGTGACATTGCAGATGGTGTCCTCCTTAAAGAACTTGGACAACTTTCCGAGCTTTCTGTCGATCTGGTCTTTCATGCCATCTGATACGTTAATGTTTCTGCCCGTGATATTAAACTTCATGGAATCACGCTCCCTTATATAGATTTCTCAAATATCTTTTGAGATACCTAGATTATACCACCGATAAAAATATAATTCCAATTTTATTACACTCAAAAAATGAATTTTTTATTAATGTGGTGGCGGATGACAGAAAAAAGTCCCAAATCAATGCCTCTGCAATGATTTGGGACTTGATATTACAGTATTTACAGGGTTTTAGTTGTTGATGAATCTTCCGTAAGCGTATGGCTCCCTGTAGTCGTATCTTCCGGTACAGATTCCGGTTCTTGTGTTTGCGGCATGGATGATAACTCCGTCGCCGGCATAGATTGCAACGTGATTTACATAATCGCCTGATGCGTAGAATATCAGGTCTCCCGGCTGCAGCTCCTCAAAGGTTATGGACTGGGCATTTTCAATCTGATCTCTTGAGGATCTTCCGGTTTTAATGCCAAAATACTTAAAGATCTGCTGAACAAATCCGGAACAATCGGTACCGTCTGTAAGTGAAGTTCCTCCGTATACGTACGGATTTCCAAGGAACTGTTTTGCGTAGTTGATAAGTGCCTGGCGGCTTGCTGTTGTGGCAATAGTTGGAACTGCGGTGCCGGCATTAACAACTTTGTTCACAGCGGAAACTATAGAAGTTGTCTCCGATGAAGGTGCATTGTTTACGGCTATTGTGTCATCAGAACCTGAAGTTGTTGAGTTGCCTGACTGCCCTGTTATGTTTGATACAAAACTGGTAAAGTCATCAGCTATATTGGATACCTTTGTCTTGAAGGCACTAAAATCGTCAACATCGTCTGCTATTTCCAGAAGCTTATCTTCGGAACCGGATACAGAGGATGTCTCTGTGATTGTTTCTTTCGCGCCGGAGTCCTTTGCCACTGCATAGTTCTCGGTTACTACATTGGAAGTGGTCTCATCAATGCTTGTAATGTTATATTCCGGGATCATGGAACCATCTGTAATAGCTGCCAGATCCTCATCGGAAGTGATGCCAAGTTCTGCATCATCAACAGGACCGTCTCCTATTTCCAGAAGAACTTCCCCGGAGGAATCGGATGAAGAGGTTGAGGATGATTTTGATTCTTTTGTCTTTGATGAGGAAGCCTTGGATTCTGTTGTTTTGGCAGTTGATGCTGAAGAAGATGCCTCAACTATCGCTGTCACAGACGAAGACTTTTCAGCCTCTTCGGCATAGGATACCATGCCGGGGGTCAGGCTGCTTATGGTTATGGTCAGAGCTGTATATAAAGCTATATGTTTGTATGTGATGTTTTTCAAAATGATCTCCCAGGTGTTCCGTACAAAAGGAACTGTAAATTGATATATTGATTTATTCAGCCGCTTAGCGACTGTGATAGTGCAGATTTCGGAAAATGATTAAAATACAAAACAGCAGGTGTGATATTCTCTGATGTTTTAATCACATCATTATGGTATCACACCTGCTGTTGAAGAATCTTTTTAAATGTTTTACGTTTTACTTACTGTGTAAAATTATTCTAAAAAGAATGGACAAACCCTTATATTTACTGATTTATGCTTATGAATAAAAACTGTCGATTCCGTCTGCGATTCCCTTTGCAAGAACAGCAACCGTAGAATCACTGTAATCAGAGACTCTGTCACCAAGTTCCAGGTCGATGGACGGGATCTTTGAGTAGCTGGTCTGAGTGAGATCCATCTGCATTGCACCGTCGCTGAAAATCTTTACACCATTTGCGGAAAGACCGTTGATGACATTTGAACCCAGACGGTCACTCTCCTGCCAGATTTCGGAAACGGGATACATGCCCTTGATGCCGTCAGCTACACTCATGAAGAAAGCACCTTTGTCTTTTTCGGTTGAGTCGTAGTGGATGGCGATATGGCAGTCAGCACGGTTGTTTGCCATGACTGTACGGGCAATGTTGTCGAGCTGTACATCTTCGCTCTCGCGGATCATGAGAACGTTGTAGCCTCTTTCGAGAAGGACGTCTTTCAAAGCTTTGGCAACCTTGAGGTTTACATAAGCCTCTGAGGTTCCGTCTTTCATGGTGGTTCCGGAAGAAACTGCAGTTGCGTGGGTATTGCCGGCTGCAGTGCTGCCGCCTGTAACCTTCTTTGTACCGTCGGGATGGCAAAGGGTCTTTACGCTCTCACCGCCGCTTGTGCCGTGACCTGCATTAACGCATACGGTTCTGCCTTTCTTGTTGCTGCCTGTTGCATAGTAAAGAGTTGCGGTGCCGGAATTGATCATTGAATTTTGGCCGAGCTCCCAATCTGGATTGAATGCTACAGCTTCAGAGGTCTTCTTTTCAACCACTTCGGTGGTAGTATAGTCAGAACTTATGAAAGCGGTCTGGCCGTTATACTCGATTCTGCTCCATTTCTGATCACTGTATCCTGTACGGTGGAAGCTGTCTCCGGTGTTGGCCTTACCAAGTACCTCGCCTGTTTCTGTCTGGGGTAATGAGCGAATGTTTACATTATCTGTCGTAATATAAACTTTTTCATCACGGTCTTCAAAGCTTATGGGAGCAGCTGTTTCTGCTGCTGTGGTTTCGGGAACGGAAGCAGGCTGTGTTTCGGTGGCTGCTGCAGCCTGTGTGTCAGAGTTGGCAGCCGGAACTGTAGGACCAACGTTGCTTGCAATAGTTGCAGATTCGTTGGGGAGAACATTGTTCTCTGTATCTGCGAGAGTTCCCTCTTCTACTGAAACTGCGGCTGAAGTCTCGGAGAACTCTGCTTTATAAGACTTCTTGCAGCCGCTAAGGGAAAAAGCAAGTGCTGTGCAGGCGGTTGCGGATAAAATCAATGTTTTTTTGAAATTTTTTTTCATACTTGACCTCACTCTGCCATCCGGAAATGATGGCGTATATATCAACGGTATTTGAATCTTTTGAAAAACAAATATTCACAATGAGAAGTTATACTCTTTAAAGATTACTTCGGCAAGTGATAAAGCCTTAAAGTTTCATAAAGATTAAAAACCAGGCAACAGTTCAGCCTGTTACAAATGAAGGGTTCAAATCCACCCACCGTCAAACTGTATAACCTGAGCAGTGAGATATAGTGGCGCCTGAGCGAGAATGTAAATGAACTCTCCCACTTCCTCCGGTGTCGCCATGCGACCATAAGGGATTTCATCTTCCACTGCAGCTCTGTCTTCCGGAGACATCCAACCGTTCATGTCTGTGTCGACGCAGCCGATGGCCACAGCATTAACCGGAATATGATTTGGTGCCAGCTCCTTGCCGAGCGCCCTGGTGAAGGCATTGACAGCCCCTTTAGTCAGGCTGTAAACCGATTCCATGGAGGCCCCTGAGACTCCCCAGACCGAGGAAACATTCAGGATGCGGCCGCACCCGGTTTTCAGCATGTAAGGAATCACTGAGCGGGTGAGCTTGAACATATCGGAGACATTGGCACTAAGCATGGTGCTGAGCTCCTCGTCCGTTACGTCCTGGCAGAGATTGAAGGTGGAAATGCCGGCGTTGTTTACAAGGAGGATTTCGTTAGTGTTTTCGGATTGATTTGAATCATTGCCTGAGGTAACTTCGTCAAGGCTGTTTGCGATATCATCTTCCGTAAGAACCGGCATGGCGGAATCAAGATCAATCTTTAGTGCCGATTTCAAAACTTCATCCGTGATGGCACCGTGAACGGTTTTGACTTCAGTGCAGCTTCTTAACTTCTCCGCCACTTCCTCCAGAAGATCAAAATTTGAACGGCAGTTTATGATGAGCCTGTAGCCCTTTTGTGCCAATATCTCTGCCGTAGCCTTCCCCACTCCCCGGGAAGCGCCGGTTACGATAGCTGTTTTCATATGTGATATCTCCTGTGGTTTGACGCTGTATTGACTAAGATATACAGCGATGTTAATATATTAATCGAAAAGAAGTGCTACCGATAGACGGTTAGCCCTAAGGTTTATTTAACAAAAATAACCGTTCAGTTGGGACTGTGGCGGTTATTTTTTTGTTATCTACCGTAGTTACTGGTAGCACTGCTTGGATTTTAACAAACATATATTCGTGTGTCAATTATTGATGATTGATGATAAAACGTAAAGATAATGAAGGCGCCGATGTGGTTTTAGTCCACACCGGCGCTGTTTTTAATAGTTATAATGTTTATCCCGCAAACACAATTCCTGAGAAAGCTTCCTCAATTTCGATGCCGTCTACCTTACGGGGCCAGTCGGAAGTATCAACATAGATTCTTGCAATCTTTCCGTCCGGTGTACGGGCATCAACCCAGTTAAGCTCATCTGTACGTACAAGTGTGAGCTTTGTCTTTTCGGGGATCTCTGTTTCGGTACCATTATCGCTGCAGTCCTCTGTGAGTTCATCCATCACGCTGAGCTTGAGAGGCTTGTTGAGGGTAAGCTCAAAATCATTGTTGATCCACCATGCATCGGTAAGAGGAACAGGCTTTCCGTCAGTGTCCATTTCGTAATGGCGGAATATACCGTAGGTGCTTAAGAGACCGCCTCTGGAGGACATGATGAAATCAGAAGGATCTATAGGTTTTACATCGTAGAAAGCTTCTTCTGTGAAATCACCAACCTTTTTGATCTCGGATCCGTTAATGTCATAAATCTGTGTGATATGCCAGTCATTGTCAGAGCTCATATCGAGATAGATGTAAGCATTATCGTCTTTTACAAGGATATAAGCACGCATACCGTAAATGCTTTCCAGTTTCTCTGTATACTCCTTGCCATCAAGGCTCATGCGGAGTGTGTACTCTGAAGCATACTCATCATCTCCTATGGGCTCCAGGTAATTAACTGTGATGGATTTCTTTGTACCATCTCCTGTTTCAAATGAGAAAGGAGCATCCAAACCAATCTCGGCAGCATAATCTTTGGTGGTCTTCAGATACTTCTCATTAAGGAAGTCAGCCGAGTCAGTATAATACAGTGAAACGAACTCGGGTCCGTAGGCATAGGCTGTGATGTCATAAGCTGAAAATACTGTAACCAGTGCATCGTGTGTCATGTAGAACTGAAGATTCATATCATCTTTTCCGTCATACAAATCGCTGATGGCGGTCTTGAGATCTTCTACAACGAGGCCTTCTTCGATGTCAGGGTACTCTTCGTGGAGCTGCTTATCAACAGCGTCAATGAAAGCGTCTTTATCGGTAACAACGTCTGAAATCTTGAGCACCTCGCCGGTTTTGGGATCTACATTAAATCCGGTGATGACGGTGTTGCCGTGAGCACCTCCCAAAAAAGAATAGTTTGATGCGGACACACTGAAAATGTTTGAGTCCGAGCGTTCGATAGAAGCATCCATGTCTACAGAATATGAGTAGCCTTCGTTGTCCTCTTCTTTAAAACGGGGATCCTCATCTGCGAGTTCTTTTGCAGAATCCATATCAGACTTGAAGCATTCGGCCGTATTCTTATTATAGGTGTCTATAGCTTTTACAAGCTCAGGGTGGTTTTCGTTACCTTCAACATACTCTCCGTTCACATAGGATCCAAGAGTTATTTCCGGATAGTAGCCTCCGCCTAAATATTTTCTGTCAGTATCCGAGTAAATACTTTCATAGTTTGTTTCTATTCCGGCATTTATGAGCTGCACCTCACCGCTTTCTTCAGCGGCTTCTGCATTAGTTTCCTTGGCAGCTTCAGTTGTGGCCAATGTTTCCGCCTCTTTTGTTTCAGCTGAAGCGGTAGTCTCCGCAGCAGTTGCTGCCGGTGCTTCGGTAGAACTGTTAGTAGTTGTCGTTCCGCCGCATCCGGACATCAAAAGTGCTGCCGAAATGACAAGAGCTGACATTTTCCTGATGTTTCTTTTCATAATTACCTCCGTTCTGTTTCTTTCTTTTCCTTTCGATGAACATTAGTCACCGTATCTACTATATCATTCAGAAAGGATAAGGAAAACAAAAATAACAAAAGCCTTTTTTCGCTTGCTTTTTTCTCTTGTTCTGAGTATATGTATACCTGGAGTTGGGTGATGTGTACTAAGGAAAAGGTAAAAACCAAAGTGAACAAACTCCGTGTATGGACTGTGGAGAGTTTATGATAGTAAAATGATTTATATCTTTTCAGTGAAGGGAGAACCTTGTGAAAATCCTTATTGCATCAGATTTATTTAATCCCGAAGTTAACGGAATTGTAACATCCATTAATATCTTATATGAAGGCTTGAAAAAGCATGGACACGATGTCAGGATCGTAACCCTCTCCCAAACACATTCCGAAAGAAAAGACGGAGATTTTTATTATATCCCATCTATCAACGCAGACATAGTTTATCCTCATGCCAGGCTCGTTCTTCCCGGGAAATACAAAATAATTAAAGAATTAATTGAATGGAATCCTGATGTGATACACACCCATTGTGAACTGTCAACATTTTGCTGCGCATGTTATATAGCGAGAAAGACCAACACGCCCATTGTGCATCATTATCATACGGTTTATAAATACTATGTCCGCTATCTTCCCTTAGGCAATTTATGGGTAAGACCTATTGTTCCAAACGTTATACGACAGATATCAAGGAAGACAAAAGCATTCATAACACCGACTGATAAAATGCGGCAAATACTTGAAGGATATCATATAAAGTCCGATATATTTGTTGTTCCAAGCGCCATCAGAGAGTGTTTTTTTGATTCTGAGTACTTCAAATACAGGAATTCCATTCGTGAAAAATATGGAATCAAAGAAAATGAATGTATCTTACTCTATCTTGGCAGAGTTGCCAAAGAAAAAAACATAGAGGAGCTTGTTGATTTCATCGGAGATGAAGAACTGTCCGGTTACCGTATCATGATAGTTGGAGACGGACCCCACAGAAAGAAGATAGAAAAATATATTCAGAAGCAAAAGGTATCAGACAGAGTGATATTTGTCGGGATGATTGATCCTAACGAGGTTCCCCGATATTATGTTTCCGGTGATATATTTGTTAATGCGTCCCGTAGTGAATCCCAGGGATTAACTTATATGGAAGCCATGGCTTGCAAAATCCCGGTACTTTGCCGTTATGACAGCTGTCTGGATGGGGTTATTACGAATTCTGTAAACGGATTTATGTATAATAACCGGGATGAATTCAAACAATATCTCAGACTGTTGGCAAATGATGAACATTTACGAACAACAGTCGCAGAGAATGCAAAAACAATGGTGTTTGAAAAATATAATCAGGAAAAATTTGTAAAAGAATGTGAAAAAATATATGAACTGAAGAAAATATGAAAAATACCAAAAGCCCGCCTGGCAGGCGGGCTTACAAGATGCGGGAGGTTATAAGATCATTATTGATCAGAGTCAATATCCTCCTGCCCTTTTTGTTTTAACAATTCAATCTGTTTTTTTGCTTCTTCCAATCCGCCTTTGATTGTGTCTTCCCTGCTTTGGTTTTTATCCTTCCTTAGCCCTTTCAATTCTTCTCTTACGTTGTCTTCCCTTTTGATCTCGCTTGAAGCCTCTTCGGCTGTGATCAAATCTGAATCTTTCCATAAATGGTGATAGAAATTATTATCTATTATCTTTATACTTGCGGAGTATTCCGATTCTATCAAATCGCTCATTGAGTCCAGATATAACTCAAGGTCTTTTTTATTATATTGTCCGGTGTCGATTTTCCATTCTACTGTTCCGGTTTTTGAATTGTAAATGACCTTGTCGGTAATAAAACTTTTGTTATAAAGAACAGCTTTGTGGATACCTTGAGAAAAAACATCTGTGCCCATAAACAGTCTTGAGTCATAATCGATTCCCAAAAGATTCAAAACAGTCGGAACGATATCTATATTACAGCAATACGTTTCGCATGTTACTTTTTCCGGCAATCCCGTTGTATATAATATACATGTTGAATGATACAGATCCATATCGGAAATAGCCCTTCCCACAAGCTGGTTTCTTCCTTCCTCTCCGAGATAATATGGATAATGGTCACCGGTTATCATTATTAAGGTGTTATCCAGGATCCCTTTTTCTTCAAGCCTGGTTACCAGATATTCAATTCCTTTTTCCAGTTCAAGATTGCCTGCAAGATATCCTAATGCTTCATCACAGTAATTGCCTGCTTCGTCACCGAGCCGGGATTTTACTTCTTCTATATTTTTATTGTAAATGCAATTGCTTGAATTGTACGGACCATGACCGCTGAAGGTCATATAATATGTGAAAAAACGATCTTCCGAAATGTACTTATCAACTGATTGTTTCATCAGTTCATAATCGGAAGCGGGCCACCTGGAGGAAAAAGTCATTCCGTCATCCATAAAAAACAGATTCTCATAACCAAGGTTGGTCCAGGACTGTTTTCTGCGGTAATAATTTCCGTAATAGTTATGGAAAGCATAGGAAGGCACACCTTCGTTTTTAAAGATATTTCCAAGGCCCATGGGCATATAGCACATGGATGATTGAGGCATACTTCCGACATCGACGCCCTTTAAGGCCTTACGTGATACATCGGGCCATAAAGATGTTGAAAGAGCGAACTCTCCATTCACGGTTGTATTGCGAAAACTATTGTAATAATTTGTCAGTATTATTCCGCTGTTTGCCATCTCATAAATAGTTGGAGTTACTTTTTCATTGATTCCGTATGTCCAGAGACCTTCAGCGCAGATAAAAATAACATTATAACCTTTCATTATGCCGGTATATTCATTGGTATAAGAAGGCATTCTGTTTCCCACATAATCATACAGTTCATGAATAGAATCGTCGCCGCTGTTTTTTGCCAGTTCATCAAAATCAAAACTCTTATTGATTTTAGCTGCGGCATTGTTGTCGAATAATATTTCATCATTGAGCATCAGACCCTCATAGAGAGAATTATCGGTTTTAAATGAGTCACTTCTCCCGAAGCCGCAAAAATAAGAGCCCAATTCAACGGTAAAGGTTGTTATGCTTCCTACTTTGGAGGAAGTAGTGTCTGTGTCGCTTGTATTGGAAACGAATATATTATATGCACTTTGTTTTGCTGTACCGTCTATTCTGAGGCACTGAGCTCCCAGGATCCATAATATGATTACCGGGGGAATCATGATCAGATGAAGAACCGGAGGGTATGGATTGCCTTTTATTCGTTTAGTCAGACACAGTACGGTTACAACTACTACAGGAATAAGTATAAGTGCCATGTATCCAAGGGATTTCTGCAGAACTTCTCCAATTGCCCAACCGAAATTGACTATGGATTCCTCTCCCATTTCCATCATGGATACAGAAAAAAATGAACCAAAGATTCGAAAATACACCAGTTGAATATCGTAATAAAAGGATATGATCAAAAGACTTAGGGGAAAAAGAATCCGATTGATTTTTTGAGGAAACAGTCCGTTGATAACAGTAAGAGCAAGAGCTTCGGCAGGAACAAAAAAAAGAAAGAAAAGGTTTTCTTTTGAGAATCCCTGCCCCATTTGAAAACGAAGAATCAGTTCCCAAACAATAATAGATATGGAAAAAACACAAAAATAAGGCAGGAGATCGCAGATTCCCTGCTTTATTTTCCGTGAAAAATCCTTCGATTTTTTATATGATTTATCATTGTCAGTTTTTTTACTGTCGACCATAATCAGTAATCCTTTTAGTGGTGAAGTAATATTATCATTAAGAATTATTATTCTCAATCCTTTTTGGATTTTGTAACAGTTCACCCGGTGGACCGGGGGGATCTGTTACCGGAATTTGCAGATGGGGGTGTTTGATAGAGGAAAAGAATAGTATTATATTTACTATGATGCATGATAACAATATGAAAACTTTTGTATATATGGGTGGGATTAATCTCACAAAAAAGAGCGGCGTGGGGAAAGCGGTATATCACCAGATCTCCATGCTGGAAAAACAAGGTATATCTGTAAACAAATCCGGCTTAAAACAATCCGATATTGTTCATATCAATACGGTTTTTCCTGATAGTGTTTTCATGGCTGTAAGGGCTAAAGCATTGGGCAAAAAAGTATTATATTACGGTCATTCAACAATGGAGGATTTTAAAAACTCTTTTGTAGGTTCCAATTTTTTGGCACCGGTTTTTAAGCAATGGATAGTTTTTTGCTATGGACTCGGTGATGCTGTTATCACCCCTACTGAATATTCGAAGTCACTGTTGGAAGGATACAATATCAAAAAGCCTGTTTATGCTTTGTCAAACGGTATAGATACATATTACTGGAGGAAAGAGAAGGAACTTAATCTGATTCAGAAAAAGGAGTTTCTGAAAAAGTATAATCTGCCGGATGATAAAAAAGTGATAATGAGTGTAGGACATTATATGGAGAGAAAGGGTATTACGGAATTCATTGAACTTGCCAGGAATAACCCTGACTATTCTTTTATCTGGTTTGGTTATACACCTTCCGTTCTTGTTCCTGCTCGGGTTAGAAAAGAAATCCGACAGTCTCCAGAAAACCTTATCTTCGCAGGTTTCGTTGACAGCGCAGAATTGAAAAAAGCATATAATTTCTGTGATTTATTTCTTTTTATGAGTCATGAGGAGACAGAAGGAATAGTTGTTTTAGAGGCTATGGCATGTGAAATACCGGTTATCGTCCGTGACATCCCCGTATATAACGGATGGCTTGTTAACGGAAAAAATGTATTTAAATTCAAGCAGAATGACGAGCTGCCGGGGATACTTAAACAGGTCCTGAACAGTACTGATAAATCCATTGTAAAGGATGCCGGAAAAACAGCTCTGGAAAGAGATTTCTCCAGGACAGGACAAAGACTTTCGGCAATTTATGATATAATAAAAGCCATATGAAAAAGAATAAAAATGGCGGCATTACCGTCAAGTTAATCATCTTTATTATTTTACTGGCAGCACTTCTTACCGGCGGTGTTGTATTTATCATTAACAGCGGTATTTTCAAAAATCCCAGGAAGGCTTTTGCTGAAAATGTTGTTGGAGTTTCCAAAAATATAAATAAAGAAATTTCAAATATCGGTTCAATCCCTATGGATGCTTTGGTCCATTTTGGAATCGATGATACCGACAAATCTCATACCTGCACAAGGACTACGCGTTTTTCGTCCGATACCATGCCTGCCTATGACCTGGTGTTGGAACAGACATACAGCTATAATGCAGATAATGGTGATGCTGCATACGATATTACAGCCTCTGTCAGTGGAAACCCGCTTGGTACGGGAAGTATGTATTTTTCCGGAGATCAGTTTATCTTTGTCCCTATGGATCCCGGTTCCCCGATGATAAGATATCAAATGGATTCATCAGCTCAGGAAAGTCTTAAAAACGTTGGAGCAATAGAACGTTATGCCAAGATGATAATGGAATCAGATAAACGTGAAGAAACTGACTGGGATCAGGAATGGAATAACTTTATTGAAACCGCTCTCTCAGGTTTAACGGAAAAAGACTTTATAAAATCAAAAGCAGGCTACATTATTTTAGGTGAAGAAAAGGAATGCAATACTGTTTCAGTAACCGTATCCGATGATAACGCTGTTAACCTGATTAGTGGTCTCAGCGATCTCATATACAAAGAAATAATTGACCTCGATGAAAATGATACTAGCAAATTTAACAGGCTTATCGATTCATACACCCAGAATGACGGTGACATGGAAATCACTATGACAACATACAGTTATAAAGGAACGCCTGTTGCCATTATTGCAGATGTTACTCTTGATCAGGAAACCTGTAAGTATGAAATCAACTATTATAAAAAGGGATCCGAAAAACAAATGATAATTGACTGTGATTCAACCGGTGATGATTCCTACTATGAAGAAAGCGTCATCTGCACAGGCAGCGGAGAATACAGCATGACCAACAAGTGTGATTTCGATGGCTTCTTCGTTACAATTCTTCAGGAAGTAAATCAGTCAGGTTCTTCAAAAGATTTAAACGGAACTTTTGAGATATCATCAAATAAACCTTCGTCTGATGATATTACTTCTATTACCGGAAACTTTATGACAGGTACGATTAAAGAAACTTCCGTACTTGGTAACGGAACGAAAACAACAACATTAAAAAGTGATAAGGTATCGGTCGACATTACTTCTTCCATGACCAGGGGACCTCTTGAGACAAACAAGATCACTCCCCCAGTTTTCCTGCCTGAGTCAGGTATTGATTGCGGAACAAACCTTGAGGATTTAAAAGCAGCACTGGATACGGGTGATACTTTAAAAGTGAATATGGACAATTCAGTATACAGTCTGGCGCAGGTGTTCATACTTATGATTAAAAAAGCAGGGATTTTAGATTTGTTGTAGGTTGCTGTTTCTTATGGACAGAATGATTAAACTTGACAGGGGGCATGTTATCGAATGAAGCCTTTTATGCTCATCTTATATGATATAAAAAGACTATTTGGTCATGGGAAAACTGTGATACTCGCAATGTTATCACCGGTCCCTGTTTTATTGCTGTTTGCAACCTTTCTTATACCGGTTATAAGTGCAGATAACGGCAATAAAATTGCATGTGCAATCTATAATGAAGATTCTGCAGAGAAAACAAGTGAATTATTAAATCTGATCATTGCTCCCGAAGTAAGTGACGGCAGGGCTGTGGTTTACCCTGTCAAAGACATGGAAACAGGAATGAATCTTGTTAAAGAAGGGAAAGTTGCCGTTTTCCTTCATATTCCGGAAAATACTTATTATACTTCCATGTCGGGAGAAAAGGCAGAATTGGAATATTATTATTCAAAAGAGCATTCCTTTGATGCTTTAATATTTTATTCATCCTTTAAAAGTACAATGTCTGTGTTCGGGCAGGGAATACGAATAGTATATATTGCTGCCGATATCGGAAGAAACAAAGGAATAACCGATGACGAGATATTAACCTTGTGGGAAGAAGGAAGCTATGATCTCCTGAATGTCCACCTTAATCGTGGCCGTATCATAGGAAAGAAGGGAGTCTTTTCTCCCGGAAATGATTATTATTTAAGATTCATTGTCGGTTCCCTGTTTGCTGTCTGTGCTTATTTTGCATCTTTTCCAATTATATACTTAACCGGTATCGATGTATCCGGAACATTTAAAAAGAGAAAAATATCTGCAGGCAGTCTTGCCGGATTTTATTTTGCACGTTTGATTTCAGGTACTATCCTTATCATGGGTACTTTCCTTATAATGTACCCGGTAGCACGAATTATACGTAATGTACCGATTCAGCTTGCATTAACTGTTTTTCCTGCTATGCTCTTAACCGCATTAACCTTCAGTGCCCTGGCAATCTTTTTCGGATCTGTTTTCAAAAACGGACATTCTGCTCTTTGGGCAGGGCTTTATTTTGGTTTTGTTTCCATGGCGGGTGTTTTCTTTATGTCCCGCAATACCGATTATCCCAAAACGATTGCTTTTCTTATGGAAATATCTCCTCTTCGAAGCAGCATAAGCATTTTTTCCAATGCCCTTTATAAAATGGTTGAAGAAAGGTTCACGATGGATATCATGATGCTGGTATTCATGTGTATCGTTTTTGTGATTTCAGGGTTTACCGTTTATATGATAAGGGGGTGCAAAGAATGAATTACGCATCTCTGTTTAAAGGCCGTACAAGAGCACTTATTACAGACTATACATCTCTTTCTGTTTTGATCATTATCGCGATTGTTTCATTTTATATCTCCACGCTAAATACAGTCGAAAACAATACTTCTGTTCCGATTGCCATTGTAAACAACGATGAAGGCGTTTGGGGTGAAGAATTTATCAATGTATTGTTAAGTGAAGAATCGTATGATTTTTATCTTTCAACATTGGATGACGCAAATGATGCCATAGCCAAAAACAGAGCTCATGGAATAGTTGTAATAAAGGAGGATTTTTCGGATAAAATCCGGAAAGGTGACTATAATTCTCTGATTTCCGTTACTGTCATGTCTGACAGTATGGAACTGGAATCCTTTACCGAAACAGTTATTAATGATGCCATAAAAATATGGATTGAAGCCCTTATTGAATCACGTCTGGTTGAAATTGCCAAGGCTGATGAAGAGGAGCTTGCCCGGTTTCGCCAAAATACTTCCGAAATATGGGATAAAGGATCTCTTCTGGATGTAGAAGCATATCTGGTAGACACTGCTGAGGAAACTGATGAAGAAGACAATATGTGCACAGGTATCCGATGGTACGCAGCATTATCCCTGTTTTATATAATTATCAGCGGAACGTGGATGTGTAATTACGGAAGCGGACAGTTGATTCGAAGAGCCGTCGGGCGGGGCGCCAATATAGCCCTGATGTTCATTGCTCAGGCATTACCCGGCATGATTCTTGCTTCGATCGGATTAATTCCTGTTTTATACAAAGAGACAACCGATGCCCGTTCTTTTCTTTTGATTTTACTTGCTTATATTGTTTACTCAATCGGAGCAAGCGGAATCGCTTTGGTTGTATGCTCTCTTTCCGGTAATTTCTCAGTTCTGGTTCTGTCAGCTCCGGTTATCACATTAACCGCATCTCTTATGTCCGGACTGCTCTTCAGACTTCCGGATTGGGCAGGTTTCTGGGAAAATCTTTCGATTATATTCCCGGGACGCTGGTTTTATATGGCATCTCATGGTAAATCATTTTTACCCGGAGCGGTTATTACAAGCGTAGTCTGGCTGCTGACAGGAATACTTATTTCCGGATTGATCAGCAAACTTAAAAAAACATCGTAATAATCGAGTAGATGGAATACACCCTGCTCGATTCTGAGTTAGCCGTCACATGTCCTGTGGCGGCTTTATTGCGAAAAAAAGAAGCCCGCCTTGGGGAGACGGGCTTACAAAAGAAGGGGTATAAAGGAAAGGACATTAGGGAATGTCCGCTTTATCAGCGTCTGATCTTTCGGATCATCGGATCGATCTGCTCGAGAGCATTATTCAAATCCTCAAATACAAAACCTTTCTTTGTGATGTTGGTCATCATATGCTGGATATCGCTTTCAACCTTGTCATAGTAAACTGCGGAATCTGCGACAGTTGAGGAAACCATATTCATGTTATTGTTGCAGTCATCAAATACCTGGAGCATTTCCTTGTTGCCGTTTGCGATATCCTCGGAAACTGCGTTAATGCTTTCAACAACGGCATCAGTTTCATTAACCTGATTCTGTGAATCCGTAATTGCGGTTCTTGTATTTATGATTGCATCCTTAAGCTTCAGGTTGTTTGAGTTAAGATTATGCATGCTGTTGTCGATGGAGCCTACTATCTCCTGGATGTTCTTTGACAGCTTATTAACCTCTGTAGCAACAACCGCAAAGCCTTTTCCTGCCTGACCTGCACGGGCTGCCTCGATGGAAGCATTGATGGCAAGAAGGTTTGTCTGGCTGGCTATCCTGTTGATGGCACTTACATTCTTGGAAATGTCAGCAAAGCTCTTCTGGAACTCCTCAAAAACCTGTTCAACAGCGGAAATGGTTTCGTAAACATCATTGGACTTCTCTCTGACCATATCCATACTGTTGTGAGATTCCTCAACAGTAGATTCCATTTTCGATATGATGGATTCAAAACGGTCAACTATTTCCTGTACTCTTGAGAACTGAGCCTGGAAATCTGTTACAGAATTTGTGATGTCATCAGACTTCTGACGAACTGCATCAAAGGAGTACTGGATGCCCTTAAGCTCGTCTGAGGTCCTGATCTCTTCGTGCTGCAAAAGGTTCTTTTGCTTTAAAGCATACTCACCTATGGCTCTTAAGCCTTCAAGCTCATGCTTCAGAGAATCGTCAGAAGCATTTGCGGGTGTGTTCATATTATAATCCTGGTTTTTTCCAAATGAAAACATCGTACACCCTCCTTATCATTCAAATACAGCAACAACCATGGTCTGGTTAACATGCTGATTGTCGAACTGCTCGCCGCCGCCAATGTTTCCGACGGATGGTCCCAGTGTTGCCATATTCGAAAGCAGTGTGTTGTAATATCCGTTTCCGGTAAACAGCAGATATCTGTAAATACAGTTAACAGATATCAACAGTTTAGGATTAGGAATATCACCAAGGATCTTTTCGCGGGTTGCCTTATTGATGGCGTCAAAATCGTTGAGCTTCAGGATGCTGACGGAGTCATTGACATTAAGTCTCTTATAAAAGGTGAGTCCGCCCTTTGGAAGAGGATCCTTCTGGGAAGCTATAAATACCTTATCTTCTACTAATCGGCCAAAAGGATGCTCAAGAGTGTTGTCGATAACCTTATCAACGGGAACACCCATTTCCTGACTGTAAACCTCTGCTATAGGTTTGTGGTCTATCTCATAAACAGCCTTCTTTGCAAGATCTACTTTTGTAACTATATGAGTCGGATGTCCCTCCATAGGACCATAGATATTCTCGGAATAAACCTTTACCCTGCCGTTAGTGTTCTTTATCAGCATATATGCGCAGGCATCGGGATAAAGCTGTCCGTTCACAGTAACGGCAGCAGTTGCGGTTGCAGCATAGCCAAGCTCTGTTCCGCCAACTACATGAATACCGCTGTCTCCAAGGGCCATATTGATGGTGGTGGTGAGACGCTCCTCGTCATTGGTGCAATACTCGATGAGAATGGTATTGTCACGGTTACCGTTGACGATGCTCATGCTTTCCTTAATGTTTACTACATCCACTGCAGGACAGGTAGAGAGATTTCTCACAACTCCGGCATGGACAACAGCTTCGCCGGTAAATGCGGTCACAATGAGGTTATGATCTGAGGACTGGGCATTGTAATAGTTGGTGCCGCTAACTCCGATGGACTGAGCATTGGGGTATTTCTTCTTTAGCAATGCTGAAATATCCTGAAGTCTGTCGTGATCTGTCATGATGATGAGACCGATAGGATCTGTTATCCCTCCGGTAGCTTCTTCTACAGCTGCTCTGACATCGCGATTCATACTGTAGCCTACTTTACTTTGCATAAGTACCTCCTGTTTATTAGGTAATGTCTATATATTTCAATGAAAAATATTGAATTCAAACTGCTGTCCATACTTTTATCGACACTTTCTTGAAAAATAATACCTTTTTAAGAAAAAAGAATTGAAAAAAGCGGATTTTTTCGAAATATTTATAGAAATAATGAAGGACAGGCTGTCACATCAATGTGAAAACCTGTCCTATATCATTTAAGAAACATCAAAACCTGTATCTCAAGCTACTGTATTAACATGTGCTCCCAGCTCAGGGTTAGCCGCCTGCTCAAGAAGCTTCATCATATTGTTGCTTGTTTCTTCTTCATTATCCAAAGCCTTTTTTAAAAGAGCAGTTCCGATATCGGAACCTACATTCCTCGTTAAGAGGCTCATAGAAGCACTTGAGATTCCTGAAATATCCACGGGAACCACCTCCTTTTCGTACACTCTAACTGATTATAACATTAAAATGACTGAGAAGGCCTGATACAAATCGAAATTTTATAATAATTTAACACTTGGTGCTTAAGTATTACAGGCTGACAGCTAAACCTTTGGAACATATTATTTTTGTGCAGATATTACTTAGCCTTGCACTCTTCTGTTATGCCGGCCTGGGAAACGATCAGGTATTTTTGCTCGCCGGAAACTGTCATAAGGGCACATATTTCAGGATCACTGTCCAATTCAGCGAGATAAACTCCATGACCAAGAGGAGTTAAAGTATAGACGTCTTTAACGCTGGATCCATTATAGCTGTAAGTTGCCGTTCCGTAGGTTCCATTTTTAAGGAGCTTTATTTTCCAGTTTGAAGCTACACCCGAATATGTTGTGTTCAAAGGTTCGGGATCATCGGTTCTCTGAGGTACATCCTCACACCATTTTCCGTTTGCATCAGTCCAGTAACCATCGGACGAGTAGTTGTTGCTTATACGCGTACCGTCAGGACCTATAAAATAGTATTTGCCCTTTGATTCTACCCAGGTATTACTTACATATTTTCCTTTGGAATCCTCATACAGTACAGCGCCATCCTCAAGGGTTTCAAATTTTCCGCCGGTCACTGCATAGGTTGTAGGATCATAGCCTGTATCGTCAGAAACAGATCCTGAGCTTCCGGACTTTCTTTGGGCAATGGAGGAATCCCAGCTTCCGTCTTTCTTTACATAGTAACCATCCGGAGTATAACCGTCGGTCATCATGTAACCATCCTTATCTATGTAATAATACTTACCTTTGCTTTCTACCCAGCAGTTTTTGACAAGGCGGCCATCCTTTTCATAGATCCATGCGCCGCTCTTCATCTTTGTCCACTGACCGCCGCTGATTGTAGGGATTGTTTCTTCCTCTTCTTCCTGCTCTTCAGATTCAGTAGTCTCCTCTTCTTCAATATCCTCTGTAAGCTTCTTTACATTGAAGTCACCACAGACGGTGATTTCGGCACCGTTCGTAGTGGCATGCATATAGTAGTATCCTGCAATAAGACTGTCGTCATCTTTTGTGCAGTAAGCACCAACGTGATCAATCTCGACTTTTGCATCCTCATCGCCTTCAAAGGCTCCTTCTGCGTCTATGCCTGCATGATAGTAGCCGTCATTGATCTCATCTACAAGGATACCGGATCTCTGCTGCTTAGTGAATTCGTCGGGGTCGCTGAAATCTGTACTATCCATTCCCATGCCGCCCATGAAATCATACTCAAGTCCCCAATCACCATCTTCATTTATGATAAGGGTGCATGGCAGAGGATTACTGAGGGCTTCTTTCCGGTTCTCCTCAAAATCTTCAGGAATGCCTTCGACATCCTCGAATCCGTCCAGGGCTGTGAGCTGGATCTCACCTTCATACTCGCCTATAAGCTCGGAGAATTCAGCATCGGTTTTTACTTTGGCTCCCGATGGTATTATTACAATGTCTTTATCATCTCCTGAGCGTTTCACAGACGATTCGGATGTAGCTTCCGTTGTTTCTTCCTTAGCAGCAGTTGTGGATTCAACGTCTGACTCAGCCACAGTCGTTGACTGGACACTGTCGGTACTTTCATTAACAACATCTTTGGGCTTGTTTTTCAGTAACAGAGCTGCCACAACTCCTATGACAACAAGACCCAGGACACCCGCACCGATAAAGGCAACTTTTGGAATACCTCCCGGATTCTTTCCGCCGCCGGGGGCTCCGAAATTATTGGGAGGATTATTGTTTCCATTAAAATTCCCATTGAAGTTCCCGTTGAAGTTCCCATTGGGAACGCCATTACCGGAACTATACGGGGCTCCGGGGCCGGGACCGTTGAAACTGCCTTGTCGGGAACCTCCATAGGTTCCCTGATTTGGATTGTTATTTATATTCTGTTGAGGAGTGCTGTTTCCAAAGGTGTTTCCGGATTGTGGAGATCCGTTAGCGGAAGCATTGTAATTTCCTGTTTTTCCGTATGTAGGGAAAGATCCCTGAGTTCCTCTGGGCTGTTCTGAAGAACCGGCAGCGTCTGTGTCTTGTGGTGATGATTCGTTGGACGCGGGAGGATTTGCGTCAGGGGAACCGTCTGTGGCTTGATTTAATGTTGCCCCGCAGGTATCACAAAATACGGAATCATCAGGAAGCTCTGCACCGCATTTAGGACAAATTATACTCATATATTACTCCTTTCGTTTAGTTATATTCTGTGAAAATGCATTCTGGTCAGTCCTATGATGATTCGGGACTATACAGATAAGTGCCCTTTTTCAATTCTCAGGGAACGGTCCGTAAGAGGTAAAAGGATTGTGGGATTATGCTCTGTCAGGATCATGGCGCATCCTTTTTCTTTTTCTTTTCTCAGAAGATGTTCTATGCATTCTCCTCCGTGGGCATCTATTCCGGCCAGAGGTTCATCCAGTAACAGATAATCATATTTTCCCATTAAAGAAACAGCCAGATTGACTCTCCTTCGCTGTCCTCCGGAGAGTCTGTCTACACGTTTTTTTTTGAAATCTGTCATTCCAAGTTCATTAATGAGATAACCGGCACGTTCTTCATTTTCCTTTCCTTTAAGGGATGACCATGCATATAGATTTTCAACAACAGTCAGTTCTTCAAAAAGGACGATTTCCTGAGGAACATAGGCCACTTTTTCTTTAGCCTGTTTACCTTTGAGCCCATCAACAGTCACTTCACCGGAATCCGGTTTCAGAACCATGGCAAGCATGCCGAGAAGAGTGCTCTTGCCGCTTCCGTTGGAACCGAGCAGTGCTATCACCTCTCCTTTTTCGAGCAGCAGGGAAGCATTATCCACTGCTGTGAAATTACCATATTTTTTAACCAGACCGTTTGCTTCAATCATATATGATACCTGTTATGTGTTTTAATGTAATGGCACATGCACATATCAATGTGCGTTTGAGCTGATTACCGGGTGATGAAATCTGTTGATCCCCTTTTTAGAAGATATTAACCATCGGTGAAAGAATATATCCCAGACGCACAAGGGCATTTCTGTTTCCCATATTTGTGAGTTCCGGATTATCTTTATCTTCCAGCATTGAGACATGAAGGGTTTCTTTCAGCATATCGAGATCATCTTCGCAATCAATACCTGATTCAGTAAGAAACATTGGTGCAGTGATCTTATCCTCCTGAAGATTTCCCCTGTCAATGCTTGTGACTATTTTTACATTTCCTTCTTCTGTTTTAAGTTCAGTTATAAATTGACCTTTTCCGTCTTTTATTTTCTGACTGATGGCACCTTTGAAAGTGTCATCTTCAAGAGGGAGCATTCCGGTATTTCCACCTGTCTCAATTGTAAAGCTTCCGCTGAGATCCCTGTCCGATCCGTTTATTTTTCCGGTTTCGTCCACAACAAATGATACATCGCCGAAAGTTATTATATTTTTAACTTTATATCCCGAATCAATGGAATATACTCCATCTTCGTAATAAAAGGCTGTTCCATCTTCGGATGGAACATCGAGAATAACCTGTTTTTCAGTACCGGTACTATAACCGCTTATATTAATACTATGTGTTTCGGAGTCTTTGGAGACACTTATAACAACTCCGACAGGATTGTTTTTGTATGAATATGTTGTTACTTTGAGGCTGGTGCTGTCATCGATTTCACTGTCTTTGAATAATTCATTTATATCGATATCATCCCCCATTGAAATACCGGCAGTAAAAAGCTTTGTCATTCCCGCCATAAGGTCTTTGGCTTCCTGACCGGACACAGCAACGCTTAATGTATCACATTGCTGAGTCTTTCCGAAAATTGTATAGTCTTCCTTGGATTTTTCGAATGCTTTTTTATCCAGTTCTTTAAGTGAATTCTCAAGGAAATCTTTTGACTCTTTATCCCAGTCGACTGTCTTTTCCGAAGACATCCCGCATAACATCAGTGTAAATCTGTCAATGGTCTGATAAGAAGCAAGTGACTTTGCACTGCTGTCATCCAACTCGTACCTTACCATAGGAGAATTTGTCTGTGCAGGAGAATAAATAAATTCATTTCCGTTATAGTACATTCCTGAGGTTCCAAGAGATGTATCTCCCATGCTTACCGATAAAGTATATGCGGTATCTCCGCTTTTGGAATCATAGCTGTATGATTGAATGAGATCAACACTTCCGTCATCGCCTGCCGCATCCGATTCTATGGTGGTTACCTTGGTCGTAGTATGTGAATTCTCTGCATCATCCATTCCGAAATGCAGCATCGCTTCAACAGGCTTGGTTCCGAAACCGGTGAACTCATCACTGAAATATCTGGTGACCATAACCACATTTTCCGAAAACTGTGTCTTTGGATCTTTAAATAATCCGGGCAGGATTTTCAGAGCAAAAAATGCTGCACCGATTATTACAGCCAAGGCAGCAACACCGGCTGCAATCATTGTTACCGGTGATTTACCCTTTCTTTCCGGATTAACCGTATCGTACGGCATCTGCTGGCCGTACATATTGGACTGCCACTGTGCATTCTGTTGGCCATACATATCAGGCTGACCTTGCATGTTCTGCTGGCCATACATGTTTTGCTGGCCATACATGTTCTGTTGGCCATAAATGTTCTGCTGATCATACATATTGGGCTGACCCTGCATGTTTTGCTGGCCGTACATATTGGACTGACCCTGCATGTTTTGCTGGCCGTACATATTGGACTGACCCTGCATGTTCTGCTGACCGTACATATTGGACTGACCCTGCATGTTCTGCTGGCCGTACATATTGGACTGCCACTGTGTATTCTGTTGGCCATACATATCAGGCTGACCCTGCATGTTCTGCTGACCATACATATTGGACTGACCCTGCATGTTTTGCTGGCCGTACATATTTGGGTCGCCCTGTGCATTCGGCTGACCATACATATTCGGCTGGCTCTGCATATTGGACTGCCACTGCGCATTCGGCTGATCCGTTGTCTGCTGCATATTATTTGTATTTTGCTCCTGTGTCATGTTTTGAAGTGGAGCTCCGCATTTGCGGCAGAATTTCTTGGTTCCGTCAACAACAGCTCCGCATTTTGGACAAGTAATTTGCATAATATCCTCCTCTATAAACGTTGTTTTCTTTTTTGTTCTTACAGATGCTCACATAAATGACTACACCCCGGGTTATCTCACCGTTCAGAAATCCGTATCTGTTTGTCACGCTGTCAGTACGTATATACCTATAAGCTCGATAAGAGGCGGCTGATATGCTTTTCCCATGAAAGCGTAGGAATTCTTTCCGTCAGTGTAAGTGGCAATGGTGATGTGTCCGTTACTTCCTTTTGTATGTACAATGACTTTCCCCATTTTGTAATCATTTTCTTCGTCGTAATTTTTGTCATCTTCGCTGATATCGTCTGTGCCGTGGCCCTGGCGGAATCTGTAGCCTTCATTTCCGTTTTTATCGGTATAAACCAGTTCAATCATGGTATCTTCAAGAGCTCTGTACTCTATATGATTGAATTGCTTTAAGCCCCTTTTTAACTTATCCGAAACTACAAGTCCCGATGCTTTTTCAGCATCCGCCAGACTGTCATAGGTTTTCCAGGTTTTTTCCTTCTCTTTTTGCGTGTCTAAAAAGGAAAAAAGTCCATCATCTTCTTTTGATTCAGTATTGGCCGGGTCACTGTTTTCGTTGTAATCTTCAACAGAATCTCCTGTTATTGCTGATGTTTCCTCAGTTTCCCATGCTTCAGTGGCTGCTTCCGGAACTCCCGTATCGCAAGCGTTCAAAAACAAAAGTGATATGATAAGTATCGAAAAAACAGAAATCCAGTGCTTATTGCGTCTTACATTTGAGGGTTTTATGGACTTATCATTTTTATGATCAATTAATTTCATACAATTCTCCCTTTATGCTTACACAATATTTTATCGACACAATTACCCTTATGATAATTATTATATCAAAAGGTTAAGATTTTCGAAATTTGTTTTCATAAAGAAATTATTTTAGTATAATCTTCCTAACTGGATGATTTGTACCGAAAGGAGAATGATTATGCGATATTCTATCGAAGGCGAGCCGATGCCGGTTGTTATCTGTGAACTTGAACCCGGAGAAGAAATGATAACCGAATCCGGTGGAATGGCCTGGATGTCACCAAATATGCAGATGTCCCAAGAGGGCGGTGGTCTCGGAAAGATGTTCGGACGCATGGTTACCGGTGAGTCCATGTTCCTTACCCACTACAGATGTGAAGGTGGTCCCGGACTCATTGCTTTTGCTTCAAGCTTTACCGGAGGCATCAGACCGGTTGAGATCGGTCCCGGCAGGGAACTTATAGCTCAAAAGAATGCATTCCTTGCTTCGACCATAGGCGTTGAACTTTCAGTATCGTTCCAGAAGAGGCTGGGAGCAGGCTTCTTTGGAGGTGAGGGTTTCATCATGCAGAGACTGTCCGGAAACGGCATTGCTTTCCTCGAACTGGACGGACATGTTAAGGAATATAACCTTGGACCGGGCCAGCAGATGGTCATCGACACAGGTTATCTTGCAGCCATGGAAGGAACCTGTACCATGGACATACAGCAGATAAAGGGAGTAAAGAACGTACTTTTCGGCGGAGAAGGTTTGTTTAATACCATAGTTACAGGGCCCGGAAAGATATGGCTCCAGACCATGCCTATACCGCAGGTTGCTTCACAGATTATTCCATACCTGCCCACCAACAGAAAGTGATTCCGGAAAACATAATTAAAGCCCGCCTTTTCGGCGGGTTTTCTGTTACTGACAAGCGCTGCCAATCCCCTTCCCCGGTGGACGGACTTTATGACACGCCATAAAAGAAAGGAACTTCAAATATGAAAGTTTTCGCATTTATTGCAGACGGCTCTGAAGAGGTTGAGTGCCTCGCAGTTGTAGACCTTTTAAGGAGAGCAAAATTTGATGTAACACTTATTTCCATAAACAAAGAAAACCGGGTTCACACTTCTCATGACATAGACATTATCACAGACACTACTATAGACAGGGTTAATGTTGACGATGCCGACATTATGTTCCTCCCGGGAGGTGGATCCGGAACCGAAAATTTTAAGGCATCAAAGGCTCTTGGCGAAATGCTGCTTAAGCATGCTGAAAAGAACAAACCGATAGCGGCTATCTGCGCTGCACCTTCGGTTATCGGGCTGCTGGGAATTCTCAAAGGCCGAAATGCTACCTGTTATCCGGGTTTTGAAGATCAGCTCATGGACGCAAACTGTGTCCATGACGGTGTTGTGACTGATGGTAATATCACAACTGCCCGTGGTCTGGGCTATGCCCTGGATCTCGGACTTAGGCTTATAGAGCTTTATAAGAGTCCGGAGGAGTCGAAAAAGATAAAGAGTGCTATACAGTACGATCAGGTATGATGATGGCCGGCTTCCGGATGCGCGAAAATCAACTTCAATTATTACTTTTTTGTGACACTTCTGTGATGCTCCCGGTGATAGAATTTTTAACATTAGGGAAACACGATTTCAAGGAAGAAAAAGTGTCTTTTCAAGGAGGAAAAAAAGAGTATTATGAGGTTCAGAAGGCTTTTTGTCAGTTACAGTATTTTGATTTTGATCATCGCATCTCTGGCTGTTATATTCAGTGATATTGAAATAAAAAAGAGAGTTATAGACAAGCAGCAGTTTATCCTGGCTGCAAAGGAAGCCGGGTTTGAAGTGACTGATGATACCGATCTCTTTGAAGGGGTAAGGGGGCTTGCCACTGCTCTGAATGCCAGCAACCGTGACAGTTCACTTACATATCAGTTTTATGTATTCGATGACCGTAACACGGCGGATGATGAGTTTGATATCTTCAGAAAGACTTTGGACAGCACTTTTGTAACCAAGGATTATTCGAGCTACATCGGACAAAATTACCTCGTTTATAAAATGGAAGGCGCAAAGGATTATCATCATCTTTGTGTAGTTGACAATACCCTCTTCTATGCAAAATCGCCCAATGAAGAAAAGCTTCAGGTAAGGGATTTTGCAAAAGAGGTTGGATATAATTGAACGATTTATAATAGTGAAATGCTCTGTGACAGCTGCCACAGAGCATTTTTTCGTGAAATCGTCTCCGACGGCCTGTTTGTCCATGATTTCGATTTTAGGAAGCCGGGGGAGCATGAGTGGTTAAAGAGGATCAGCAGGGATCTTTTTCTTAACGTCAGCTTATCTCCCATCTGACACGACTGCCTTCCTCGTCTTTTGTGACTATAAGCTGGTCTTCGATTTCCTGTTTCAACTCGGTTACATGAGATATGATACCGATCAGCTTGGAGCCGCTGGCCATTCGTTGAAGCACCCTGATGGCCTGGTCTCTTGAGTGGTCATCAAGGGAACCGAAGCCTTCGTCAATAAACATTACATCCAGGTTTATGGCAGCAGAGTTTTCCTGTATCTGGTCAGCCATTCCGAGAGCAAGGGACAGGGCTGCCATAAAGGATTCACCTCCGGACAAGGTTCGTACTTCACGTACTTTACCTGTGACTGTTGAATAAACCATGAGATCCAGTCCTCTGTTTTTGCCCTCTCCTGCCTGCTCATCTTCCACCATTCGAAGCTCGAATTGTCCTGCCGACATATCACTGAATCTCAGATTTGCGGCATAGAGTATCCTTTCAAGATAATATCTCTGTACGAAGGTTTCGATGTCCATTCTGGCACCGGTCACCTTTCCGGCAAGACGGTTGTATAGACCGTCGATCCGGTTAAAATCGGTGACAACATCGGCACGCTCCGACATCCTGGGGTTCAGGGCGTCAAAGGCCCGTTTGTTGACATTGAGCTCGTCATTCAGGATATTCAGTTCCTCCTGCCCTGCCTTCCACTTCGCTTCTGCCTCTTTTACTGACTCCGCCAATGCTTCCAGCTCCGGTTTTGGCTTATCCCCTATGGCAGTCTTTGCCGTATGGATGGCGGTTTCCGCTGAGGTTTTCTTTCGGGTGTGGTCATCTATGGACTGCTGAAGCTCTGCGACTTCTGCCTGGGTATGGCTTTCGGTAATGCTTTGCCACTCTTCTTCGGTCATTGCATTATCTGTAAGGAGGGCTTCATACTGTTTCCTTCGCTCCGAAAGCTCGTCTTTTATGGAAGGAAGATCTCCTTTGTAGCGGCTGATGAGGGCTTGGGCACCTTCTTTTTCTGCCTTTGCTTTTTGAGACTCTTTCCGGGCATCACTCAGTGCATTATCGGCAATTTCCTTTTTCTGCTTTGCCTGATCCAGTGCTTCACTGGCGGCATTTTCGGATTCATAATCCTTTTGGGCAATGAGACTCTCCAAAGCCTGCTTTTGTCCCGCAAGAGCTATCCTTTGTTCCGAAAGCTGACTGAGTGAAAGCTCCGCCTGTTTTTTAAGCACGGGTTTCTTTTCTTCAATCTCCGTAAGCTTTGACTTCAGTTTTTTGAGAGTGATGTCCTTTTCCTTCAGAGTTTTTCCTTCTTCGTTGAAGGATTTTTTTCGGTCATTAAGCTTTACCATGGCAGTTTTGATATCTGTATCTTCGGGAAGCTCCGGAATAAGTGCTTTTATTTTTGTAAGGAGTTTTTGGAGATCCTCTTCTGAGCGGGCTTTCCTTTCCGACAGAAGCTCCTTTGCGGCTTTTGCCGCTGAGGCAGCCTTTTCAGAGGTGGTTCTCAAAGCTTCATTCTTTTTTGCCAGCTCATCGATAAGTTCCCGGGTCAGCTCTTTATGTTCGTCAGAAAGCCGGCAGGGGGATGGGTGCTCAAGGGAGCCGCAAACAGGACAGGGCAGTCCGGACTTCAGCTTTTCCTTTGCAAGGAATCCCGCCTGGGCATCAAGAAAGCTGTTCTGCTTTGCCATATAGTCAGCATTATGGAGATTGAACTTTTCTCTGGCGCTAATGTAGTCTTCCTGAGCTTTTGCAAACTGTTCTGCCTGCTGATTTGCCACATTATAGGACTTTTTTGCAGTTTCGTACTCTGTGTCCAGGGCTGTGAGTTCATTGCCTTTTGCCTGCCAGCGAGCAAGCTTCTCAGGGGTATCTGAAAGCTCTTCCTCCAGCCTTCTGCATTCAGCTTCCTCTTTTTCACAGGACTTAAAAGCTTCATCTGCTTCCCGGGAAGCTTTATCAAGTTTGGAGAGACTTGTTTCTATGTTCCTGACATTTGCTTCGGCTGCTTTTATCCTGCCAAACAGTTCAAGAGACTTGGATACTCTGTCATATATCTTCGCATAGCTTCCGGTTTCCGCGGCAGCCGCCTTCTGCATATCGGTTTCATTTTGGACTGCTTTATCTTCGGCTTCGGACAGAGAAGGCAGTTTTTCTTCCTGTTCCTTAAGCTTACGTTCGGTATCATTTAAAAGATTCTGCTGATCATTGTATCTGATGAAATCTGCCTTTATGTCGTATGCCTTTTTTATATCGGAAATAAGCTTTTGTGAGCTTTCAATCTGTTCCTTTGAGGCTTCACATTCCCTCAGAGACTGCTCTGCTTCCTCAAGCTGTTTAAAGGATATGGCGATGGTCTGTCCTTCCGTAAGAGCCTTCATTTTTTTATCTCTGTCAGAGGTGAGAAGGTCGTAGGTTTCCTGCATTGATTTCTGCCTGTCATGTGTCAGTTCCAGAAGCTCCGAAAGAAGCTCCAGAAAATCCTCCATGTCCGCAACATTCATGCGGTCAGACCTTAAGATGCTTTGCTGAAGGTCCGACATTTTCTTTGCCTTAACGAAATACTCCGGCACCTTAACGTGACCTGCTTCTGTCTGGCAGGCGGTTTTTATCCTGGATATGTCTGTGAGTTTTTCTTTTTTGCGATTTCCGAGTTCATCCACCAGTTTCTGGTAAAGTTCTGTTCCGAAGAGCTTTCTGAATATGGCTTTTTTATCATCGGACTTTGCCCTGAGAAGCTCCATGAACTCCCCCTGTGCGATCATGGCCACCTGCATAAACTGACTTTTGGTGAGACCGACTATCTCCAGGAGTTTTGCATTAGCCTCTTTCTGAGGATATTCCGAGCCATCCGGCATAAGGAGGGACAGGGATTCACTGATGATCTGATCCTTTGCTCCTTTACGCTTTGCGGGGCGAAGGTGCCTTGGGATGCGTCGCACAGTATAGGTGTGCTCCTCTCCGCCTTCCAGTTCGGTAAATTCAAGCTCTACAAAGGGCTCCACATCGAAATCCACGTACTGGCTCTGCAGCTCCACACCGTCCTTTTTGTTGTTCCCGGAGCTGGCCTCGCCGTAAAGTGCAAAGACCATGGCATCAAAAATAGTTGTTTTTCCGGCACCGGTATCTCCGGTCACAAGGAAGAGGTTCTGTCTCGTGTTAGTAAAATCTATATTGGTTTTCTTTCCATAGGACCCGAAGGCCTGCATGGTTAATGTTATCGGTTTCAAAATGTTCTCTCCTGTATAGAATTGATCACATCTTTCAAAAGTGCCTGTTCTTCTTCGTCCAGATCCTTCAGAAATGAATTGCAAAGCTCAAAGGGATCCAGTGCTCGTTCAGGCTCAAAACGGTTTTTATAGTCTGCCTTTCTAAGGGTTTCCCGGCGTATCTCCAGAAGATTCGGGAAAGCGTTACGAAGCCTGTCCTGAACATCGAAAACGTCCAGGTCGACTTTGTCTTCAAGGATTACGGTTACGTAATCGTCCGAGCTTCTGGTCAAAACCTCGGACAGAGCACCTCTTATGACACGAACCTGTCTTAAAGGCTCCAGAGGCAGAATCTCCGTTCTGATGTCTCCTTTCTGCCCAAGGGTAACCTTGATGATGCCTTTCTCCTGTCCTGCTTCTGAAACCGAGCAGGCAAGAGGTGTCCCTGAGTAGCGGTAAAATTCACTGCCAACCTTCATGGGTTTATGGATATGACCAAGTGCTGCGTAGTCAAAGGGTTCCAGCAGGTCTGCATTAACCTGGTCAATGTTTCCGACGGTATGTATCTCGGAATCCATTCGTTCGATTTCTTCGGGGGACTTTCCCTGGGGAAGGTAGAACTGGTGGCTTACGAAGATGTTCCGCTCTTCTGCATTAATCTGCTCACGCTCCAGAAGTTTGTGGAGAGAGTCGTTATAGGACAGATTCAGACCGTTTTTATCAGTGCCTGTAATGTTTTTTATCATGGAGGGCTTCACAAAGGGAAGAAGGTAAAAGTTGACGGGACCAAAGGAATCTTCGATAGTAACTTTTTCGATGTGATCCTCCGGAATTACAGGCGGAGTTCCTATCATATGTATCTTCTGCCGCTCCAGAATGTTTCTGAAGATATTTACCCGCGGTGCGCTGTCATGGTTGCCGCTTATGAGCATTATTTCTGCATCGGGAGCAGCGGCTGTAAGCTTCCGTATGAAATAATCAAAAAGATCCACAGCCTCTACAGGCGGTATGGCCTTGTCGTATATGTCTCCCGCTATAATGATGGCATCCGGTTTATGTTCTTTTGCGTAGTTGATGATTTTTTCGAGAATGTATTTTTGATCTTCCAGGAGATCGTGATTTATGAGTTTGAGACCCAGATGAAGGTCGGATAAGTGGAAAAAAGTCATGTTGTGCCTCCGTATTAATTTATAGTATATCATGGATCAGAAGACGAAAAAACGGAGGTCCGATAAACGAACCTCCGTGATGTGATCGTCGGAGTGACAGGATTCGAACTTGCGACCTCTTGGTCCCTAACCAAGCGCTCTAACCAAACTGAGCTACACCCCGATATCTATATGAAAATGAAAAAGTCGGGGTGACAGGATTCGAACCTGCGACCCCCTGGTCCCAAACCAGGTGCTCTAGCCAAACTGAGCCACACCCCGAGCTAAATGACCGCTCTTTTCAAGCGACTAGTGTATTCTACAAGAATAGAGAGCTGTTGTCAACAATAAATTTGTGGAAAAATAAAATTCTAAAAGCATGGCG
The DNA here is from genome assembly GCF_000701645.1 of Oribacterium sp. FC2011. Classification (NCBI taxonomy): domain Bacteria; kingdom Bacillati; phylum Bacillota; class Clostridia; order Lachnospirales; family Lachnospiraceae; genus Oribacterium; species Oribacterium sp. FC2011. The sequence continues at coordinate 58,315 of NZ_JNJM01000008.1, forward strand.
CCGTCAGCGCCATGCTTCTTAAGTTATTACTTGATCTCGATGTATCTCGGAGCCTCGATTCTCTTAACTTCCTTCTTGGGAAGGTCGATCTTGAGGATTCCGTCTTCGAATTTAGCTTCGATGTCCTGTGGAGTGAAGTCATCGCCTACGTAGAAGCTTCTCTGCATTGAGCCGCTGTAACGCTCGCGGCGGATAACTCTGCCCTCTTTGTCCTTCTCTTCTTTGTTGTCATTATGTGTAGCGCTTATCTTCAGGTATCCATCATTAAGCTCAAGTTTAACGTCCTCTTTCTTGTAACCCGGAAGCTCGACAGCCATTTCATAAGCCTTGTCGTTTTCCCTGATGTCGGTTCTCATCAGATTTGCAGGCTGACTGTTATGTGCAGGTCTTGAATGCAGGTCGCGATTGAAGTCGCCGAAAAAGTCATCCATAAAGTTATCACCAAAAATACTAGGCATATACAACATATCAAATTCCTCCTTTATATTCAGGCTCTTGAAGATTTGTTTTTGATTCAGTATCAACTGCGGATCAGTTGTGATCCGGGAAGATTTGAATCAGTTTCTTGTCTTTTTGAACCCCTTTTTTTGTTTACAACTAAGTTATAGTCTTATTGTTAGCACATGTCAACGGCGAGTGCTAACAAAAATTATAAACTTTTTGTAAACTTAAAAATCCCCTGCCTCCATTTGGTGGTGGAGACAAGGGATTAATTTATTTATTCCGTACTTATAGTCCATCGAATAATAAGTATCTGACACATTGTGTGTTGTTAAATCGCTAAAACATAAGCTGTAATAACGAATATGATGTATCTGATACTTAACATATGCTGGACTAGTTTGTTTTATACGGTGCTCCGCAGCTCGGACAGAAATTGCCGCCCTTGTTTTCGGTTCCGCAGTACGGACAGAACTTGGGAACCTTCAGGCCAAACTTTTGAGCTTCCTGAAGAAGCGCATTACGCTCCTGCTCAGACTCCCGCATCATTCTCTCTGCTTCTGCCTTTGCACGCTCCTGTTCTTCCGGAGTCAGCTTGTTAAAAGCTTCCTGAGCAGCCTTTTGTGCCTCTTCCATCTTCTTCGCGAGCTCCTCAGGGGTAAGAGATGCAAATGCTTTTAATCTGGCAAGTTCCTTTTCATGGTCGATTTTTTCATCTTTTTTTCCGAACAATCCCATTATTTCAGCCTCCTATGTAAATATTATCATATTTCTTTTATACAAAACCGGGTCATCGGCTTAGGGCGATCAATGTCATGAGGACAGCAATGATCGTTAACAGTATGCCGATAATTGAAGCATTCTTACTTATTTCATTATAACGAGGATCGACTATGAATGAAACACATCTGGGTGTAAAAGGTAAAAATATATAAGGGGTTTAGTAACAGTTCAGCCGAGGTGCAGGCGGGTAGGATCCTTGAATTATATGTTTATTTTTATTCTTGATACTTATTGATAATAGATTCAGGAAATGCCTCATATTGGATAATTTCGATAACAGAGTCATCTATAACAAGCTGATACATTGACTCACATCAGCCAATCTCGGAAATGAAGTCATCCATTATAAGCGCAGCTATGACTCACATTTGGAAATACCGGATATAGAGTCAATAATAACAACATCAATTAATGACTCAAAACGACTATCACCGGAAATTGAGTCAATATGGAGTATCCTTTTTGATGACTTGGTTCTAAAATAATAAGATTGCGGTCAATGAAACCCTCTACTATCATTGACTCACTTTTGATATTTCATGTTTTGAGTCATATAAGTAATCTGAGATTATTGACTTATTATGACGAATACGAATATGTAGTCAATCAAAAGTTTCATAATCAGATAAACTGTCTGCGAGACTCCGGAATTGATTAAATCCATTGTCGGCTGAACTGTTACGGGTTTTATGCGTTAATGTCCCAGTCCCGGACTTCAAGGAGTGCCTTTGCAAGTTTTTCTGCGGAACGTCTGAAAATAATCTCGCCCTTTCCGGATGTGGCGCCACGGGGATCGCCTCCGATTCCGATAGGCTTTCCGTCGGAAGTTCTTAAGTCCTCTCCCATCCAATTGATGGCAGCTTCACCTGAAAAATTCAGGATTTTCTTTCCTTTGTAGCCTCCGTCTTTGTAGCCGGTTTCCGAAAGCTCAAGTTTGACGGTTTCAGGGTGAATCGCCATGATCATGGAGGTTTCCATCTCTCCTCCGTGGAAATCCCAATGATTATCCGGGCTTATGGTGGCCTGAACTTCAGGATCCAGGAAAGCACCTGATGTCAGAACAAAGGTGAAGATTCCGAAATCATGACGTAGCTGTCTTGAAAGAATATCAGCCACCGGACGGTTTCCTCCGTGACAAATAAGGAAAACAAGCTTCTTGAAGCCGTGATTTTGTATAGACTCAGCAATGTCATAAAGCATGTGGTAGTAGGTATCCGGCTTAAAGGAAACGGAGCCGGAGAAATTAAGATGCTCTATGGAAAGTCCCACCGGGATTACAGGAAAAATGAGCATGGGGAAATCAGGATCGATTTTCTCAAGCTCTTCTTTAACGTATTTGGGCATCGCTTCCGCTATCATTGAATCTGTGCCCAGAGGTGCCTGCGACCCATGCTGTTCTATGGCGCCGAGAGGTATGAGGACCATAGTTCGGTCCTTGTCGATAGCTTCCATTTCTTTTCTGGTTAAATCTCTGTAATTCTGAATCATGATAGTCTCCTGTTTGAAGGTGAAATAAGGTTACTGATTAAAGCCCCGGGGACTCACGGAAACTCTTTTACCCGGTCTTCACTACAGTAAAGAAAAGGCGAATGCCTCCGGATCGGAAACATTCGCCACCTGATGATCTTATGATATGGAAATAAATGTCTCCATAAAACCTGAAGTTATGCCTGTGCTGCGCTGTTCATTGAACGAAACCCTGGAACAGCAGCCCTTACTCTGCTGAAGATCACATATGAAAGTGTGTAAACCAAAGTGAGCTTGATGAGGTTAAACGGAATTGTTGCAAGGATGATAAAGGTCGGAAGATTCTTGATGAGAGGATTTACCGAAGATACCATAACCACAACATCGTCAATGCTTACGCCCATGGCCTTGGCATACATAGGAAGTGTGATGAAAGCATTGCAGAAGCACATCCATGCGGTGCGGATGAAAACATTGGTGATGAGTAAGATGGCAATGCTCTTTATGGACTTATCAGACTTCTTGTACATGAGCCACATAGGAACGATGAAAATAAACGCTCCAAGAAGGTTTGAAACCTCACCTACATACATGCTGTTTGTTCCCACTGTGAAAAGCTTGATGAGAAGCTTTGAAACTTCAACAAAGAATGCGGAAAATGGTCCGAGAGTGAAAAGTGCGATTACGCTCGGCATATCACTGAAGTCTATCTTGTAGAACGGCGGGAAGAAAGGAATGCTGAATTCAAGGGACATGAGCACTCCCGCAAGAGCTGCAAGAAGTCCGGTGTAAACCATTTTCTGAATGTTTGATCTGTTTGTCATAATGTTGTCCTCCAAAATTATAATGATAATTGAGGAAACAAGCTCTTTGAGATGGTTGAAATTTCGATCTATAATCGAACCGGAAATGCCCGGTAACGAAAAAAATCTCAGTACCTGAAATTCGGGTACTGAGATAAATCGTCGTTTATTTCACGTTTTCTTCTCTCATCCAGACTATACTGTCGGTACCGGAATCACACCGGTTCATGCACAAAGGCTCGCGGACTATACCGCCGGTAGGGAATCACACCCTGCCCCGAAGAACTTATTTCGTTTTCTGACTTTAGACTAGCATCAGAAGGCAGGACTGTCAACAGGTGATTTTGTATACGGTGAGGGTTCACAATACATTTTTATGAGAAATCCTGGGAAAATCCACGGGGGACCACTCTCGTTGGTGAGAACTGTTTCAAGTGTATTTCGAAATGATTAAGTACATTTTTTGTAAAAATATTGAAAAAATTATGGAAATCTTAATTATTTGCTGTATAATAGGCAAGGTAATTATGTATCACCCAAAGTGGTAAAAAATGCAAAAGAGGTATATTGAGATGAAAACTTCTAAGAAAATCTTAGCTGTCGCAATGACAGGCGTAATCGCAGCTTCAATGGCAGTTCCTGCATTTGCATCATCACAGGTTCGCAACATTGATCCATATTCAGGATCAGCTCTTGCTGCCAATGACGCTAATGCAAAGCATGATGCTATCATGGCTTCATGGGATGCTTATGTTCAGTCAGTAGGTGGTGAGGAAGCAGCTGCAGCAATTGCAAACGCTTCACAGGGAATCAAGCTTGCTCAGAACACAACAGAGTCAAGAATTGCCAATTCCAAGGCAGCAGCAGCTCAGGCTAACAACACTATTGAGCTTGCAAAGGAAGAGTTAGCAGGCAATACAGTAGTTGTAGCACCTGTAGTTACTTCAGCTGATTTAGCAGCTATTGCCAATGCAACATATGAGGCAACTCACGGCGCTAACTAATTTTAGTGCATAACGGTTTTCACTAAGAAAATCGGAGCCCATATCAATGATTGTATAGAGGTCATTGATATGGGCTCCATTTTTTTGATTTTTCCGGGAGACAGTGAATCTCTTATACATGTTTTGATGGAAAAACGTAGAATAAATGTAACATTTTGCAAGTGCCTTTTGGAATATAATGAACTTAGGGACTGGTGCTTATTTCAGGATCTTCGCGTAATGAATGGATAGCCATATGATCTTCAAAAACACCTGTATCCTAAAGTAAGGGGTTAGAGTTATGAATAAAATACCGGGTAAGTTATTGGTATCAATGATGTTAAGCGGGGTTATGATATCCGGCTTTGCGATACCTGCGATGGCGGACAATGTAGTGACAGTTTCTTCACTGCCCTCTTCCACATCTGCATATACAACATCAAACAGTCAGAATAAATCGTCTGCTGCTATCGGCGTTGAGCCGGGTTCTGAAGTCGCTTCAGGCAAAGCTGTTACACCGGTTATAACAGCTGCTGTCAATGTCCAGACCGCAGAGACTATCACGACACAAAATGTATCGTCAGCTTCATCATCAGAATCTTCAAAGGTTACGATACCCGTTATAAACGCGGCAGACACGATAGAGGCATCCAATACAAAAAAAGCTGTTGCAAACGAAGAGAAAACTGAGGCTGTTTCAACTGAAAAGATTGGAGTTGTGGATGCTACGCTGGGAAATATAAGTCTGAGCAGTCAGGCCGTAGCAGCAACTGAAGTAGGATATTGCGTTATCCTGTCATCATCACCGACAGGACTCATGACAGACTTATAAGAGCGAATTATTAAAGAAGCTCCGGGGATCACTATAGCAAGTGGTTTCCGGAGCTTTCGTGTTTAGAGCGGTTCAAAAGAATCCGTAAGGATTCTTTATATGTATGCCCGGGATGATAATCCCGGGAGCCGCGCGGCTTAGAGCGGTTCAAAAGAATCCGTAAGGATTCTTTCTATGACTAATCTATTGCAGTTATATACAGGCTGTATCCATCAGATACAATATTATCAAAAGTGTCTGACAAGTCTGCTTCAGCTATATGGTATCTTGAGCCGTACTCTTCGTCTGTCCAGATACGGACAGAGTCTTTTACTTCGGGTTCTCCGAAAAGATTTTTCAGGATCTGAGTAAGCTCCTCTTTTGAACGGGAAAGACCCTTGGTATTTACAGTGATTCTATTGAGGCCTTTATCGTTTATGTGAAAATAAACTTCTGAAGGTGTGTCAAAAGTAAGAAGATAAAGGTTTCCGCTGTAGATATCTGCACCGTCAGGATCTTTCATTCCGGTTTCTGTCAGCCTTACTCCCAGTTCCTCAGATATTTTCATCATGGATAAAGACTCCGGGTAGGCTTTCCTTACGAAAGAGCCGGAACCGGGTTCTCTCATATCCATAGATCTGATGGAATCTATAAAAGCTGTGCTGTTTTTGGAGACAGCATTTGTGAGCATATTTCCTATTATGGCTGCTGTGTCGGAAAGCTGTTCTGCATCCGGCACAAGAGATGACTTCTTTGCGATGCTCTCTTTTGTCAAATGTTGGGTCAGTAAAACAGATGGAATACCATTTATATGGTAAACAACATAATCTGTATCTGTGGATCTTTGAAGTTCAACCTTCTGCCCTGTCATTTTTTTGATGGAGCTTATCAGGGCATCTGAAAGGGGCGTTGCCTTTCCATTAACTGTTGCGGCTTTGAACCTTGGGTATTCGTCAGAGTTCTCCAGGTCAAGGCTTAATTCAAAAAGTATCCGCTGCTTATCCTCTGAGGAAAGATTCGACATATATTCTTCTGCTGTATTCCTCCCCTGACCGGGATCCCGGGATATAAGGAAGCGGATTTCCGCTGAAGCATCCATGGCAGACAGTCTTTTTGCTACCGACTCCAGGACCGCAATTTTTGCTGTATCATAAAATATGGCATCCGCATCCGAAGAATCAATATATGTAGAAATCAGGATGATGTCTGAGGCATCAGAATCTGATGATGTGGCTTTTACAGCACTAAGCATTTGAAATTCGTTCCCGGAATCACCATCTGAACTTCCGGTTAAGTAATCGATACTATATCCATTTTCCGATAATCTTTCTGCCAATGCCTCAAGCTGCAGTTTTTCAATCTGTTCATCATAAGAGGCAGAAGAATCATTAATTATACCGGTGGCTTTGATGGACGTTTTTATAAGGCCGGCATAATCAGATCCGTCAATCCTGACTTTTTGATAAATGAGTCTGGGAGCAAGTAAGATCACAGCCAGGAGAAAGGTTTTAAGTCCATGTATCAGAGCCTTTTTTTCTTTATAGATAGCGCCGTGAACAAACTGCATGGCGCTGTATACCATGACCAGAACTCCTGTGACGTATATTAGGAGAAATGGTATATCAACAGGGTCTTTTAACAAATTTGAAAGGTTCATGGTATCACTTGTGCATCTTCTTTAAGGTTTCAACCATTTCCACATCATCCTCAAGAACCTTGAAGTTGGTAGTCACAGGGTCAGAGCCCGGTTTTGTGATGGTTAACTCAATTACCGAACCGATGGGAATGCTGCTTGAAAAGGTGTGCTGCATAAATGCTACAACCTTAGGGTGATTGCTCTGGAATTTCTTCATTATACCTGCAATCTTCATCATTTCTGCGGGATTTATCATTAGTGGTACCTCCGATATTTATAAAAAAAAGTGGGGGCGAATTAAATCGCTCCCCACATATTAATCTAAAACGGGATATATTGAAAGAGAAAAAAGTATAAAGAAATAGTGAATAAATGTAACCATTCAGACGTCCACCGGATCTGACCAGGTTACTTCCCTGAGACCTGTTTGATTCATAAGCGTTTATGTTTATCTTCTCTTTCCAGCGTGAACCAGAAATCCACTCCGGTTCTGGTATTTTTTGCTCCGCACTTCTGATGGTGAGCTTCAACTATGGCCTTGACAATGCTTAAACCAAGTCCGCTTCCGCCATAGCTTCTGGTGTGAGCTTTATCCACCTTGAAAAACTTCTCCCATATCTTTGTAAGGTCTTCCTCCGGAATTGGATTTCCGGTATTTGACACATGAATGGACAGGGTTCCGTCCCGTTCTTTTTCGGAGAAGATGCTTATGTTATTTGGTTCCTTCAGGTGGTGTAAAGCATTGTTCAGGTAGTTTGTTATGATCTGCTCTACCTTAAACTCGTCTGCCCATACCATGGTGCCGTCGGGAATGTCTACTTCTACGTGGGCAGAAGCCTGCTTTATAAGAATCTCTGACTTGGTTATGACACCGTTTACCACCTTTGAAATATCAAAAAGTGCGAAGTCAGGAAGGTCCTTGCCCTGTTCTATGGAACTTAGATTCATAAGCTCATGAACCAAAGTGTTCATCCTTTTTGCTTCATCCACTATAACTCCGCAATAGTAGGCTCTGGTTTCCGGATCCTCTGCCAACCCTTCATTTAGTCCTTCCGCATAGCCCTGAATAAGAGCTATGGGTGTTTTGAGCTCGTGGGAGACATTGGCAACAAATTCCTGCTGACGTTCGGCATATTTTATCCTGGTTTCAACATCAGACTGCAGCTCATTGTTGGCGGTTTTTAGTTCTGCGATGGTTTTCTGAAGACTTTCAGACAGGGTGTTCATGGAATTACCGAGTACACCTATCTCATCCTGGGATGCCCCTTCATATCTGGCGCTGTAATCCTGGGCAGAAATCTTTTCACTGAGGCGGGCCAGCTGATTTATGGGTTTTGTGATCTCGCGGCTCATGAAATATACTATGATGGATCCAAAGATCATGGCCAGAATACCGATAAAAAGCAGGAAGCGGTTAAAAAAACCAACGGATTCCTTCAGGCTGGAAACCGGCATGGACATGATGAAGCAGGTGGTGTTATCTGAAAAATATCCCCAGCTTTCAAGATAAGTGTCCTTTGACAGATTATCAACATTTCTTTCAATTGAATAGTTGTCGAACTTTCTGACCACTTCGGCCGTAATGCCGGATCTGTTTCCGAGAATGTACTGATTTAGTTTTCGAAGCTGAAAATTAAGGTCTCCAAAGGTCGAGAAAATCCTGTCGGTTTTTGTGTCCAGGATGATAACATTAACATTGTAGGTCTCGGACAGTTCCTTAAGATACCTTGTAGCTGTTGTCTCGGTTTTGGGATCGGAACTGTCATAATCTGCCGGGAAGAGTTCTGAGGCGATGCCGGAATCTGCAGTGCTGTTAAGCATGTTGTCAAGCTTCATATATGCAGTCTCAAGAGTTGTAATCTTCTCTTTGGTATATATTCTTTCCAGAAGGAAAGTATTGGTCAAAAGTATGGCAGCCAGTATGGCGGCGATAATACAGATGAAAATGCAGGTATACCGCCACTTAATGCTTTTTTTCAGGATAGAGTTTTTATTCATTTAAATCTCCATTCCGTTTTTCTATACTCATTACGCTTCGAACTTGTAGCCCATGCCCCATACGGTCTTAATGTAGTCGCCCTTTTCACCCATCTTGGCACGCAGCTTTTTTACATGAGTATCAATGGTTCTGGCGTCTCCGAAATAGTCATAGTTCCATACGTTATTGAGGATCTTCTCTCTGGAGAGAGCTATGCCCTTGTTTTCTATGAAATAAACCAGGAGTTCATACTCCTTGAAGCTAAGCTCAACTTCTTTTTGGTCTATCTTTACGGAATGGGCGGATTTGTCAATGATTATGCCGCCGATATCTATCACGTCATCCTGGTTTATACCGGATCGTCTAAGTATTGCTTCGACTCTCGCCACAAGTATCTTTGGTGAAAAAGGTTTAGAGATGTATTCATCTGCACCATATTCAAAGCCTTTCAGCTCATCAGACTCCTCAGAACGGGCCGTCAGCATTATCACAGGAACCTTGCTGTGCTCCCGTACAGTTTTGAGAACATCCCATCCGTTCATTTTCGGCATCATTACGTCAAGAATGATAAGGGCTATATCCTTTACGGAGAAAAACTTATCTATGGCTTCCTCTCCGTCAGCGGCTTCGATAACTTCAAAGTCCTTGATTTTGAGAAAGTCGGAAATCAGCTTTCTCATACGATCTTCATCATCTACAACAAGTATTTTTAAACGATCCATAACTCCTCCCATCGTACCCGTTTCAAACATGATCCAGAGACCGAAAGTGTGCGGGTTTAAAATATATAGGATGCCCCGTGAGCGAAAGGACACATAAGGGCATTTATTTTTTCATTGCCTCCAGCAGAAACCTGCTTGGACTGCAATTTTTACTATATCTTTGATCTGTGAAATAAATGTGAAGTTCCTTTCTGGCTCTTGTGATGGCTACATAGAAACCACGGCGCTCTTCCTCGATATCCTCCTTTGAAACAGCCTTCCGGTAAGGAACAATGGTTTCATTTATATCCACAAGATGAACGATGTCAAACTCCAGCCCCTTGCTGCCATGGAAGGTCATGAGGTGGATGCCCTTTTCGGAACCATCCTGTTTTTTCGCAAGTTCTTCTCCGTAGTTTTCAACGAATTTCAGCCATTCATTTTTGTCCGGCAGGTGCCGTGCGGAAGCCTCTATCTCATCCATTATAGCATTTATGTTTTCAGGATTTACATGGTTCTCTCTTGCATTATCCTCGATAAAGCGGTCATAGCCGATCTTTTTCCGTATATAGATAATAGCTGCCACCGTAGGGAGTCGCTTTACAGCTTCCAGATCTCTCACAAGTAAGTTTATCTTATATATCATTTCAGATGATGAAGAGTAGTACCGCTTCAATTTGTCAAAGTTCATGTCCCGGTGGTCCATGGCCTTTCTCGATATATAGCGAAGCGGCTTATTCATTATCCTGAGAAAATCTGCCCGGGTTCCCAGGTTAAGGGATAACCTGATATAGGAGATAATGTCCCTGGCGGAGCTGCTGTCGTAGATATTTTTGACCTTGTTCTTTAAGGTATAGGGAATCTCCAGTTTGGAAAGCTCTGTCAATAGTGGGTGCACCAGAAGCTCTGTTCTGAAAAGAACTGCGATCTCCTCAGGTGGAACACCTGTCTTAAGCTCCTTTTTGATATTTTCGAGAACCTGGAGGTATTCGTTAAGCGGGTCCTTTGTCCTGTAGCATAATGTCACTCCCCCGGGACCATTCACAGCCCGGATATCCTTTGAAAAGCGCTGCTTATTGTGACTTATGACCTTTTTTGCGAAATTTACTATCTCCTGTCTTGAACGGTAATTGTTGGAAAGGAAAATCTGTTGTGAGTCGGGATAATCATTTGGAAAACCAAGCATGATGGAGGGTTCTGCACCTCTGAAACGGTATATGGACTGATCGTCGTCTCCTACTATGAAAAGATTGTTTTCGGGAGCCGCAAGCATTTTGACTATTTCATACTGAACAGGGCTGATGTCCTGAAACTCATCAACGAGAATGAAACGGTATTTCTCCTGCCATTTTCTGAGTTCCTCAGGTTCCCTCAGAAACAGTTCATGACATAAAAGAAGCATGTCATCAAAATCCACCAATCGCTGAATCCTGAGTTCCTGTCGGTACTGTTCCACGATGCGTAGAAACTTATCGGTATCTATGAGTTTGGAGGTGAAGCCGGAGGTATCCTTTCCGAGAGATTTAAACTTTGAGATTTCGGAAAGAAGCAGTCTGAAAAAGTCTATGTCATAGGAGCTGTCAATGTGTTCTCTCATGGTCAGCTCACGCAGAATCATTACCTTGGTTCTGTCGTTTATTATGTTCTTGAAGGAAAGATTGTATCTTAGTCTCAGGATAAAGAAAAAAACCGAGTGAAAGGTTCCGAATGTGATCTGATGTCCTGACATGCCTCTTTCTTTTATCAGTTTATTAAATCGTGTTTCCATTTCCTGAGCAGCATCTTTTGTGAAGGTAATGACCAAAATGTCTTCTGAAGGAATGCCTATGGACAAAAGGTGAAGGAGTCTTTGGGTGATGACTGTGGTTTTTCCGGAGCCGGGGCCGGCAAGCACCATGGCGGGACCGTATATGTGATTGATTGCCTGAATTTGTTCATTAGAAAAGCTCATGGCACACAGTGTACCATGAGCTTTCAAAATCTCCTATGGTCTGAATTTAGACCATACGGGTTAGCCCCGCCGGGGCTAACCCTGGTTTATCGAAGGTCTGTGCCGTATAAGATCTTTGCGAGTTCGGAATCTTTATCGAGGATGATGGTCTTGTCGCCTCTGCCTTTGAGTGAGGTTTTCAGGGCGTCGAGGGAGCGGATGTAGTTGTAGAATTCCGCTTTCTCAGTGGTGTTGTAGGCTTCGGCGAGGGTTTTCATGTATTCGGCTTCACCTTCGGCTTCAATGATGGCGGCCTGCTTTTTGGCCTCTGCCTCCATGATTGTTATCTGACGGTTGGTATCATTTCGGATCTTCTGGGCCTGGCTGTCACCCTGTGCTTTATAGGATGCAGCGATATTCTGGCGCTCGGAGATCATTCGTTCGTAAACGGCTTCCTTGTTGTCGTCGGGAAGGTCAAGGGCTTTAATCTTTGCTTCAGTGATGGTAATGCCGTAGCCACCGATGTCCGAATTGGAATCTTCGGTTATGAGCTTTGTAAGCTGTTCACCTCTTGCGGCAATGACTTCGTCCTGAGACATTGAGGAGATGGTGTTCTTTGTGGCATTATAAACTGCTACGCCTACACGATCTTCTGCGGCTCTTGTGGAAGCATTGAGAGTCTGCGTGAACTTTACGGGATCTGTGACCTTCCAGAGAATGAAATCATTCGCAATCATGGATTTTTTATCTTTTGTGATAACATCTGAAGGCTGTATATCGTAGATCTGAAGATCTTTCGGGATGTAGCGGACGCTCTCCAGGAATGGGAGCTTTGTATAAAGTCCTGCTTCGGTGCTTACTTTTGTGATCTTCCCAAGATGTGTTACAACCCCGTATTCATTGGGATTTACAGTATAAAAGGCGGTACCCGACAGGAATAAAAAACAAATGAGTACTACCACAAGGACAGCTCTTATTTTGTTGAATGTTTTCTTCATGAGTTGCTCTCCTCCTCAGTCAGGTAGTCTTCAGATGAATATGCATCTGTATCCGTAGTTTCAGAATAATTCACAGTATTAGTGCGGTTTTCTGATGTGAAGCTTGCAAGAGGAAGCATGGTCTGGGTTCCGCCGTCATCGATTATGACCTTAAGATCCGGAAGAACATCCTCCATTGTTTCGTAGAATAAACGTTGTTTTGTAATTAGAGGATTAAGCTTGTACTGATCGTACATAGCATTAAACCTTGCTACCTGTCCTTCGGCTTCAGCTATTCTGGCTTCCTTCTTTGCTTCTGCATCTTTTTCAATTTTGTCAGCGTTGGCCTCGGCTGCAGGAAGCTGTTCTGACTTGTATTTATTTGCGTTGTTAATTGAAGTCTCAGAGCCCTGCTTTGCATTTTCAACAGATTTGAAAGCGGACATAACCAGCTGGTTTGGCGGTTCAACGTCCTGTATGGAGACATTAACAACCTCAAGACCTATGTTTGCCTTTGTAAGGGCACTTACCAAAGAATCACGTACATCGGACTGTACTTTGTTCTTGCTGGTTGTCATGACATCATCAACATTGTAATTGGAAACAATGGTACGAATGGCTGCCTGTGCAAGGTTTTCCAGGATTGCCTCCGGGGCACTGGAATTATACAGATAGCTGACCGGGTCTGAGACTCTGTACTCAATGTAAAAATCGGTGTTTACAAAGTTGAAGTCTGAGGTAATCATCAGAGACTGTTCGGTAAGTGACTCGGCTTTTCCGTTTTCTCCGGCATTTTCGTCTACAACCTTGTAACCGATGGGAATGCCGTATGTGGTTGTGCGAACCAGGTGAACAGAATCGATAAAAGGAATCTTGAAATACATTCCGGCGGTTTTTACGTCCTGAACCTTTCCGAATCTTGTTAAGACCGCCTGTTCCTGCTCAGAAACTCTGTAAATGCCGGAAGTGATAAAGCTAATGGCCACGAAGGCTACGATGACCAATGTCAGAACATTAAGGAGCTTTCCGGCTGTTTCCTTTGCTTTTTTGGGATCCGGCATATCGATATGAGGCATTCCGGGGCCATTGCCCGCGCCTCCGTTGTTAAAATTTTTCATCTATTACTCTCCTCGTTTTTGATTTTAGAAATCATTAAAACGCCCAGCCTGAGCGGAAGGGCATCCGTATATAAACGAGTCGCTTGCGGCGGAAAATCTATAACTGAACTCCTTAGAGGCTCTAAGGGTTTGGTTATGATTTTTCTCGTCCGCGCTCAACGTTTATATACAGATGCCCTTCTTCGGTTCAGGCTTCCATTCCAGAATGGATTTATTTTTCTAAATATTATCCTCTGCGTTCTATGTCGTCTGCGATCTGGTTTGACTTTCCTGCGGCCTCCAAAGTGATCGGAGTGCTATGCTCATTTAAACATGGGTCAACCGGACGCTGAGCTTCCTCCTTCGGAGTTCTGTCAATCTTTGTGTAATCACCGATTCCCACAGCTTCTGTAAGAGCGCCAAGTGAAGAAACGGTTGCAGAAATATCTGTCGGAAGGAAAATCTTTGTTGCGCGACCGTCAGCCACAGTCTTAAGTGCTTCAAGACCGCGAAGCTTCAGAACTGTGTCATTAACATTGGCAGACTTAAGCATCTCAAGACCCTCAGCCTCTGCTCTGTAAACAAGCTTTACAGATTCAGCCTTACCTTGAGCAATGGCGATCTGAGCATCTCTCTCAGCCTCAGCCGCAAGAACCTTAGCCCTCTTGTCACCCTCTGCTCTCTTGACGATAGATTCCTGATGAGCCTCTGCCTGAAGGACAGTCTCACGTCTCTCACGCTCAGCTCTCATCTGCTTGGTCATAACCTCCTCAATCTCACGAGGCGGCTGGATATTCTTGACCTCAACTCTTGTAACCTTGATTCCCCATGGATCAGTTGCAGTATCAAGGGCCATCTGCATCTTGCTGTTGATGATGTCTCTGCCTGAAAGAGTCATATCAAGCTCCATCTCACCAACGATTGAACGAAGGTTTGTGGCTGTAAGATTGGCAAGACCGCTCATGGCATTTTCGATACCATACTGATAAGCCTTTGGATCAAAAACTGTCATATAAACTACAGAATCAATGGAAATAGTAACATTGTCCTTTGTAATAACAGGCTGAGGATCAAAATCGCAAACCTGCTCCTTCAGAGAAATCTTACGGAAAACCCTGTCAATGATAGGCATCTTAAAGTGAAGCCCCGCGTGCCAGGTATCATGATACTTTCCGAGACGCTCAACATTAACGGCATACCCCTGAGGTACGACCTTAATGCAGCCACTCAGAATAACGAAAATGATAACCAGAAAAGGAAAAAATAAAAAGAATCCCATACATACTCCAATCTGTCCTCCGAATATTGGAAGGACTAAAAAAATATACGAGACTATAATAGCATATAAGACAAAGATAAAATATTAACGATTATATACGAAAAAAGAAATTTGTGAGAAGACGATTAACAACATTTAAAACAGTTAAGCTGTGGCGAAAATAGAATATATTTTTTTGTAAATTAAGAGAAAATGTGAAAGAAAATGCAAGGGATGGGTGGCTAGGCTTGCGAACTGAAAGAACATCCTGCTCCTTATGTACGAACCAGATGCACAGAGTGCAGCTGGGGCGAACATAAGGAGCAGGATGTTCTTTCAACTTCGTGGGCCGTCACACGTCCCTTGCATTTTCTTGACCCATTTCAAAACCCTGCGGTAAAAACACTACCCCTCAAGCTTTGCGATTCCCGCCTCAAGTCTCTTAATAGACTCGTCCTTTCCGAGAACCTCCATGATTTCGGTAGCCCCCGCAGGAGTCATCTGCTTGCCTGAAAGAGCGATACGGATAGGCCACATAACAAAACCTGTCTTAAGCTCCTTCTCCTTGCCGTACTCCGAAAGAAGTGCGAAAAGCGCATCATTGGAGTAATCCTCCTGAGCCTTAAGAAGAGGAAGCACATCCTTAAGAAGCTCAAGAGAGTTCTCAAGATTGGTCTTTGACTTCTTGTTTACATAAAGATCATTCTCGTACTCCGGAACCTCCTCAAAGAAAGAAATCATCTCAGGGATATCCGGGAAAATCTCGATACGGGTCTTAACCATGGTAGCGATATGCTTGAAGTCAAGAGGCTTCTTAATGGTATCCTGAATGAAAGGAAGCGCTCTTTCATAGTACTTATCGAAATCCATAGCCTTGATATACTCGCCGTTCATCCAGCGGAGCTTGCCCATGTCGAAAACAGCCGGGCTCTTTGAGATACGGGTGTAATCAAACTTACGGATGAGATCCTGAAGAGACATGATCTCCTCATTATCATCCGGTGACCATCCGAGAAGTGCTACGAAGTTGACAACAGCCTCCGCTACAAAGCCCTGGTCAATGAGATCCTCAAAGGAAGAATGTCCTGAACGCTTTGAAAGCTTCTTGTGGTTCTCATCTGTGATAAGCGGGCAGTGAACATACTTAGGGATTTCCCATCCGTAAGCATCATAGAGACGGTTGTACTTAGGGCTTGAGCTGAGATACTCATTGCCGCGGACAACGTGAGTGATGCCCATGAGATGATCGTCGATAACATTGGCAAAATTGTAAGTAGGGAATCCGTCAGACTTGATAAGTACCATGTCATCAAGCTCGGAATTGTCTACTGTAACATCTCCGTAAAGTTCGTCGTGGAAAGATGTTGTTCCCTCTGTAGGGTTGTTCTGACGGATAACATAAGGCTTTCCTGCCTTAAGGTTCTCCTCGATCTCTTCCTTTGAAAGGCCGAGACAATGCTTATCATAGTGCATGATCTCTTCGCCGTTAACGGTTGTCTTCAGAGTCTCAAGACGCTCCTTTGTACAGAAGCAGTAGTAAGCCTTGCCCTCGTTTACGAGCTGCTTTGCATAATCCATGTAGATTCCGGACTTAACACGGTCTGACTGAACATAAGGTCCGCAATTACCCGGCTTATCAGGAGACTCATCAGGGATGAGACCTGTGTCGGCAAGGGTTCTGTTAATGAGGTCTACCGCACCTTCAACAAGACGCTCCTGGTCTGTATCTTCTATTCTGAGAAGGAAATCGCCGTCCTCGTGCTTTGAAATGAGGTAAGCATACAGTGCAGTTCTTAAATTACCAACATGCATTCTTCCGGTTGGTGACGGAGCGTATCGTGTTCTGATCTTCATTTTGTTCTCCTAAATGTAAAGAAGGGACTGTCGCCAGTCCCCGCTCTTAGATTTGAAATTTGATATTCACAGAAATCTATGCCTGAAAAGGCTATTCTCTATGTATTGAAGCCTCGGGAATAACATTGACACGAGATTCCCGAGGATGATTTTTTGTGATTATATCAGTCTTTGAGATCCTGTGGTCTCATGGTGAGGTTGATTCTGCCCATCTTGTCGATTTCCTGTACCTTTACGGTAACTTCATCGCCGATGTTTACAACATCCTCAACCTTCTCAACTCTTCCATCAGCAAGCTTTGAGATGTGAACCATACCGTCCTTGTTAGGGCTTAACTGTACGAATGCACCAAAGTTCATGATACGTACAACCTTACCTGTGAGGATCTGTCCCGGCTCGATGTCATTAACGATGGACTCAACGATCTTCTTAGCCTTCTCAAGAGCTGCAAGGTCGATGCCGGAGATGGAAACCATACCGTTATCGTCGATATCGATCTTTGCACCTGTTTCATCAATGATTGCATTGATGGTCTTGCCCTGCTTACCGATAACATCACCGATCTTCTCAGGATCGATCTGGAGAGTGATGATTTTAGGTGCATATGGTGAAAGCTCCTTACGAGGCTCTGCAATAGCATCCTTCATTACGCCATCCATGATGAAAAGACGTGCTTCATGTGCTCTCTTGATAGCTTCTGTTACGATATCCTTTGTAAGACCGTGGATCTTGATATCCATCTGGATAGCTGTGATACCTTCGTGAGTACCTGTTACCTTGAAGTCCATGTCGCCGAAGAAATCTTCGAGACCCTGAATATCTGTAAGTACGAGATAGTCATCATCTGTATCACCGGTTACAAGACCGCAGCTGATACCTGCTACAGGCTCCTTGATAGGAACACCGGCTGCCATAAGTGAGAGGCAGGATGCGCAGGTTGAACCCATTGATGTTGAACCGTTTGACTCCATTGTCTCTGAAACCGCACGGATAGCATATGGGAAATCCTCTACTGAAGGAAGTACAGGAAGGAGTGCTCTCTCTGCAAGTGCTCCGTGACCGATCTCACGACGTCCCGGGCCGCGGCTTGCTTTAGCCTCACCTACTGAGTAACCGGGGAAGTTGTACTGGTGAAGGTAACGCTTCTCTGTGATGTACTCATTAAGTTCCTCAACCTTCTGAACCTCTGAAAGAGGAGCAAGGGTTACGATATCAAGAATCTGAGTCTGTCCACGCTTGAACATAGCAGAACCGTGTACTCTCGGAATAAGGTCTACCTCAGCCTCAAGAGGTCTGATCTCGTCGATTCTACGACCATCCGGTCTCTTGTGGTCCTTGAGGATCATCTTACGAACTGTCTTCTTCTCATACTGATAGATGGCATCAGGAAGGATGGCAAGAGCTTCTTCATCCTCTGCAAGAGCCTCTTCAAGCTTCTTTGTAACCTCAGCCATGTTGAGATCTCTCTGCTGCTTGTCATCAGTGAATACTGCTGTTTCCATCTCCTCAGGAGGAACGATGGCCTTGATCTTCTCAAATACCTCTTCAGGTACTGCAGCACTAACGTACTCCATCTTCTTCTTTCCGCACTCTGCGATGATGGAATCGAAGAATCCGATGATCTGCTTGTTGATCTCGTCAGCCTTGTAGATAGCCTCGATCATCTTATCATCGGAAATGCAGTTTGCACCTGCTTCAATCATGATAACTTTGTCACGGGTTGAAGCAACTGTAAGGGCAAGGTCTGAAACAGCCTTCTCTGCATTGGTAGGATTGATGATGAACTCACCGTTGATCATACCAACCTGTGTTGAAGCACATGGACCGTCCCAAGGTACATCTGAGATAGCTGTTGCAAGGGATGAACCAAGCATCGCAAGAAGCTCAGGTGAGCAATCCTGATCAACTGACATAACCAGGTTGTCAACGAGACAGTCATTTCTGAAATCCTTAGGGAAAAGAGGTCTCATAGGACGGTCGATAACACGTGATGTAAGGATAGCATTATCACCTGCACGGCCTTCTCTCTTCTTAAATCCACCCGGGAATTTACCGACTGAATACATCTTCTCCTCATACTCGATCTGAAGAGGGAAGAAGTCAATGCCGTCTCTTGGAGCGGCTGAAGCGGTACATGTTGAAAGAACGGTTGTATCGCCATAGTGCATAAGTGCTGCACCGTTTGCCTGGGCACAAACACGACCGATATCAACGGTAAGTGTTCTGCCGGCGAGTTCCATTGAATAACTCTTGTACATTATTTACCTCCATTATTTTGACAGGGAGGTCCAAAAACACTGATATAACTCTGCTTCAAAGTCATGCCGTATATCCCCGAACAGAACACAGGGCATGATTAATCATGCCGGATGTATACAGCCGATTGTTTATACCGCTCTTTGAACCGGAATCTCATCAGTGATCTCGGATATCTCTCCTGTCGTTTGTTTTTTTGATCCGACCTTCTTAAAGAAAACTAAAATCTCTGATTTCTCATTTGATGATCACCATACAGATTTTAACAGATTCTCTAAGTTTGGTCGACCGTTTTTAAGTGATTTCTTAATAAAGAAAAAGAGCAGAGAAAAAATCTCCGCTCTTCTTTATCAAAATTACTTTCTGATACCGAGCTTCTCGATGAGTGATCTGTAACCCTCAAGGTCTGTCTTAGCAAGGTACTGAAGAAGTCCTCTTCTCTGACCAACCATCATAAGAAGTCCTCTTCTTGAGTGGTGATCCTTAGGGTTCTTCTTAAGGTGCTCAGTAAGCTCGTTGATTCTTGTTGTAAGAATAGCAACCTGAACCTCAGGTGAACCTGTGTCACCAGGCTTACGTCCGTACTGTGCAATAAGCTCAGCTTTCTTTTCCTTAGAAATCATTTTTAATTCCTCCTAAAATAACTTTTCACGATCTCTCGTGATTAAACTTACGTTAACAGAGTTCCCGAAAGGAGTTCCGAAGAACCATGCCAACGCGCATACTCATGTAATTTAACAAAGCACTTAAGCCTTGTCAATGCATTTCAAAAAAATAAACAAAAATTTACAAATCCATGGGATAATGCATAGCCGCGTCCACATCCTTTTCCAACTGGTGTTTGAGAACTTCAAGGGATGCAAATTTTTCCTGGTCTCTTATTCTGTCCATAAATTCCACGCGGATCTTTTGCCCATATATGTCTTTATTGAAATTAATGATATGGGTTTCTATGCTTACCGGATTGTCGGCTGCTACAGTTGGATTTGTACCTATATTGGTAACTCCCCGGTAAAGCACCTGCCCCACCAGGACTCTGGAGATATATACTCCGGCTTTTGGAAGGGTCTTTCCTGAAGTCGGCAGTATGTTCGCGGTAGGAAACCCCAGGACTGTTGAGCCTAAGTGTTTTCCGTGGATGACAGTGCCGCTTAATGCAACGTGCCTTCCGAGAAGATCTGCTGCCAGCTTGACATTACCCTTTTGGATCTCTTCGCGGATAAAGGTACTGGATATCTCTCTGGAGTTACCGTTCTCATCAAGAACCTGACGTTTCTTGATGATGTGGGCGGTATAACCGTATTTATCCTGGAGGGCCAGCAGCATGTCCGCATCTCCCTGGGCCTTGTGACCAAAACGGCAGTCGGTTCCTGCAACGATATCCTTTGCATTCATGCCCTCGATAAGCACATCTCGTAAAAAAAACTCCGCCGGAACCTTCATGGTGTCGTGGTTCACAGGATATGAAAATACGTAATCAAAACCAAGGTTTCTGAGTCTCGTGAGGTGTTCATCACTTGAAGAAATCGAGGTTTTGCTGGTTCCGGAAAAAAGATTGTCCGGATTTTGCGAAAATGTCAGCACAGCGGTTTTGCAATGCTTAGCTCCTGCGATGGCAAACATATTCTCAAATATGAGCTGGTGTCCTTTATGGCTTCCGTCAAATTTTCCGAAGGCAACAACTGCCGGCTCCGGAACAAAAATAGGAGGTTTTACTACGGAATAGAGTTCACCCTTCTCTTCAAGTTCAGAAAGCTCTGATATGGTATGGCTTTCTGAAAGAGTGTATTTTCCAACTCTGGTGCGGAGCAGTGCAGTCATGGCAGCTCCTGTTCCAAGCTTTTCACCTATATCCTTACATAAGGTTCTTATGTAGGTGCCTTTGGAACAGGTAATCTCCATTTTTACATAAGGAAGACTGATATCAAGTATTTTAATGTCGTGTACCGTTATTCTGTTGGCTTTACGTTCAACGGTCTTTCCCTGACGGGCAAGATCATAAAGCTTTTTGCCATTGATCTTTTTTGCACTGTACATGGGCGGGATCTGGTCATAGGTTCCTATGAAAGAACTTATGGCATCCCTGACCTCATCTTCGGTAACCTTCACAGGCTTCTCTTCCAGCACGGTTCCCGTTATATCCTCTGTATCAGTGATTATACCAAGCTGCATCTCGGCTTCATAAACTTTTTCGGTACCGGAGATGGTTTCCACAAGTTTTGTTGCGGCACCGGCGCAGACCACCAGTACTCCTTCCGCCAGAGGGTCAAGGGTTCCGGTGTGTCCGATTTTCTTTTCATGAAGTATTGAGCGCAGCTTTTTTGTGACATCAAAGCTGGTCCAGTTTTTTTCTTTATTTATTACTATTATTCCATCCATTGGTTATTTATCATTGGGCGCTGTTTGAAACGAATTCCGGCGCATCCAGCTGTTTTGCCAACTCCTTTGTAACGTTATTTATAACATCAAAATGTGATCCCTGAAGAGTGCATCCGGCTGCCATTTTATGACCGCCGCCGCCGAAATGAGAAGCCACTTTGGCAACATCCAGCATATTGTTGTTGCTTCTGAGACTTACCTTGTAATTCTGGTTAGTCATCTCGTAAATGAAGATGGCACAATCCACGCCACGAGTCTCACGCATGGTGCTTACTATACCGTCAATGTCTTTGGAGGTGACATTGTAAAATCTCATATCTTTGCAGGTCAGCCAGCCGGCTATGCATCGTTTATCCATGATCATCAGGCTTTCGGTGAGAACTCGTCCCAGTACCTGCTGCTGTGCATATGTTTTTGTGTAGTAAGTATCATCAATTATGGAACCGAAATCTATTCCCTTTGACATAAGACGACCGGCTATCTCCATGGTATGTCTGGAGGTGCAGTTATACTTAAAAACACCGGTATCATGCACTATTCCGAGATAGAGACAGGAAGCGGCATCTTTATTAACGTAGCTGTCATCCATAAGATCGTAAACTACCTCACAGGTACTTGATGCTTCAGGAATAATAGTACACTTTTCGAATTTCTGATTTCCCGGGATGTGGTGATCCACAACATAGAGATTTTCAGCATGTTCGGCAAGGATCTTGAAGTCGCCTACCCTGTCATAACCGTTGCAGTCACAGATGATACATAACTGGTATTTGCGGTCTGAGGGTACATGTATAATGTCATTGAAACCGGGCATAAACCTGAATTTTTCATTGGCGTTCTGGAGATAAACATTGACCTTCTTGTCAGGGTAACGCTCCTGTATATAAAGCTTTGTACCGAGTGTGGAACCAAGGCAGTCGCCATCGGGATTTGTGTGTCCAAGGATACAAATGCTTTCTGCTGCTTCTATCAACTTTTCAAATTCGTTCATGAAATACTCTCTCTCATAGTAGAAATTCAGGCAGATAATGCATGGCTGCACCTCTGCCTGTGAATGATCATACTTCTTCTGTTGTGTCAGGATCCTGAGCAGGATCTTCTTCCTGATCAACATGCTTTTCCGCATCTTCTCTGGCAACCTTGCTGATGAGCTCTTCCATGTGGGCACCATACTCTATGGAGTGATCCTCGATGAACTGAAGCTCCGGGGTGTGACGGAGATTTACGGTCTGCGCAAGTTCACGACGCAGGAAACCACTGGCGGCTTTTAAGCCTTCCATGGTCTTTTTAAGGGATTCCTCGCTGCCGAGTACCGAAATGTAAACTCTGCAATACTGAAGATCGGGAGTTACATCAGCACCGGTAACAGACACCATAGGTGAAATGCGGGGATCCTTGAGGTCACGGATCGCTACGGAAAGTTCTCTCATGACCTCGGCATTTATTCTTGTATTTTTAACGGAATTTTTTCTCAACGCTTAACCTCTTCCATTACATAGACTTCAACATAATCATCGATCTCGATCTCGTTAAAGGCTTCAAATACAAGACCACACTCGTAGCCTGCCTTTACTTCCTTTACATCGTCCTTGAAACGCTTTACGGAAGCAATCTCGCCCTCGAATACCAGATCCTGCTTTGGTCCGCGCATGATACGGGCCTTGGCGCCTCTCTGTACGAGACCGTCCTTAACCATACATCCTGCGATGTTACCAACGCCGGAAGCCTTGAAGATCTGACGGATCTCAGCATGACCGATAACCTTCTCCTCATAAACAGGAGCAAGCATACCCTTCATTGCATCCTCGATATCTTCGATAGCCTTATAGATAATGTTGTAAAGTCTTACATCAACATGCTCGCGTTCTGCAATTTCCTTTGCGGTTGCATCAGGCTTAACGTCAAAACCGATGACGATAGCATTGGAAGCACTTGCAAGAACCACATCGGATTCGTTGATGGCACCAACACCGGAATGGATAACCTTAACGGCAACCTCATCGTTCTTGATCTTCTCAAGGGAATCCTTAACGGCCTCAACTGAACCCTGAACGTCAGCCTTGACAACGATAGGAAGTTCCTTGATCTCGCCGGCCTTGATCTGATCAAAGAGTGCATCAAGAGATACCTTCTTCTTGGATTCCTCAACCATCTTCTGCTTGTTCTCTGTTACGAAGGCAGCAGCATAAGCCTTAGCTTCCTTCTCGCTGTCCTTAACCTGGAAAATCTCTCCGGCATTGGGAACAGTATTGAGACCAAGTATCTCACATGGCTGTGAAGGACCGGCTTTCTTGATACGTCTGCCCTTGTCGTCAGTCATGGCACGAACCTTACCGTAAGCGGAACCTACTGCAACTACATCACCCTGGTGAAGAGTTCCCTTCTGAACCAGAAGTCTTGCAACGGAACCACGTCCCTTATCAAGCTCTGCCTCGATAACAACACCGTAAGCTGAACGGTTCTGGTTAGCCTTAAGCTCCATAACGTCTGCCTCAAGAACTATGTTCTCAAGAAGATCTTCGATACCGATACCCTTCTTTGCAGAAACAGGTACACAGATGGTATCTCCGCCGTAATCCTCGGGAACAAGGTCATATTTCATAAGTTCCTGTTTAACACGGTCAGGATTTGCACCTTCCTTATCAATCTTGTTGATTGCTACGATGATAGGGGTGTTTGCAGCCTTTGCGTGGTTGATAGCTTCCACTGTCTGAGGCATTACACCGTCATCTGCTGCAACTACGAGTACAGCGATATCTGTTGACTGTGCACCACGCATACGCATGGCTGTGAATGCTTCGTGTCCCGGTGTATCAAGGAAGGTAATGAGACGGTCCTCGCCGTTAACATTAACGG
Organism: Oribacterium sp. FC2011; assembly: GCF_000701645.1. Taxonomy (NCBI): domain Bacteria; kingdom Bacillati; phylum Bacillota; class Clostridia; order Lachnospirales; family Lachnospiraceae; genus Oribacterium; species Oribacterium sp. FC2011. The sequence goes on from NZ_JNJM01000008.1 coordinate 82,525, forward strand.
ATACCTGGTAAGCACCGATAGACTGTGTGATACCGCCGGCTTCCTTTGCTGTAACATTTGTATTACGGATAGCATCAAGGATAGATGTTTTACCGTGGTCAACGTGACCCATTACGCAGACTACAGGAGGTCTGGATACCATATCCTCTTCCTGATCTTCGATATCATCCTTAACAAGCTCGGCGATTACATCTACCTTCTCTTCCATCTCGCAAAGGATATCGTAATCAACTGCGATATTCTCGGCTTCTTCATAGGAAAGTTCGGTATTGAGAGTTACCATCTGGCCCTGCATGAAGAGCTTCTTTATAATGTCGGCAGGCTTCTGCTTCATCTTGTCCGCAAGATCCTTGATGGTGATAACCTCAGGAATGGTGATGGACTTGATCTCTTCCTCAACCGGCTTAACAACTTCAGGCTTAATAAATGCACCCTTTCCGGTCTTCTTCTTGCGTGCTGCCATCTCATCGTCTCTCTCGTAAGACTGCTCTGCAGTGTACTTGTTCTGCTTACGATTGGTACGGTTTCTCTTAGCTGCCTCAGCTCTCTCATTATCAAAATTCTTATTTCCGAAGTTCTTGTCTGAAGACTTGTGAGCATTTCTTCCTGCTGTAGGCTTTGAGGAAATATCTACGGCTGCTGCTGAGCTGTCTGTGCGTCTCTGACCGCCAAAGCCTGCACCTGCAGGTCTCTGTCCCGGTCTCTGCTGACCGCTGCGATCTGCGGGTCTTCCTGTACCGGAAGGTCTTGCGCCATCCTTATGGAAACCGCCCTGAGGTCTGTCGCCACGGTCGGTTCTCGGTGTGAAACCGGTTCTCGGCTGACGGTCGCCTGTTCTTCCTTCGCCGGAAGCTGCAGAACGTGTTTCAGCCTTCTTTCTTGCTTCTTCCTCTTGAGCTTTACGTGCTGCTTCAGCCTTTGCTTCTTCTTCAGCTCTTGCCTTGGCCTCGATTTCAGCCTTCTTTCTTGCTTCTTCCTCAGCTGCCTTACGTGCTGCTTCGGCCCTTGCTTCTTCTTCGGCCTGACGCTGCTGAATTTCATTCAGCTCGCGAAGAGGTGTAACTCTTGCTGTTCCGGGAGGAAGCGGTCTTCCGTTGGGACTTGTCTTCTTGGGTTGCTCCTTTTCCTTTGCCTCTGCAGCAGATCTGGTTTTGCGTGCACCCTGCTCCTTGGCTGAAGAAAGCTTTCCGCCAAGGGGATGGTTCTTATGATTAGCGGAGTTCTGGGAATGGAAAACCACAGCAAGCTTTTTCTTCTTTGGTGCCTCTTCCTTCTTAGCTTCCTTGCTGTTTAATCCATTTTCTTTCTGGTTCTCATCTGACATTCACATTACCTCCGTCAATATATTTGATCATCGCTTTTGCGAAACCTTCATCTTCTACGCTGAGAGATGACCGTTCGGATTTTCCGAGCTGCGCCCCCAGCCTGTCTTTAGTTCCCAATTCAAAATACGGCACATTTCTGTAGGTTGTCATATTTTTGAATTTTTTCTTTGTGTTATCTGACGCATCCTCGGGAACTATCACTAGCTGGGATTTACCGCCCTTAAGGGATTTTTCCACTGCGAACTCGCCACTTTTCAATTTGCCTGCTCTTTGGCATAGGCCCAGCAGACCGTATATTCTATCATCTATCAAGCTTTATCAGTTCCTCTCTGAGTGCCTGTGCTGTAGCTTCAGAAATACTTACCTTGAAAGCACGATCCAGTGCCTTGCGTTTTATTGCTTTTTCAAAGCATGCAAGGTCGTTGCAGATATATGCACCGCGGCCGTTTTTTCGGCCGGTCGGATCAATGCTGAAGGTATCGTCCTGTGAATGAACGATACGTATAAGGTCAGGTTTTTCTCTTTTCTGACCACAGCCTACACAGGTTCTTTCCGGCAGTTTCTTCATACCGGTCATACTTCTTCGCTTTCATCAGAAATCATTTCTGAATCTGACTCGTAATCATCTTCGGCTACACCATCATCTTCATAGTCTTCGCCCTGATAATCGATACCCATCTCATCAAAGATGCCCTGCTCCTGAGCCTGGGATTCTGATTTGATATCGATCTTGTAGTTTGTGAGCTTTGCAGCAAGGCGGGCATTCTGTCCTTCCTTACCGATGGCAAGACTGAGCATGGCGTCAGGTACGATAACCATGGCTTCTTTATTATCCTGATCAGCGATAACTGCGATAACCTTTGCAGGTGAAAGAGCATTTTCTATAAGGTATGCAGGGTTCTCGTCATAGTTAATGATATCGATCTTCTCTCCGCGAAGTTCTTCAACTACTGTATTAACTCTTGAACCGTTGAGACCTACACATGCTCCAACCGGATCAACATCGGGATCGTTTGATAAAACAGCCATCTTGGTTCTGGAACCGGCTTCGCGGGAGATAGCCTTGATCTCTACGATACCGTCTCTTACTTCGGAAACCTCTTCTTCGAAAAGGCGCTTAACGAGTTCAGGATGGGTTCTGGATACCATAACGCGCGGTCCGCGAGGAGAATCCTTGACTTCTACTACGTATACCTTGACTCTGTCATTGGTCTCAAGCTTTTCGCCCTTGATCTGCTCATTTTCTGAAAGATATCCGTCAACCTTTCCTAAATTGATGATAATGGATCTTCCGGTATCTCTGTCAACTGTTCCTGTAACAACTTCTTTCTCCATGGAGTAGTACTCGTTGTAAAGAACCTTGCGCTCTTCTTCGCGAATGCGCTGTACTATAACGCCCTTTGCATTCTGTGTCGCGATACGTCCGAAGGTCTTTGAATCAACTTTTACCGGAACGATGGAACCAAGTGTATAGCCGGGATCTATCATTCTTGCATCAGCAAGGGAGATCTCGGTATTTTTATCAAGTACTTCCTCTACTACAGTCTTGTCAGCTATAACTGAATAATCGCAAGTGTCAGGATCTACACTGACACGGATGTTGTCAGAAGAACCGAAGTGATTCTTACATGCTGTCTGAAGTGAAAGCTCGATTGCTTCTATAAGAGACTGCTTTGAAATACCTTTTTCCTTCTCAAGTAGATCGAGTGCTTCGCTAAGTTCTTTATTCATTAGTTTTTACCCCTCCCGGTAATATTGTCATTTGATCCATCATCTGAGGTTTCCTCTGCGTTATCATCAGCCGCAGTATCCGGTATGATATCGTCGTTTCCAGGCTGGTCTTTGAAACCGAGTGAACATACTTCCATCATATATTGCTCAGGAATGAAGTCCTCTTTGTCGAGCCACTTTGAAAGTTTTCTTGAAACTCTGGCACAATCATCTACAGTCATGTCGACTCCGTCTGTGCGGTAAATGAAAGATCTAAGGTACCATTCTCCGTTTTCAAGTGTAAAAGTAACGCTGTCCACCTGATAACCTTCTTTGGGGCACATCTCATCGAGATATTTTTTTACCCTTACTGTGTAATCACCGTTTGCCTGCATATAAAAATCCTCTAAACTTAAGTAAAAGGAGCGGGCTTAGCGCCTGCTCCTTTTAACTAGTCAATAAATACGGTACAAAGATAACACAAGAACATCGTAAAATCAACACTTTTTTAAAAATCTCCGGTATTAAACTCACAGAATTCCACAGGGGACGTTTCTCGCCGGTGAGAAACGTCCCCTGTGGATTAACGGCGAGAAACGGTCGCCGGTGGTTTTTCGTAAAAAATCTTTACATCAGTCCACGGATAAGGATAATAAGTATGAGTACCGGTAGAACGAACTGGAAGTAGCGTTTTACGCCCGGATGGATCTTCATACCCTCTCCCTTGTTGCATTCATTCATGTAATTATCAAAGCCCCAGCCCCACTTGCTCACGCAGAAAAGAAGATAAATAAGAGAGCCTGCCGGGAGAAGAATATTGGAAACAATAAAATCTTCTGAATCCAGGACGTCTCTTCCGCCAATCAGATGAACATCTGACCAGATATTGTAACCAAGTACACAAGGGATACTTGTGATAAGTATGAAAATGCAGTTTACAAGAACTGCTTTCTTTCTTGTCCATTTGAAATTATCAATGGAGGTGGAAAGGATGTTTTCAAATACAGTTATAACCGTACTAAAGCTTGCAAAGGACATGAACAGGAAGAAAAGAGAACCCCAGACCCTTCCCCCGGTCATGCTCATGAATACTTTAGGCAGCGTCATGAATATAAGACTCGGACCTGCATCGGGATCGACATTGAAACTGAAGCATGCAGGGAAAATGATGAGACCGGATGTTATTGCAACAAAAGTGTCCAGGGCGCAGATCCTTACGGATTCACCTACAAGTGTAAATCGGTCAGACATATAAGAACCGAAGATTTCCATACAAGCAACGCCAAGGCTCAGAGTGAAAAATGCCTGGTTCATGGCTGCCGAGATAACCGAACCAAGACCTTTCAGGATGCTTCCTTCTCCTGCTGCCGCAACCTTTTCAAGGCTGGGAACAAGGTAGAAATTAAGGCCCTTTGCTGCTCCCGGAAGAGAAATGCTGTGTATTGCAAGAATGATGATCAGGGCAAGCAGAACAGTCATCATGGCTGTTGTGACCTTTTCCAGGCCTTTCTGTATTCCGAATGAACATACAAGGAAACCTAAGAGAACTGTCAGCATCATACAGATCATCATTTCTTCCGGGTCTGAAAGAAGGTTAACAAAAACAGAATCCACTTCATCCATGGATATGTTATCGAATTTTCCGACGGCAAATTTCATAAAATATGAAACCATCCAGCCGGAAACGGTTGTGTAGTACATCATAAGGATGTAAGCTCCGGCAATGGCAAACCATCCGTGAATATGCCATTTGCTGCCGTAGGGTTCCAGATTTTTATATGCCAATACTGCACTCTTTCGTGAGGCACGTCCCACCGCAAGCTCCATTGTAAGGACGGGAACACCCATAATTACAAGGAAGATAAGATAGAATATTACAAATATTCCTCCTCCGTTCTGCCCTGCAAGGTATGGGAATTTCCATACGTTTCCTATTCCTATGGCACAACCGGCACTTACCAGAAGAAAGCCCAGTCTTGATTTAAAACTTTCACGATTATCGTTCATAAAATCTCCTCAAAAAAGGGCTTGCAGCAAACTGCAAGCCCTGAAATATTTATACAGAGCCGCCGGATAAAAAGGTGTCGGTCAAAATGACCGGCGGCTTACACGGTTAATGAATAAGAAGTTTATCCGTCATACCGGGACTTTCAGATAAGGTCAGTGTTCTTTGCGTTTTCCAAAACTGATGGAATCTCAGCAAGTGAAACAATGCGGTACTTGAGTTCGGCACGGGAACCGGCAAGTTCCTTAAGCTTCTTGGAAATTCTGTGATAGATTATGCCGCAATCTTCTTTTTTTGTACCTATAAGAAGAAGGAGGTACTGGCTTGAGCTGTATTTTGTATAGACATCACCCTGTCTGAGCTCTGCATAGAGAGCGTTTTTCAAGGCTTCGGCTCTTGCGGAAAGCTTCTCCTGATTCTGTATAGGTTTTCCTTCGTAGTCAACCAGAGTACAAAGCATCATAAAGATGGAGTTTCCTCTACGTACCAGGTTACGACGGAGAACATTGTAAACGTCGATAAAGCTTGAGAACGCACAGTAGTATGATCCGAGGCTGCGACTGTCGCCCTTACTGTTCTTAAGAGCTGCATCACGCTCAAGGATACCGGCCTGGATTTCCTCGATATCATCGGAAACAACCTTGATGTCATCATAGATGCGTTCGTAGCACTTGATAAGGTCGTCAGGAAGAGGAACTTCCAGATCATCAAGATAATAACGGGCTGTTTTATTGTAAAGCTCATAAGCTTCTTTGTATTCTTTGCGAAGAATCAATGCATCGATAACATTGATCTGCCATCCGCCGTCAGGATAAATCTGGCTGGCTTTGCTGTAAAGCTTGTAGAGGTTATTGTAATCTTCTTTTTTTCTGTAATAATCACCGAGGAACAGTACAAGCTCATCGAAGAGATGCTTCAGCTTGACAGATTCAACGATAACCCAGTTATCTGTGAAAAATTCGGGAAGAAGTTCGCCTTTATAGAGTTCGAAAGCTTGCTCATAAAGTTTTGCTTTTGTATCCTCATCTTCAGCTTCGGCAGCCTTGCGGCAATCGTCTGTGTAGGTCTTTACATCAAGAGTTACCTCGTAGCCTTCGGGCTTCTCAATGTAGTAAATGCCTTTCTTTCCTTCGATATACCGCTTTCCCGGAACACCGCTCTTTTTAAGCTGTGTTCTTGCCTGATGGAGCAGGTTGTTCAAGCTGTTGTTTTCGTCAAGAAGATCTTTGTAGCCGAAAACGCCGTCGATAAGTTCTCTCTTGGAGATGCCCTTCTTATAATTAAGAAGTATGATCTGTATCAGTTTTAAGAAATTTGCTTTATTATTCTGCCCGAGTCCCATGTACTGTCCGTTAACAGAAATGGAAAATCCACCGAGCATACGTATGTCTATTCTGTTTTCACTCATAATTTCCCCTTACTTTAAGACATTTTATAAGTTTTATATTAGTCTTATTCAAATGAAAAGTAAACAGAAAAATAAAAATTTTAAGCCTTTTTGTAATTATTTTTGTATAGCATGCCGCTTTTTTAATGAAGTTGGAAGAGCTTAAGCCCTGTTAAGCTCTTCTTCGGCCTTTATATAAGCCTCCTCCGGGATGCCTATATCTTCAACAAAGATCTTCCCGCTATACTCTTTTCCGGCCCCGTTCATAAGTCCGGTCTTATTTTTTCCGAAGGTGATGGTGACATCTGCTTTTATGCCGCATCCCAGAAGTTCGCCGGTGTCGGTATTGATACCTGAGGGAGAGTCAATGGCAAGGGTAAAGCCACGAGTGTGAGCATTGGCCTCCTCTATGAAGCTCCTGTAAACACCTTCTACTGGGCGGTGAAGACCTATACCGAAGATTCCGTCGATGCAAATGTCACAGTCCGGAAGCTCGTCACCGGCACGGAAAAGGTTTACTCTTCCGAGAAGTTTTTGAAAGTGGAACATCTGATAGAGAAATTCCCAACTTGCCTTTTCAAGCTTCCCCACAACCCATACCACCGGGTCATAGCCGGTCTCTTTAAGCATGCGGGCAGCAGCCACAGCGTCGGCGCCATTGTTGCCGACGCCTGCCAGCACCAGTATGCGGGCGTCTCTCTCATAGGTAAAATGTCTGTTTATATAGATGGCAATCTTTGAACTTGCGGTTTCCATTAGGGCAAGGGACTCAAACCCCATCTCTCCCATGGCTATCATGTCTGCCTTTTTAGCAACTGTTCCTGTTATCAGATCCTGCATATGAAGTCCTCCAAAAATATGATCCTCTCGGCATCAACAGCTTGTGACGGCTCAGGGAATTCCGTTCTTTTAATTATACAACAAAGCTAGTACAGGATGACGAATTTTCTAAACGTGCTCAAAATATCATAATGTTTACTTTTAAAACAAACAAAAAGCGCATAAGTCCGGATCCTGACTTATGCGCTATGAAAAATTTTAATCCGACCTCAGAGCGTCTATCGGGTTCAATGTTGCCGCGCTTCTTGCGGGCATGTAACCGAAAATGAGACCGATGGCAATGGAAATACTGAAGGATGCGATGACCCATCCGAAGGAGGGCTGCGCGTCAATGTTCATCACCTTACCGGCCAGAGTGGTACCGATGAAGCCGACTATAATGCCGATGATTCCGCCCATGGAACTGGTAACAGCCGCCTCAATGACAAACTGTGTAAGTATGGTGGAACGCTTGGCACCGAGAGCTTTTCTTATACCGATCTCTCTGGTTCTCTCCGTCACGGATACAAGCATAATGTTCATGACACCCACGCCGGCAACAAGAAGTGAGATTCCTGCGATACCGCCCAGCATCAGAGACATGGATGCGATCATTTCATTCATGGAATCCAGGAGCTCGCTCATGGCTGTGACCTTATACAGGTCATCATTTTTAAATATGGTGTAAAGGAAATCTTCGATGAGAGTGGTGACTGTTGAGGATTCCTCAACGTACTCATCATGAAGAGTGAAGGTGTAGCTGTTGATGGTTCCGTTTCGGGACAGCTTTACGGCTGCAGTGTAGGGGATGTAAACGAAATCATCACTTCCGCCCTCGCTCATCTCGTCGCTTTCGGAGGTCTGCCGTTCAACAACGCCCACTATCTCATACTTTGTTCCGTTAATGCTTATGCGTTGTCCGAGAGCCTTTTCGGCGCTCTCGTAATAGGTCTTCGCCACATAAAGTCCGATGACCGCAACCTTCTGTCTTGCGGCAATGTCTGCGTACTGGATGAAACGGCCTTTCTCAAGGTCATAAGCCATGATATCCAGATAGTCCTCAGAAACACCTGTAACAGAAGTGTTTGAGGAGTTTTCATTACCCACCTTTACAGTGGCACTGACATTAACCGTAGGTGAAAGATGTGAAAAATACTTTTCGTTATCCTGATAAAAGTCATACATCTCATCAACGCTTACCGAACGGGAGCTGAGATTTGTGACATTTACGTTGATACGGTTGGTTCCCATTGAGGCAAAGCTTGAGGTCATAAAGGACATCTCGCCGTTTACTATTCCTACCAGAATGATAACCGCCGCAACACCGATGATGATACCAAGCATCGTAAGGAACGAACGCATTTTATTTGCCCAGATGCTCTTAAGAGCAAGATTAAATGAGTTTAGCATAGTCCTCCGCTGTTCCGTCATAAACTACTTTGCCGTCAGAGATACGGATGATTCTTTTGGCTTCAAGTGCGATGGAATTGTCATGGGTTATCATGACTACCGTGTTTCCGTCTTCGTTGATTTCCTTAAGGAAGCCCAGCACCTGCTTTGAGGTTTTTGAATCAAGGGCACCCGTCGGCTCGTCTGCAAGTATAAGTTCGGGATCTCCCGCGAGAGCTCTCGCAATGGAAACTCTCTGCTGCTGACCACCGGAAAGCTGTGCCGGCTTCTGCATCCATTTGTCTGCAAGTCCGACGCGCTCCAGCTGCTTCATGGCTCTCTCCTTCTGCTCAGCCTTTGGAACTCCTGCATAAAGAAGGGGCAGGCAGACATTATCAAGAAGGTTATCCTTCGGAAGCAGGTTGTACTGCTGGAAGACAAAACCGATCTTCTTGTTTCTGATGGCTGCCAGTTCGTCATCCTTCATGGAAGAGGTATCCTGACCGCTGATGAGATATTTTCCGCTGGTGGGCACGTCCAGAGCTCCGATAATGTTCATAAGGGTAGATTTTCCCGAGCCGGATTTTCCGACTATGGCCACGAACTCTCCTTTGTAAATGTTTACGGAGATGCCGTCATTGGCATGAACCTCTTCGGAACCCATCTTGTAGATTTTGTAAATGTCGTGGAGCTCCAGCAGAGGAAGCTCTCCGATATGCTCCTTTGGGATGAAGACCACATTGGCATGTTCGGAGCTTGCCGAGGCTGCATCCCGGGCAGCCTTCAGCTTCGCGATTTCGTCGTGGTTTTCGGCATACTCGTCAGGTTCTTCTTCCTCAGCTTCGTTTTCTACGGAAGTGCTTTCTGTGTCAGCAGTACTGTCATTATTTAAATGATCAGCTTCATCCTTTGAGGAAACATCATCTGACGTAGTGTCAGAAATTGTCAAATCTTCTATTTTGAGAGATTCATTCTCCTGACTTTTTTCAGTTTTATTTTTATTGATAAAATCTTTTAATGACATAATTTCCTAAACACACACTAGGGTTATTTAAATCAGCAGTTTATTGCGGTTACAAGTATAACTATACCGGTATGGGATACGTATTTGTTCCCATGCCGGTATATTGATTTTTGTTCTGACTATTACATCGGACCGCCGCCCATGCCGCCACTTCTGCTTCCGCCAGAGCCGCCGCTTCTGCTTCCGCCTGAACCGCCTCCGAAGCCTCCGCCACTGGGCGGACCGCCGGAGCCGCTGAAACCTCCGCTCGGCTGGCCTCCGAAGCCTCCCATCATCATGCCGGCATCATCTGAGCCGACTGTGGATTGGGAAATGTAAACCTCGTCATCTTCGCTGAGGTCTCCCGAAAGGATCTCAACGTAGCTGTCTGAAGTAAGACCAGTTTCAACGGAAACCGAATGGAATCCTTCAGGTACATGGGAATTCTCATCTTCAGTGTAGGTCTCTCCTTCCTTATTCTTTACATAAACCTTGTTGCCTCTCTGAAGAGCATCGATAGGGATTGCAAGAGTGTTCTCAGCCTCATCAAGGATTATGACACCCTCAACGTTCATGCCCGGAAGGAGACTTCCGAATTCAGTCATGGTAACCGTTACAGGATAATAGGTAACACCGTTTGAAGAAGTACCTTCCATAGAAATCTTTGTTACCGTTCCCTTGAAGGTCTGGCCTTCAAAGGCATCTGCCGTAACATCCACAGACTGACCAACAGCAACATTGGAGATATCAAGCTCGTCAATGTTCATGTCAAAGGTCACTTCTGTCAGGTCATATATAACTGCAAGGGAAGTTGCCTGAGAACCGTTCTGGACATTCTCACCGGCATTAACTGTTTTTGTGACAACAGTTCCGGAAATAGGAGCAGTGATGGTGTAGTCTTCAAAGTTATCTGTAGTTGTATCAAGGCTTGACTGGGCGCTTTCCACTGAGGATTTTGCACTGTCGACTTTATCTTTATAGGAGTCAATGATGTCGTCTATATCATCTGCTTCTGCCAGGAAAAGTGCCTGCCCTGCTGTGACATAATCACCTTCATCAACCAAAATGTCTGCAACAGTTACAGTAGAAGTAAGATTCTTCGCCTTAATGGTAAAATCCCTTGCGGCTTCGAAGACTGCACTTCCTGAGGAATTCATGCCATTGATATTGGCAGTGGCATACATATCGGTGGTGAGTCCGCCGGGGTTTGCCACTTCGATGGTGATGTATCTTACAAGCTGTCCGCCGGTAAGTGTGGTTTCCATGGAATCCACAGAAGTAACAACACCGATGAGCTCTTCCAGAGTGTCATCAAGAATGACTGTGGCTGTATTTCCCACAGGGATCATTGCTGCTTCCACGGAAAGAAATGGAATGTCTATTTTCATGGTGGAGTCATCATAGATCTCGGCTATTGCGGTGTTGGAATTTACCTGATCACCTATAGAGATGTTGAGGGTCTTAATGTGACCGGAATAGGGAGACTTTACGGTATTTCCGCTGAAATCCGCCACTGCCGTGTCGTAATCCTTCACGGCATCACTGTACTTGTTTTCCGAACGCTCAAGGGAGTTGGTTGCGGAACTAAGCTTTGATGTAATGGAGGAAGAATCTATCTCGTAAAGAACCTGTCCCTTTTCTACCACATCTCCTTCCTGGAAATCTGCGGAAATGACTTTACCGTCCACCATGGAAGTGATATTGTAGCTGTTTTTTGGCGAGATGGTTCCGGAACTTGAAAGGGATGACTGGATGGTCTGTCTCGTTACGGTTCCGGTCTTTACTTTTTCTTCGGAAGCGGATTTTTGGCTTTTCTTTGAGTTAAAGAACTTTACTCCGCCTATCACCAGAGCCACTACTACAGCTCCGATGATGATCTTTTTAACTGGTAATCTTAATTTCATGAAATGCTCCAAAAAAGATTATTTTGAGTTTCCTGTATGTCCGGTCTGGTATAACCGGACCGGATATCAGGGATCTGAATGAGGGAAGATACATCCTTCTTTCAATATCATTTTGCAACTGCTGTGATCTCCTGCGTTCCGTCAGAGTCACGTCTCCATACAACGGTTACCTTGTCGCCCTTCTCACGGGTACTGTATACGGAGAATGCATAAGCCACATCGTCGCTGCCAACCTCGTATTCTGTTCCGTCGATCTCTACTGAGGTAGGAGTCATTAAGCTGCTTGAACTATAGTAAATATTGGTAATCTCGCCGGTGATGGTACCCATATCGTTTCCGTTTGAGGAATATGCGTATACCGACTTTGTTGAGGCATTATAGTAGATAACCACAGGATCACCGCTGGAAGCTTCATTTTCGATATCATCCGCAGAGGAAGACTCTCCGTTGAGAGTACAGCTTGCATCGCTTCTGCTGAAGGGGATGATGGAAGTGAGACTCTTGTCCACCTTAAGAAGGTAAGGACCTTTAAGATTGGACTCAAGGGTATCCAGAAGATTGATCTCATCGTTATCTGAAAGGGTGTAGCCAAATAATTTGCCGTAGATGGTGCTGTTGGATCTGGTGGCAGTTTCATTGGTAGAAGTATTGGTCTTCATAAGATTATAGAAAATGTTGACGCAATCCTCGTAGGTCAGGTATTCGTTCACACCCTTCGAAATGTTTTCCACGAGACCTATGGCTGTTGCTTTGGCATTTCTGTTTGACACCATGCTGCCGCTGAAATCCTCGTTGGTGTAACCAAGAAGAGTCAGGCAGGCTTTCTCTGCCTCCGCCATTTTTATGCCCTGATCAGGCTTGAAAAGACCGCCGAGATAGGCGCTGAGCCATCCCTGCTCTGCTGCTATTCTTATATAGGAAGCGTACTCTGAAGTTGAGAGTACGTCTGAAAATACTGAAACATTGGACTCCGCAGCAACTGTGGTATGGTAGGTTGATGCCATGACCAGCATTTTTGCGAAGAGTGCCCTGGAAACCGGCTGCTCATTTAAAGTCACATCGAAGTTCTCAATTATCTTTGCACTCACAAGCGCATTCTTTCTCTGGTTTAAGGTTGTTGATGCAAATGCTGTCATCGGTGTATATGAAACGACGCTCACAATGCCGGTTACTGCGGCGAGGGCGCCATACGTGAATCTGTTGTACATGTGATCTCCTTATCTGTGAATACTTTTTTGAGCCTCAATATCTGACACCTGGATGCAGATCTAATTGGCTCCCGAGCTCAATACGTTTTGCATTGTAAAGACGAAAACTGAAACGAAGCTGAAAAGTTTTTCAGAAATGGGCAAATTGCAGCATAGTTCACAAAAAAATCATAAATAGAAAAGCCGCAGGAATTCCACCGGGGCGGTTCCCGGCGGCGAGAACCGTCTCCGGTGGGATTTGGAAGTTCTCTTGCGGATTTTCAGTTTCTTTTAAGACTTAAAAGTTATGATTTTTCCCGTACTAAGATATAATAAAGAAGTGAGTGTTTTCAGGTGCTTAGCATTAGCATATTTAAAAATGTTGAAGGATAAAGGATAAGATAATGAAGATTTTGATTGTAGAAGACGAAAAACTACTGGCGGATTCCGTAAAGACTCTTCTGGAAGAAAAAGGTTACGATGCAGACGCTGTTTATGACGGTGAGTCCGGGGTTGATTACGCGGAAACCGGAGTTTACGACCTTATAATACTTGACGTAATGATGCCGAAGATGAATGGCTACCAGGTGGCAAAAAAGCTTCGCCAGATTCATTTAAGCACTCCTATCCTGATGCTGACTGCAAAGTCGGAGCTTTTGGACCGTGTGGAGGGGCTTAACTCCGGGGCTGACTACTATCTCACAAAGCCCTTTGACAGCAGGGAGCTCCTTGCCTGTGTCTCTGCTCTTCTTCGTCGTCAGGGGAATGAAGTAGACGAGCTTTGCTTCGGTAATACTTCCCTGGATCTTGAGACCGGTGCCCTCCTGTGTGAAGGCAATGAGCTTCGTCTCAGCGCCAAGGAATTTGACGTCATGAGAATGCTTATGCAGTCAAAGGAGAAGAATCTTTCAAAGGAAACCATTCTCAGCAAAGCCTGGGGCTACGACTCCGATGCGGTTGAAAACCATGTGGAGGTTTATGTAGGTTTTCTTCGTAAAAAACTTAAGTCCATAGGTTCCAATGTCAACATCGTTGCTGCAAGACGTCTCGGTTACCATCTCGAGCTCGAGGGGTAAATGATTATGGAAATGATAAAGAAACTGAGATTCCGTTTTGTAGCCATTACCATGACTATAGTAACCGTAATGCTCATAGTCATTTTTGGACTGGTGCTGAGTCTCACCCACAGACGTATATATTCAGACAGTGTGAAAATGCTCAGTCAATTGTCCGGAGTGCCTCTCGGTATGAACCAGAACCGTCGTCCGGAAAGACGGGAACGAAACAAGGAAACCAATGTACAGCTTCCTTTTTTCAGGGTTGAAGTGGACAGTAACGGAGAAATCATTGCCACAGACGGCGATTTTTATGATCTGACGGATGAAGACAGCCTCCAGACACTTGTAGATGATGTGCTGTCACGTTCAGACCGAATCGGAGACTTAAGCGACTATAATCTAAGATACTTCCGTTCAATGGCATCTGATATGAAAATGATGGATCCGGGAACCCAGCCGGCACCCGGCGAGAGTCCTGCAGTAGATAAAGATGGTAAAGCATTGGCAGAAGGGAGTTCAGAACCGATACCTTCGGAATTAAGTGGAAACAATAATATCATGCCTCAGGGAGATGATAACTCAAAGTCCATGAGTCAGCCTCAGGAGAATTCCGGCATGAAGGGTCCGGAGCAGCCACCCGAAAACTCCGGTCAGAATATTACAGGAAATGAAGCTCCAAATCCTGAAATAACCAATAAGGAAGATTTTGATCCGGGAGCGATAGGGAAGGAAAACTGGGACGGAAAGAGAAACCGTGTTATCGTTTTTGCCGACATTTCTTCCGAAGTTGCAACCATGCGAAACCTTATCAGAAACTGTATGCTTATTGCTATTCTCAGTTTCCTGGTATTCCTCGTTATAGCAATCTTCTTTGCTAGATGGGCAGTCAAGCCCGTGGAGGACGCCTGGGTTCAGCAGCGGCAGTTTGTGTCGGATGCTTCCCATGAGCTGAAGACTCCTCTCACAGTCATACTGACGGATGCGGAAATGCTTAAATCCCGGAAGCTGGATGATTCACAGAAAAAGCAGTTCGCTGAAAACATCTTCACCATGGCTCATCAGATGCGGGGCCTGGTGGACAGTCTTCTGCAGCTTGCCAGAGTCGATAACGGTGCCATCCAAAAGCAGCCCCAGGAGATAATCGATCTTTCAAAGATGATCTCCGACGAAATCCTTACCTTCGAAGTCCTCTTCTTTGAGAAGGGGCTGATGCTCACAGAAAATGTTCAGGAAGGAATCAGCATCAAAGGTTCAAGACAGCATATCAAGCAGGCTATAGAAATCCTTTTGGATAACGCCCAAAAGTACTCGGATCCAAAGGGTACGGTTACCGTCTCCCTTGAGAAGTCCGGATCACACAAGTGCCTCATAAGTGTTGCGGATCCCGGAGAACAGATATCCGAGGAAGATCTCAAAAACATCTTCAAACGTTTCTACCGCATCGACGAAGCCCGCGCCATGAACCATTCATACGGCCTCGGCCTCTCCATAGCCCAGAATATAGTGACAGAGCATAAAGGTAAGATCTGGGCGGAGTCGAAAGACGGCATCAACACATTTAAAATCGAACTTCCGATGGTATGAAATCATACTGTTATCAGTTTGGTTCCCGGTGGATAAATAAGCTAATAATCAGAGCCGGCTGGCATCCATTTTAAATGGATGCCAACCGGTTTTTTACAGAAACTTATGATTGAGCCACTTGTTACCCATGAATCGATGCAGGTAGAAAAGTCCTCTTACAAGCCAGTCCAGGCTCATGCCGTACCAGACAGCAATGGGACCGAAGCCGAAAAAGCGGATAAGGATGGTTGACAGAGCGACTCTTGAAAGCCACATGGAAAGGGAGGAGACTATCATCGAATACTTTACATCTCCCGCAGCTCTAAGGCCATAAGGGGTTATGAAGCTTGGTACCCAGATAAGACACTTTACTATGGTGATAAAGATCATCATGTCAAAACAGATTCGGGCACTCTCCGGCTCCATACCGGCCAAAGACATAACCGGCTTACAAAACAGAAAGGTCAGGAGGCAGGAAAGGATAATGATGTAATCTCCTATCCTCATATGCTTTACAATGTAGTATTTGGCTTCTTCTCTTCTGCCGGCTCCCAGTGTCTGACCGACGACAGTCATGAGTCCCATGCCGACAGCAATGGCGGCAATTCCATTGATGCTCTCAAAGATAATGGTCATGGCCTGGGCTGCTATGGCTGTGGTTCCCAGGGTTGAAACCGAGGACTGGATAGCCAGCTTTCCAAACTGAAACATACCGTTTTCTATGCCGGAAGGGATTCCGATGTAAAGGATCCGCTTTATCATCCCGGGATCCGGCTTTACGAGATAATGCCGTATCACGATGGGTTGTCTCGGAAATCTAAGGGAAACAGTCAGCACTACGGCGGAAAAGATTCTCGATAAAAGTGTTGATAATGCTGCCCCCATTACGCCCCATTTAAAGATGAATATAAACGTGAAATTTCCTATTATGTTAAGGATATTGGAAAGTACGGATATATTCATGGGATACTTGCTGTTTCCGCCGGCTCTGTAAAATGCTGCACAGACCTGATAAAGGCCGATGAAGGGGAAGGATGCAGCAGTAAACCGGAAGTAAATTTTTGAAGCTTCCATGACTGAATCATCTACCGAGCCGAAGATGAGTTTCAGGATTTCGGCATTGAAAATCTCTGCAATAAGCATTACCAGAAAAGCGATGACCATGACGGAAAGGACAATCTGCCGGGCAGCTTGATTGGCTTTTTTTGTATCCTTTGCCCCGATATACTGGGAACAAATGATGGTTCCGCCGGTGGCTATGGCCGAGAACATCTGAAGCACCAGGGTGTTGATGGCGTCGGTAAGGGATACTGCGGAGATGGCAGCGCTGCCGATACGTGTCACCATCATGGAATCTGCCATACCCATAAAGGAGGTCAGCAGATTCTCTATCATAAGGGGAATGAGAAGTTTACGTAGATCAAGGTCGGTAAACTCAAGATCATCCCAGGCGATTTTGCTTTTGTCATAAAGACGGTCTAAACGAAAAAGATAGTGGTACAAGTAGAGCTCCTTTATAAATGTATATGTATGCGTGGCAATTCAGAGAAGTATAAAGCTGAGGGTATCCATTTAAGTATGGAGCGCTTAGTCGAAATAACCTAAAATTGGATTCCCAGGTGTCTTCAGGACGATTAATCGTTTTCGTTCAAATACTTTTTTATCCTCTGATAAACTTCTGCAACCGGGAGGCCCACTACATTGTTGTAGTCTCCATCTATGCCTATAATGTACCTGGCGAAAGCACCTTGAATGCCGTAAGCCCCTGCTTTGTCCATGGGTTCAGCGGACTCGGCATAAGTTTTGATCTCTGATTCGGTCATGGGGTAGACATTAACATCCGTTTTAACTGCAAAAGAATCAATGGTAGCCTGACCTGCACTGTCTCTTGCTATGATGGTGACACCGGTGTAGACCTGATGGGTGCGGCCCTGTATGGACCGAATCATCTCCTTTGCTTCTTCGTGTGAATGAGGCTTTCCGAGGATATGGCCATCCACGGAGACCACTGTGTCAGCGCCGAGAATAAGGGTCATTTTATTTTGAAGAGATGATCCATGGGAAATGTTTCCGGAATTCAACGGTTGATGATCAGCTGCAGCGGAAATCTCATAATCACTCTCCGATTCCTGCAGCTTTGAAGCGATATCCATGGCCTTGCTTTTTGAGAGGCTGATCACAAGCTCACCGGGAACAGAGGTGGTGACCTTTTCATCTATATCACTTGGAATGATCTCCGGATTTATACCTATCTGCCCCAACAGCTCCTTTCGACGGGGGGAACCGGAGGCTAAAATAAAACGATCGATACTCATATTTTTATCCTTTCACAAAAAATGTAAGCCTTTACATTTTTGAAATGACTTCATTATACATTAATCCTTTCGGTAATGCCATATCAAAAAAACACATGGTAATAAGGATTATTCTTTTATGGAATTCTGTCATGTTGACAATAATTGTCCGGATAATTAGAATAAAAATATCAAGTAAATTCAATGAGTTTACCGGTTTTATGCCAGATCGGAGTAATGGAATGGGACGAGATGGAAAGATAACCATAAAAGATATAGCGTTAATGGCCGGAGTATCCAAGACTACGGTTTCTTTTTTTCTGAACGGAAAAACAGATAAGATGTCACCGGAAACTGAGGCCAGGATCCGTGAGATGATCGAAAAGACAAATTATCGTCCGAATATCGCTGCCCGAACTCTGAATCAGAAAAAGACAAAGCTGATAGGAGTGATCATCGGAGACATTACAAATTCTTTTTCAAGCAAGATTGTCAAGGGAATCGAGGATACCGCAAGAAAGCATGGTTTTCAGACTCTGATCGGAAATTCTTCTTATGATGCTGAGATGGAAGCAAGTTATGTGAACAGAATGCTGACTCTTGGGGCAGATGGATTTATCATTCAGCCTACACCGGGATTTTATGAGACCTCAAAGATACTAAAGAGGGAAGGAAAGCCCTTCGTATATTTTGACAGTAAGGTTTATGAGGACGATGCCTACTGGGTTAAGACGGACAATTATACTGCTACGTACCGAACCATGGAAAATCTTATGGAAAAGGGCTATAAAACTTTTCTTATGATTGGGGCGGATCCTTCCAGATTAAGTACCCGTATAGAGAGATCCTCCGGATTTACAGACTGTATACTTGAGAATGGGTACAGTTACGAGAGCCTTGAGATTAAGGATGGGGAAATAGATGGTGAAAAGGTTTTGGATTTTGTGAAATCCCATATGAAAGCAAATCATCCTACCCTTGTGTATGTACCTAACTGCTGGGCACTTCCTGAGGTCTATCATGCATTGCAGCCATTAAAAGAAAAGATCCCAAAGGAGCTAGGAATCATAGGCTTTGACAATGTTGAATGGGCCATATATTCTGACCCTAAGCTTACAACCATAGTACAACCGGCTTATGAAGAAGGTCAGAAAGCCGCCGAAATTCTCATAGATCAGATTGAAGAAAAGAACTCCGAAAAGCCTCATCAGACCTTGAAGTGCTCTGTGAACTGGCTGGAATCCACCATGTAAATCAAAAAATCCCGACGGTTTGGTCCGTCGGGATTTTCTTTATAATGTTGGGTTTTATCGTTTATCCCTGTCGATCATTTCAAGAGAAATGATTCCGATTGTTATACATACGATTCCTATGAGTGCGATGACGCCCCAGCAGTGAAGTATGTTATCGATGTTTCCGGCATAAAGAGGATTCTGCATGGACTGGGCTGAGAGCAGATCCATCTTATAACGTATATTGGTTTTCTGAATGTAGTCCACCAGTGACTGAACCTCAGGCACGGATCTGAACTGGTATATGGCTGAGAACAACGCATGCGATGTCAATGAATTGTAATCGGCAACAGAACATATGGCAACTGTTCCCCAGTGGCTGATGGTCATTTTCTCCACGATGACCGCAGGACCTGAGCTGAATGAAAAAATGACTCCCGCAAAAACAAGCTGTATTATGAGGAGGAAAGGCATCACAGTCATGGCAGCTGTGGTTGTCTTTACAATGCAGGATATCATCAGCGCTATCATATCCGCAGAGAAGGTGATGATCCAGAGTGTGATGGCAAAATCCAAAGTAAAGGATCCTGTGACTATACTTTCTTCCGGAAATTTGATGCCATAAAGCTTATATACAACTATGGATATGATAACCTGCAGGAGACACATTATGGCCTGATAGATCATGTGGGCGCCTATATAGGCAGTGATATGAAGTCCGGCCCTGTGTTCTCTTTTTACGATCGCTCTTTCACGGCACACCACCTGAATGGAATTAAAAAAACCATTCCATATACATACGCAGACGATGGCAAATGATCCCGCCTTGAGTCTTTCCATGTTGGTGAAGAGGCTCTTTCCCATTACAAATGCCACCATCAGTGCTATGGCAGCAGAAAGGGGAAGACCCTTCCAGTCGCGTTCATTTACAAAGATGCGGAAGAGCTTTCCGAGATAAATATTAACCTGCCCTAACCTTCCGGTGTGAATAGCGTTATCCATTTGCTGCATCCTCATTTCTTTTACAAAATATTTTCTCGGATGATATATCCGAGGTGCCCTTCATGTGAGAGACACTTCCACCTCAGGGTCCGGAGTAATGGTGTCTCCCGAAGGAGTTTTACCGGATTTTTTCTTGTCATCAGCGGTGATATTTTCTGAAGCAATCTTCTCTCCTGTTTCAGTTTTTACCTCCGCATCATCCACCTCCGGTTCTGTGTTTTCAACAGATGATGCCGCTTTTTCTGCCTGCAGCTTTGCAAATTTCTCTATGAAAACATCGGCCTGGCCTTCACCGCCCTCTCCCTCGCTGTTGATGGCAAGGACTATGTCTTCCATGGTCTCTTTATTGAAGAATTCCTTAGCTTCGCTGATGCTTCCGTAGAATGCCAGCTGGCCGGTATGGCTGCTGTTCTTTGCCAGAACGATAACTTTGTCAAAGAGGTCGATAACACGGTCCGGTGTGTGGGTGATTACCATAACAATCTTGTACTGATCGGCAATGTTTCTGAGCTGTTTCATAAGATCCCGGGCCATAACTCCGTCAAGTCCGGAATCCGGTTCGTCAAGGATGAAAAGACTTGGATCAGCTACGAATTCAACAGCTATGGAAAGACGCTTTCTCTGACCGCCTGAAAGCTTGTCAACCAGTTCATTTTTAACCGCATCAAGACCAAAGAGATCCAGGGTATCCTGGACACGGGCCCTGCGTGCCTCAAAGCTTGTATCACTGGGCATACGCATTTCCGCAGCATTGGTAAGGGTCATGATAACAGTATCATCTCCGCGGAGAAGATCCTGCTGTGGAACCATACCGATCTTGTATTTCATTTTTCCATAGTCATTATAAACGTTAAGGTCACCCTGGGTGATGTCTGCCTTCGCTTTCTCGTAGCCGGTGACGGCATTGATAAAGGTGGTCTTACCTGCACCGGAACCTCCCAGGATCAGAACCATATTGCCCGGTTCTATCTTCAGGTTGATGTCTTTCAGAAGAATCTGCTTTTTGAACATGTTCCGTACGGAACGCTCCTGGATATGGATTTCCAGGTCATGGTTTTTGAAGGTTTCGTGATTATAAGCAAGATAGTCCCCTACAAAAACAAAATGGGTATCGCCAATGTTTATAACATCATAAAGCTCCAGCTTCCTTGAACCTTCAATCTTATTCTGGTTTACAAGGACGCCTCTTGTGGTGTCAATGTCTTCAACGTAC
This sequence comes from Oribacterium sp. FC2011, assembly GCF_000701645.1. NCBI lineage: Bacteria > Bacillati > Bacillota > Clostridia > Lachnospirales > Lachnospiraceae > Oribacterium > Oribacterium sp. FC2011. The sequence continues at coordinate 103,616 of NZ_JNJM01000008.1, forward strand.
CAGCTTCCGTCAGTGTAGCGTACTACGGCATGATGCTCGGATTCTGACCTTGTTTCATCTATGGAAGCTGCCGGTTCGCCCTTTCTGTTTTTCAGATAATCACTGACATGACTATAGATATGATATACCTTTTGCTCCGGGTTAAGAGGCACACGCTTCCACTCCAGATTTCCTGCAAACTTCTTCAGGAAAACAAATATGAGCATATCATCGTCTTTTTTAATTCGTATAACATCACCGTTTTTTAAAATGGTATAGGAACCGAATTCCACTTCTGTGTCATTAATAGTTGTGACATTGTTTTCTGTGAGATTGGAATAATGCCAGTTTCCAAAGGTATGGCTGAATTTCCCCTGGTTTTTATCAAGAAGGGGATATTCCAAAGAGATTTTGTCATCATTTTTAAAGTGGAACAGACTCTGCTTTCCGATTGCGAGCTCCTTTTCCACTTTGAACTGCTTGGGAACACTTCCTATTTTTATCACGACGATTTTCGCGGGGTCGACGAGATCTTCCAAAAGTCCGGACATATATACCTCCATTTTATGAACATCGGTCCGGTGAAACATCACTTTCCTTTGAACCGATGTTACATATCAGGTTTTCAGGGAAAACCTGACACAACATAATCCAGGTAAATTATAGCACAGGATTTAATGCTATACCTATTTAATATCGGCTAAGACAGATTATATATAAAAGAAACCGCCGCCATCGGCGACGGTAAATATCAATCGTTGTAACAGGTCAGCAAGGGATAGTCAGTCTGGAGCAATATGATATCCCGGATTTAACTGCTGCAAATCACTTTCCATACTGTTTATACAGATCAGCATGGGCATAGACCACATTCCATGCACCGGAAGTTTTTCCTGTGACGCAGATATAATGCGAGCCGCTTGGACCTGTAAAGGAAGATACCGCACAGTTACCGGCTTTTGAAACATAACCGGTCTTTGCCATGAGGGCCTTTCCGCCTGTGGACTGGGAATCTATACGTGTCAGGAATTTGTTTGAGAAGCTTATTCCTGAGCTATGCTTGTTGTTTGCCTTTGTGGTGTAGTTTCTGGTTGAGAGAACCGCACTTGCATAAGGATTAGCCGCAGCATATTTCATGACCAATGCCATGTCCTTTGCTGTAGTGTAATGATTATCATCGTAAAGACCGGTACAGTTTGTATAGTGAGTAGTTGCGGATATACCAATCTCCTGTGCCTTCTCGTTCATAAGATTTACGAACTGTTTTTCGGAACCGGCAATAAGCCTTACAAGGGCAAGGGCTGCATCGGCTCCGGAAGGAAGTATAAGACCATATAAAAGATCCTTTACGGTCACTATCTCACCTGCCTTGAAGCCACAGTTTGAAGCGTCATTATCATTAACATAATCAATGATATCACTTGTTATCTCCACTTCCTGATCAAGATCGGTAATATGTTCACAAGCTACGAGAAGAGTCATAACCTTGGTCATGGAGGCAGGATACATCTTTGAATCCCCGTTTTTCTCAGCCACGATCATATCAGAGTCCGCATCTACCAGAATCATGAAATTGGCATTTACATCAGGATTGGCTGTAAGGGCAGTTTTGACAAAACCGGTACCGGCAGTTGTAGTTTGAAAGAAGCTGCCGATCTCTGCTTTTGCGGAATTTGATTCAGTGAATGTTTCGAATGTCCCGGTGGTCAATGATGTTGTAGTATCTGTAACAGCTGTCCCGGTTGTCTGTTCAGAAGCTGCTTCAGTCTCTGAAACCTGAGCTGCTTCTGCAGTCGGTGCTGAATACTGAACGTTTTCTGTTCCGGCAGCAGATGTTTCATCAACCTGAGAACCTTCAGTCATGGTAACATCAACCGTCTGAGAATCTGCAGAAACTGCGGAACCTGAAACCTCAACAGTAACAGAATTACCGGCCTCAACAACCTGAGCAGTACCGGCAGTGCCTGTTTCGGAACCTGCTGTATCTGAAACAGAAACCTTCAACCCCTCACTTGCTGCAGCAGCCTGAGACTCCCCCAACGCTGCACTTAAAGGGCCGTATTCTGAAATGACAACAGCAACCTCATTATCCGCAAGAACCGTAGACGATATGGACAATGTTGACATCACCGCCACCATAAGTCCGGCAGTTACTTTTCTCAAATATTTCTTGTAATTTTTCATATTATTTATTATGCTGACGCCCGACTCCGTGCAATAAAAGCTGTACTGAAAAAATCTCCAGATTTCCGGACGGACAAAGCAACCCTCCCTTTTTAGTACGTATATAGTACCATGAGGAGAGGCTCTAAAACCTTACCAAAACTTTTCAGATTTCCTTTGATTTTGAAACAGTTCAGATGTAAGTGAGTATGCCGGGGCGATTCGCATTCAAATGGATGCTCACCGCCCCGGCATACGGACTAACGGCTTTTAAGCTTATTCAGTGGCTTGTTGCCTTGCTTTTGAGGTTTCTGCGCCCTCGGCCGTATGAGACATTCGGGTCCGAACCCGATGAGGTCCTCCCGGTGCTCCCGGAGCAAAGCCTCCTTCACAAGCTCATAGTTCTCCGGCTTCTTATACTGTATAAGTGCACGCTGCATAGCCTTCTCATGCGGATTCTTCGGAACATAAACCTCCTCCATAGTGAGAGGATTGAGCCCTGTATAGTACATGGTTGTTGAAACGGTACCCGGCGTAGGATAGAAATCCTGCACCTGCTCCGGAATATAACCCATATCACGGATGTACTCCGCAAGAGTAATGGCATCCTTAAGCCTTGATCCCGGATGACTCGACATGAGATAGGGAACGATGTACTGATTAAGCCCCAGCTCCCGGTTGATCTTCTCAAACTCCTTTACAAAGGAATTGTAGACATTAACACCGGGCTTGCCCATCTCTTTCAGAACATTATCTGAAACATGCTCCGGAGCCACTCTCATCTGTCCGGAAACATGGTATTTACAGATCTCCTTCAGGAACTCCTTGTTGGAGTCCGCCATGAGATAATCAAATCTGAAACCTGAACGGACAAATACCTTTTTCACTCCCGGAAGCGACCTTACCTCCCTGAGCATCTTCACATAGTCAGAGTGGTCGACTTTGAGGTTTTTGCAGGGTTCCGGCCATAAGCATTTTTTATTGACACAGGCACCGTGTTTAAGCTGCTTATCGCAGGCGGGACCTCGGAACTCAGCAGTGGGGCCGCCAACATCAAAGATATAGCCCTTAAACTCCGGATCTTTCGTGATCTGCTTCGCTTCCTCCAGTACACTCTCATGGGAACGTACCTGGACGATTCGCCCCTGGTGCATAGTGAGGGCGCAGAAATTGCATTCCCCGAAGCAGCCCCTGGCCTGGGTGATGCTTTCCTTTATTTCGCCAAAAGCAGGGATGCCGCCATCCTTATCATAAATGGGATGCCATGCCCTCATAAAAGGCAGGGCGTAAACATCGTCCATTTCCATTTCCGTAAGAGGTGCGGCAGGCGGGTTCTGAACCACAAACATGGCGCCGTCATAGCATTCATATATTCGTTTTGCGCTTATAGGATCTGTATTTCTGTACTGGGTGGCAAAGCTTTCTGCATATTTCCGCTTACTGCTTTTGATATCCTCAAAATCCGGAAGCCTCACGGCATCATAGATTTCATCCTCGTGACGCGTCTTGTAAACAGTGCCCGGAATCCAGGTAATGTCTTTGACCTGAAGTCCTGAGTTAAGAGCATCCGCTATCTCAACGATACTGTGCTCTCCCATTCCATACGAAATAAGATCGGCTCCACTGTCCAGAAGGATGGAGCGGCGAATGCTGTCGGACCAGTAATCGTAGTGGGCAAGCCTTCTGAGACTGGCCTCGATACCTCCGATAATGACGGGAGTATGTTTATAGGTTTTTCTGATGAGGTTACAGTAAACCGTGGCAGCTCTGTCCGGGCGCTTTCCCATTACCCCGCCGGGGGTGTAGGCATCAGTCTTACGATGACGTTTTGCCACGGTATAGTGATTCACCATGGAATCCATATTGCCGGCAGAAACCAGGAAGCCGAGCCTGGGTTCACCAAACTCCGTAACAGAAGAAGGATTGTTCCAGTCAGGCTGAGGCAGCATGGCAACCTTGTAGCCGTGGGCCTCGAGTATTCTTGAGATAATGGCAGCGCCAAAGCTGGAGTGATCAACGTAAGCATCACCGCATACGTACACAAAATCAGGCTGCACCCAGCCTCTGTCCAGCATATCCTTTTTATTGATCGGTAAAAATCCTTCAAACATATCCTAAATCCTTTAGTTCAAATAAGGGCCAAGTACAGTTGTTATACAATGCAAAAACATTGCACTTACCCATTTTCTGATTTAAACAATGAAATTTGTAATTAATAAAGATTGTTAGTTTTCCGATGGAACTGAGGGAATTAAAACAATTTGATCCTCTATTATCATATGGCTATGGGTTTAGCGCCGTCTTCTATAGGACAAACGTAACCGGTGGCGGTTCTCTTCTCAAACTCCACCCGGGCTTCCTCAAGTATCTTCGGTTTTTCATAGAGATCAACCGCTGCACAGGCAAGGACCTTTCCTGCATGGATAAGTGCCTTGTGGCCGATGGAGGAGCCGCCGCAGGAAACATTCTGCCAGCTGTGACCGGGAGCACCGTTTACAAAACCCGCAACGTGTATCTGCGCTGTAGGTGTCTGCCAGGAAACGTCTCCGACATCTGTGGAGCCTGCCTGAAATGCGGTGCTGTGGAGAAGCGGTACGAGAAAATTATTGAGTCCGCTTTTTCCGTGGCTGCTCTGCTCCTCTGCAAATTCACGAATCTTGTCATCTAACTTTGACGCAAAACCGGGAGCCGGGTTTTCCGGACAGGTGGCACTTAGAGCCTTTGCAAAGCTTATTTCCTCTTCAGTGTATGCAGGAAGCCCAACCTCCTTGAAATTCTCGTAAAGCACTGTCTCCAATGTGAAGTTCGGCACCAGATCTGCTGTCCCGTCAATAAAGGTGCGATCAAAGCTCGTTTCAGTCATAAGCGCTGCACCCTCAGCTATTTTATCGACGCGTTTTAAAAGTTCAACACAATTTCTTACTATTCCGGCACGAACCATGTATAAAACCGATGCATGCTCCTGAACAACATTGGGGGAAACTCCGCCGGCATCAGTAATGGCATAATGCACACGACAGTCAGAAGTCATATGTTCCCTCAGGTACTGGACACCGGTATTCATCAGTTCCACTGCATCAAGCGCAGATCTTCCGTGCTCGGGATCTCCTGCGGCATGCGCGGAAACTCCGTGGAAGTCGTAAAGCACCTGAATAGTTGAGTTGTTGGTGCCGGTTTTTATTTCGTTAACATCCTCAGGATGCCAGGTAAGAGCTGCGTCCAGATCCTTCCAGATTCCGTCTCTCGCCATAAAAGCCTTTGCGGCACCGCCTTCTTCTCCCGGGCAGCCGAAAAAGATAACCGTTCCCTCATGCCCCGAAGTTTCCAGATAATGCTTAATGCCAAAGGCAGCGGCAAGAGCTCCGGTACCCAGCATATTGTGACCGCAGCCATGTCCCGGAGCACCGGTCTCCAGTGGCTTATGACTCAAAGCTCCCCTCTCCTGGCTTAAACCTGAAAGTGCATCATACTCCCCGAGAATCCCGATGACAGGTCGTCCGGAACCAAAAGTGCCGGTAAAAGCAGTCTCGATATCGTCGAAATTCTTCTCGACCTTGAACCCATTCTCTTCTAAAACCTTCTCATAAAGGGCAGCCGACTTAAACTCCTTCAGACTCAGCTCCGGATTCTCCCAGATCCTGTCCGATAAGTCAGTGAAGATTTTTTTGTTCTTTTCGATGAAGTCAATTATTTGCTGTTTTACTTCTGTCATGCAGTCCTTCCCTCCAGGTGATATTTTTTTGTTCTTTTTTCTATTTTTGATTGTATCGTAAAGTTTCTGTTGCTGTCATCAAAAAAGATGCACCTCTCAAGAGATGCATCTTTAGTCTATCGGATACTTTCAGGCTTCCAGAACTTTTCCGAGGAAATCCTTGAGACGTGCACTCTTCGGGTGATCAAAAATATCCTCCGGAGTACCCTCCTCAATGATATTCCCATCTGCCATAAATACGACACGGTTTCCAACTTCTCTTGCGAATCCCATCTCGTGAGTTACGCAGACCATGGTCATGCCGGCCTTTGCCAGCTCCTTCATAACCTCAAGAACTTCTCCAACCATTTCCGGGTCCAGTGCTGATGTAGGCTCATCGAAAAGCATAACCTCAGGGTTCATGCAAAGAGCACGAACTATGGCAACACGCTGCTTCTGACCGCCGGAAAGCTGTACGGGATAAGCACTGGCTCTGTCCTTAAGTCCTACTCTTTCAAGAAGCTCAAGGGCTCTCTTTTCTGCTTCTTCCTTGCCGGTTTTCTTGACGATCTGAGGCGCAAGAGTGAGGTTCTCCAGGATGGTCTTGTGAGGAAAAAGATTGAAGTGCTGGAACACCATACCCATGCGCTGGCGGAAGGCATCCAGATTGATCTTTGAATTAACTATCTCCTGCCCGTCAAAGATGATGCTTCCGTCTGTAGGTTCTTCAAGAAGATTTAAGCTGCGGAGGAATGTTGACTTTCCGGAACCGGATGGTCCGATGACAACCATTACATCGCCTTTATTGATATCGATATTAACTCCGTCGAGTGCTTTCAGTTTTCCGTAATTATAATGTTTTTTCAGGTTTCGCACCTGGATCAGTGCTTTATTATCTGTTGTCACTTTGACGCATCCTCCTCTCTACATGTTCAATGATCTTTGATGTCGGGTAGCACAGGCAGAAGTACAGGAAGGTTGCCATGAGGAGCGGTTCAGCGATGATGAAGGTGGCTGACTGCACGCTCTTGACATTAAACATGATATCCTGAACTCCGATGGTGTAACAAACGGAAGACTCCTTTATGATGGTAACGAACTCGTTTGCCACAGCCGGAAGGATGTTTTTAACTGCCTGGGGAAGGATGATATGGTACATTGTCTGTCCCTTGGACATACCGAGAGACCTTGCGGCCTCTGTCTGTCCTCCGTCAACGCCTTCGATACCTCCACGGATGACAGCACTCATGTATCCACCTGAGTTTAGTGCCAGGGCCACAGCAGCCGGGAAAAATCTCTCAAACTGTATAAAGCCAAGGAAGGTGAATTTTGGCAGTGATATATATCCAAATACAATGTAATAAACCAGGAATATCTGAACCAGCATAGGAGTACATCTTACGAACTGTACATATGCGCTTGCGATAAACTTAACCGGATTGAAACGGGCGATGAAATCAAGGCGCTTCTTTCTTTCCATGTCATCTGTCTTTATCTTTTCGAGATATCTCAAGGGTCTTACATCCGACAAAAGCATAAGTGCCAGTCCAAATGCCAAGAAGAAACCAAAGAATACAGTACATAAAGCAAGCAGAACCGTTACGATCAGGCCCTGCTGGAACATGGTGCTGTAGTTGAGGAGTTTGGTTATATTGCTCCAACTGATGGTCATATATAATTCCTGCCTTTCAAAATTAAAAACCGAAAAAATCTCCGGGACGGACGCCCGGAGAAAAATATTAAACTGAATGCCATGTATCGGTTCGGTTTCCGATGCTATGACACGATCTTTAAAAAACTATATCAGATCGCTCTTTTTGGTATCAGTTAGCTGTAGCTTTGCCGTTCTCGTCAAGCTGACCTTCGAAAACATTAGCCTCATCAGATGCAAGATCCTGAGCAGTAGCAATGTACTCAGCCATTGATCCGTCTGAAAGTGCATTGTTGATAACAGCATTTACTGCAGGTGCGAGATCGCTGCCCTTCTTAAGAGCGATAGCAGAACCTTCTGCTTCATAAGGAACATCCCATGCAATCTGAAGCTCAGGATAGTTCTTGATGTACTGCTCTGCAACGGCTGTCTCAATGAATGCGCCCTCGAGCTTTCCGGAAATAAGCTCTGAAATGATGTCTGTAACCTTTGTAAGACCGATGATGTTGGCATCAGGAGTATTCTTCTCTGCAAGACCCATCTGGATAGAACCGTTCTGTGCTCCTACAGGAAGACCTTTGAAGGCTTCGAAATCTTTATACTTGTCAACGTCTGCCTTACGGATAACAAATGCCTGTCCGCCTGTGTAGTAAAGGTCTGAGAAATCAAAGGTCTCTTTACGCTCAGGGCTTGGTGAGAAACCTGAGATACCGAGATCGATGTTGCCGTTCTGAAGCTCCATAAGGATACCATCAAAATCGATAGTAACTACCTGAAGTTCGAGGCCTAAATCATCTGCGATTCTCTGGGCAAGTGCCATGTCAAAACCTGCAAGTTCCGGAGTACCGTTGTTAACGTGATAGAACTCGTATGGTGCAAAGTCAGGTGATGTACCAACTGTAAGTTTTCCCGGTGTGATTGTTGTGAAATCTGTCGGGATCTCTGCTGTTCCTTCTGATGCGCTGTCTGCCTTGGATTCTTCGGCAGCAGCTGTAGTCTCTTCGGCAGCGGTTGTGGCAGCCTCTGTAGCAGCAGCTTCTGTTGCTGCGGCGGTTGTAGCGGCAGCGTTTGTCTCTGCAGGCTTGCTTGATCCGCAACCTGCAAGTGATGCAGCGGCAAGTACAGCAGCCATAAGTACTGTAAGATTCTTTTTCATATTGTCCTCCTCAAACCCTTCGCCTAAGTTATAAATAAAAATAGTTTTATAACTTGGGAGTTTATACTGTTGCAAGAAATTATAGACCTTTTATAAAGGAAATCAAGTATTTTTATTCATGAAAATGTATTTTTGAAACGCAATATACAAAAAATATGCATAAATCATTGCATAGAGTGAGATTTATGCATAAGTTTAATGATTTTCGGGACATAGCAGGCGGAATCTGTTTTAATAACATGACATTTTATGATTAACGTTATAAAGTGGATGCCCGCGGGATATGATCCAAAATCACATCAAAGTATATCCTCTATCATTTTGTGCTTCCCATTGATGGATTCAAAAACCCGTATCTCACAGTTCTTTGGCTTTGGCCACCAGCAGACGCCGTTCGGTTTATCCGTGAGATAGCCTGTAAGGGGACGCATGATGCCGCCGTGACAGGCAACCAGGACATTTTCGTAGTCTTTTTGTTCCAGTTCCTTCAGGAAGGAATGGCTGCGTTCGATAAGTTCTGAAAGCTTTTCAACTGTTGCCGGTGCCGGGAAGAATTCCGGCATGGACCAGTAAAGCACCATGGCGGGGTTCAGAAGATAATATTTCTTTTGCTCATATTTTCCGAAATCGGCCTCGATCAGCCTGTCATCAATGATGATTTCGGAGCGGTCAACATTGCCAATGATGGAGCCCGTCATTATGGCGCGATCCAAGGGGCTGGCATAAACCGCATCAAATCTGATATCTCTTATCTTTTCTCTAGCGGCCTTCGCCTGGGCTATGCCGGTCTCGTTAAGCGGTTCATCCGTCCGCCCCTGCATAAGCCTCATTTTATTTAAACGGGTCTGACCGTGTCTTGCTATCCAGATTTTCATATAAAATTGATTCCTTTCGAAATACATTTATTGAATAGAAAACAAATGTTTGCTGTAATAATAGCCAGTTTATAGTCACGTTAGTTTTGTTTTTTGTAAAATAAAAACGACCACCCTGATCCTGGCAGACTAGGTGATCGTTTCTTAAATCATTTTATCGCCAGATCGGATGGAGGCACCCATCTCTGCCGGCTGCTTGATAATTAAAGTATATCAGCTTAAAAAGATTTGTCAATCCGGCCATAAAAAGTTCACTTATTAGAAGAAATCTTACATCTTGCTACTGTGCAAAATATTTCTTGTGAGATGTAACGATCAAAAGTGGCATTGATGGTAGCCTTACCTTGTCTTTCAACGCAAAGGAAGGAGCTGCCAAATCTGTCTCTTATTATCGGATTTCAGAGGTGCCAGATAGATTTCCCCATTGTCCCCTGCAGTTAAGGCCTGCTCATCTTCGCTTTTCAATAATATGTAATAACCGTCATCTGAACCCTTTTTTATAAACCAACTGCCGGCAGTTTCGCTTTTTTCTGCCGAAAATACCACCGTTGTTAATTCTTCATCATGTTCATCATCGGTGTTTTTTGATTGTTCCTTCACATCAAGATATGTGTTCTCCGGAACCAGGTGTATAAATGCTCTGTCGCCGTTAGTTTCAATCTTTACTCCGGTTATTTCACACCCCGCGCCTTCAAGGGGCGTAATAGTTCTGATTCCGCTGAATCTCTCGGATGTATTATCTCTGAGATATACCTGGTATGAAAAGTCAGAGTATCGTTTCATGGCAAGGAGACTCCCTGCGATGCCTGAGCTGCTGCAGATGGAAAAATATATCATACAGGCAAGCATAAGCATTGAGATACGTAATGGTTTGAGATATTTATTTCTGAATTTCCACTTCTTCAAAATCACTTCGTCCACCAGGATATCCGATTGTCTTACGGTATTCATCCATCCTGAGCATGATAGAGGGATAAGGCAAACGAAATAGGGTAATGTGTACTGCCCTTTTGCTTCCCAGACAGTATGGAACAGAAATCCTCCGATAAATATCACGGCAAAGCACAGAGAGACATTATCCTTCCTTGAGAACATGGCAAATATCAATGCTCCGGCTATAATCCAGAACTGGAGCAGATTAAGCAGCCTTGAGATCCCTTCGCTGCGATACACTGACAGGAACTCCACTATCCAGCCCGGACTTTTGAAATCTGAAGCAGTACTCAGGCCCTGATTTATCCAGAAAGCCTGAAAATCAGGATTACACCATTGGGATATATTCTTTCCGGAGAAAAAGCTGACAGCCATAAGAGGTTTTTCGGCAAATTCATTTAGCCTTTCTTTCAGATCCACAAGGCATCTTTCTGTCTGAAGATTTTTGTCGAAACCTGCCTTCTTGTAGGATACGTAATTATACTCATTGTACCAGCCATTAAAGCGTTTAGGGTTATCCTGAAGGCCCATGACAATAAAGGAAACACTTGATAAACCTCCTTTTTTGTCTATGCCGGTTAGTTGTTTCATCAGAAAGCCGGGAACAATGGAGCCGAAGCTTAATGTAAAGAGAATACCGAAAAATGCCGCAAGAGTTCTCAGATTCCTTCTTTTCAGAAGCTCCATCAGGCAGTAGATACCAAGCCCCAGAGTGAAGATCATATAGTTTTGTTTGATGAGAACAGAAAATGCGCTTAATGCTACTGCCGCTGCAAGCTTCCACCGGCCCTTTTCTTCCATAAAACCATAAAGATAATACAGGCTGCCTATGCCTGCGGTTAAACCAAGAATGTTACCGTATACGAAAGTAACATACAGAGCCAGGGGAAGAAACATAAGAAGAACCACACAGTTCAAAATGCTTGTGGGAACATCAAATATTTTCTCTGTCAGGGAACGCATGAATCCAAACAGCAGCCCAAGGGCCAGGACATTGATCAGTCGGAAGATAAGATAATTGTTGCTTCCGAAAATGACAGTCAGGCAGTACATAATAAGCACAATGCCATATTGATTCGGATAGTAATCAAGATACCCTTCCGGTTCAAAGCAAGAATAATCATGGTTCAGGATCTCTTCTGCGCAATCGACAACATACTTCTGATCTGATCTCGGAATATGCTGTGTTGTGATCACAAAAATGAAACACATAATTGTAAAGGCCAAAAGCATTACCCCGGTCACCTTTCGGTGATCAATCCGATGCAAGACACTATCCTTCAGTTGTTTTTCCTTAAAACGTTTAAAGCTTCTGAAAATCAGCGTCATAAGGAATAGTATCACCACAGAAAACAGCAGATTCTGAACCATACTGTCATGAATGATATAGGACCGCTCATTCATGTCACCCAGTCTTACTGTCGAATATCCGGTTACTATAAAGAGCCAGAAAATGAAGCAGAAAAAAATACCCCATGCGATTTTAGCCGCAAGAGCCGCAATTTGTTCATATACTCTACCCGTTGAGTCGGCGGATTCATTTATCTGCTTTTCGTGATCCATGGAGATTTTTGTATTCATAAACGACTGCTTTCTCCTTATCGTCTAACGGATGGTCTATCCGGTTCTGAAACAGCTTCCGTATACGTCCGTTCACTTATTATATATCTTGGACGTGCTTTCACCTCTATATATGACTTCCCTACATACTCACCTATGATGCCAAGAGCCAGCATGTTTGCCCCGCCAAAAAAACATATGAGACATATCAGACTCGCCCAGCCGGCTACAGTGCTGCCATTAAAGAATCCAATAACTGCCCAGACAATTCCAAGGAATGAAATAAAGGTAACCAGCGATCCAAATCCGATGATGATTCTGATAGGTTTTATGGTAAGGCTGGTAATTCCGTCAAAGGCAAGAGCCAGCATCTTTGACAATGGATAATGACTCTTTCCGGCCATTCTTCCGTGCCTTTCATAGTAAACAACGGTACTGGGAAAACCTACCAATGGAATCAGGCCGCGAAGAAACAAGTTCACCTCATGAAAATTCGCAAACTCCCTCAGAACCTTTTTGGAAATGAGCCTGTAATCTGCATGGTTGTAAATGACCTCAACCCCGCCTACTGTATCGAGCATTTTATAGTAGCTTTCTGCTGAGAATTTTTTTAAAAAAGAATCATCGGCTCTCTTAGACCTGACTCCATAAACTACTTCATAGCCCTGTGAATATTTTTCGATCATTTCGTCCATGGCATTGATATCATCCTGCCCGTCACAGTCAATGGAAATGGTTATATCGCAAAATTCCATTGCTTCCAGGAGCCCTGCCAGAAGAGCATTCTGATGTCCTCTGTTACGACTTAGGGAAATGCCTATGAAATGAACATTTGCTTCTGAGTACTCTTTAATAAGTTTCCAGGTACCGTCACTTGACCCATCATTAACAAATAAAATCCGGGACTCATCACTGATCTTTCCCTGAGATATGAGCTCATTTAACTTCTTCAGAAATAAATCCGAAGTAATGGGAAGCACCTGTTCTTCGTTGTAACAGGGAATCACAATATATAATTTCGGTTTTGAACATGCACCATTTGAATTATTGACGACCAAGTTCATTCCTCCTCATCTCAAACTCTTCGCTGTCTGGCAATTGTTACCACATCCGATACATGTTTTTCTTTTTTTACATAATCCGCAAGATATGGGATACAGAACATGACTTTCCCACGTTCCGGAGAGGCGATTATTCCATGATTTATGAGATATGTATTAAGTCTAGATGTATACTAATTATGTATTAGATTTAGAAATATGTATAGTTAAAAGTACCTCCGGCCGGAAATGATCCAACCGGAGGTTTACATTGTCAATGTTTTTTTGTCAGCTCAATGAAATTCCTTAGAATCTTTTCTCCCTCCGGAGTCATGATGGACTCGGGATGGAACTGAACGCCGTAGACATGGTTGGTACGGTCCTCCACAGCCATGACTTCTCCATCGGTGGTGATGCCGCAGACCTTCAGAGCGGTGTCTTTCAAGGTTTCCTCCACCACTGCAAGAGAGTGGTATCTTGCAACCCTGATGACCTCGGGAAGATCTTTAAACAGAGGACAGTCGGTGTCGATTTTTGTATCGGACTGCTTTCCGTGCATGAGCTTCTTCGCATAGCTCACGGTGGCACCATAGACCATGCAGATGGCCTGCTCTCCGAGGCAGACTCCGAGAATTGGGAATTCGCCTTTTAGCTCGCGGATAACTTCGGGGCAGACTCCCGAGTCCTCAGGCCGTCCCGGTCCCGGGGAGATAATGATTCCGGCAGGGTTCAGCTTCCTGATCTCATCCACAGTGAGGGCATCGTTTCTAACCACCTTAAGGTCAGGCTCGATGCTGCCTGCCATCTGGAAAAGGTTATATGTAAAACTGTCGTAGTTGTCGAGTAATAATATCATAGATCAGTACCTCCATCATTCGTAAACGGCAGTCATATTTAATCCGGGATTTCGAGATGGATTTCAACATGAATCGTTCACGTTATTTCATCAAATCGCAGAATCACTAAAAATTACAGAAAGTCCGGTTCTTCAGATTGTTTCAGCGCCGTCACCACCGCAGCAGCCTTATTGATGCACTCCTGGTATTCCTTCTCCGGCACGGAATCCGCAACGATGCCCGCACCGCTCCGGACAAACACCTTTCCGTTTTTCTTGTAGGCGATTCTGATTGCGATGCAGAGATCCAGATTTCCCGTGAAATCGATGTAGCCGATTCCGCCTCCGTAAATTCCGCGTTTGTTGTTTTCGAGATCATTTATGAGCTGGCAGGCGCGGATTTTGGGGGCACCTGATAATGTTCCCGCCGGAAGTATGGAACCAACCGCGTCAAGAGCGTCGCAGTCATCTCTGATCTCACCCCGGACAGTTGACCCTATATGCATCACATGGCTGTAGCGCTCGACTTGATGATATTTTTCCACTTTCACAGAGCCGAATTTACTGATGCGGCCGATGTCGTTTCTCCCGAGATCTACCAGCATATTGTGTTCAGCCAGCTCCTTTTCATCCTGCAGCAGCTCTTCCTCAAGCCTTTTATCTTCTTCCTCGGTTTTACCGCGGGGTCTGGTGCCTGCCAGAGGGAAGGTATGAAGAACCCCGTCCTGAAGCTTGACCAGAGTCTCCGGTGAAGCCCCCGCAACCTCCAGATCAGCGCTTGAAAAGTAAAACATGTAAGGCGACGGATTCAGTGTTCGGAGAATCCTGTAGGTGTTAAGGAGGGAACCCTCATAGTCTGCCTCCAGTCTGTTGGAGAGTACGATCTGGAAAATGTCTCCTTCATGAATATAATGCTTCGCCTTTTCCACCATGCCGCAGAAATGTTCTTTGTCAAAGAACGGTCTTACTTCGCTCAGAATCCTGCCGGGCTCCTCCTCTTTCGGAGCTCCGGTTTTCAGGAGCTTCACAATGTTTTCGATTTCCATCTCAGCATTGTGATAGGCGCTTTCTCCGCCTGAAAGCTTCATGTCAACGATGACCATTATTTTCTGCTTCAGATTATCAAAAGCGATAACCTTGTCAAAAAGCATCAGGTCAATGTCATTGAAATGCTCTGTATCCTCCGCATCCAGATTCAGAGTCAGCTCATAGTATTTCAGGTAGTCATAGGAAAAGTAGCCTACAAGCCCGCCGGTAAAAGGCGGCATCCCGGGCATCTTCGGCATTTTATACTCGTTAAGAAGCTGTCTGATATAGTCATCCGGACGATAGGTTTTAATGTTAAGCCCACCGGCCTTAAACTCTCCGTTGAGACAGGTTATCTCCATCTTTGGGTTAAAGCCTATAAAGGTATATCTGCCCCATTTGTCCCGTCCTTCAACGGATTCAAGCATGAAAACATGATCTGAAACATTTTTAAGTATTCTGAGTGCTGTGATGGGGGTGAGGAAATCCGAAAGTATCTCACAGGCCACCGGAATATATTTGTAGCTTGCATCGTTCTGGTACTGCTTTACTTTTTCATAAGATGGAATGATCATTTGTGAAATCTCCTTTCAAAGATCTCGCTGCGCTAATATGTAACATAAAGAATACCATTTGATTTTAGATGATTCATAAACCAGCTTTATAAGCTAGGCGACTTCACTGAATCCTTCGGATTTAGGGATATACAATAAAAGTCCCCGGCAGAATCAAAAAGATTCTGCCAGGGACGAATATCCTTCGCGGTGCCACCCTGCTTCACATACTATGTGCGCTTTGCGAGATACCAACATATCTCCGGCTACTAACGTAAGCCTCACGTCACAGGATACTCGGCAAAAAACTGATCCTTCGCTACATCAGATCATATCAGGATTTCCGAACCTGTCTTTTCTGACTACATTCAGAAAACCATCAAATGCCTTTCATTGTGCCCTTAGCGGTCCATTTGCGAAACTGTAATTCTGCCGGATTCTCACCATCGCCGGCTCTCTGTGAGAGCATATCCCGTTTTATTTCCGCCTCAACGGTTTAATTTATTAAATTAAAATAATTTTATGTTTGCCTTAAGACTCTGTCAACGAAAATGCATTTGAGATATCAGAGCAAAAATTCATATAAGCCAAAAATAATATTCATGCCTCCCATACATGAGCGCTTGCAGTGCTTCCTTCGCTGTCCGGGTTGTAAAGTTTTTCACGGCCGGAATTGCTTTTGGCACGCTTCACCTTGAGGGCTTCCGGAGTGGACTCGGCCTCAACGGTACTCTTATAAACCTTCTTAGTGCCATCTGCGGAGACCTTCTTTCCGCCCGGGTTACCGCCGCCCTGTGAGGCATGGGATACTCCTTTGAAAACCGGCTCCTGATGGTTTCTATTATGGGGCAATGATTCGGCATTTTCAGCATCTGATTCATGAATGAAGCTGTCCACCTCAGTATCTTCCGCATCCTCCTCAGTTCTTCCTGAGTTACGGATCTCTTCTTCTCTTGCCTCCATGATCTCACGCTCGGCTTCACGCTTTTCGGCATCCGTCGGAAGCTTTGCATATTCGCCCTTTTCCGCAAATTTTTTGAATATCTCCTGTTTTGCCACAAGTTTTCTGTACTCCGCGGCACATACCGCCATCTTATCGGCTTCGGAAATGTGAGGATTGTTGGTTACAGAATTGACTTTACTAAGAGCTGAATTGGTTTCATCTGTAATTACTCTCTGTGTTTCCTCCTTGGTTTTTGCGGACTTCAGCTTTTTCTCAAAGTTTTTGATTTCGTCCTTCTCTGCCTTGATTTCGGAATACAGTTTTGTGTCCTTCCGTCTGATATAATCAAGTTCATCAGGAGACAGATTGCCGCCATACATATATTTGGTTCTGATCTTGTTGAGTTTTTCGTCGGAATCTTCCTTCTGAGCTGACATCCTGTAGGCATCTTCTATCTTCTGTGCTTCGGACCGGATCATAGTCCGCACCTTCTCGGAAGTAGTCCGGGTGTCATATTTTACAGTTTTCGCTTCTTTCGAAGTAAAATCGCTTTCGTTTTTACGTCGCTCTACCTTCTGCTTCATTTTCTGCGTCCTGGAATAGTTCCCAACAGTCCCGTAACGCATAAAAAACGACATATCTACACTCATGGTAATCTCCTTTCTCCATCGTTCCCTCGATGGAAAAAAAGCACACTACACCTGTTTCACTATCCGTTATATCGACTGGAACAGCGATAATATAAAAGTAACCATGTTGTTAACCATATAAGCGGAATGGGTTGACAATCGTTGATATAACAGATATAGTTAACCTGTTAAAAAATCTTGGTTGACCATCAATTGTGATTTAATCGATACAGTAGGAAAATGCAAGGGATGGGTGCCTAGGCTTGCGAGTTGAAAGAACAGACTGTTTGTGATGTCCGTACACGACACACGTCAGTGTGATCGGGTACGGACATCACAAGCAGGATGTACTTTCAATCTCGTGGGCCGGCGCACATCCCTTGCATTTTCCGGCCTGTATCCACTAAACTTAAAGGAGCCCACATCATGCGAAACTCAAAAACACTTGACCTTTGTCTTATAGCACTGTTTACAGCGATTATCTCAATCGTGAGCCAGTTTAACATCCCGCTTCCCGGCGGCGTCCCCATGACATTGCAAACCTTCATCGTTCCGGTTGCAGGCATAGTTATAGGCAGCAGGCGCGGTTTCATGGCAACTCTTTCATATGTGATTCTGGGAGCCATAGGCGTACCGGTGTTTCATGGACTTACCGGAGGCCTCGGCAGCATCATGGGACCAACCGGGGGATTCATCATTTCCTTCCCGGTTATGGCACTTCTTGCAGGAATGTTTTATGAACTCGCAGTGACGATTTCAGGAGAAAGAGTCGGAAACAGAAAAGCAGCCATATATTACGGATTGACCACTGCCGGCCTTCTTGCCGGTACCCTTTTCAATTATGTTGTGGGAGTGCTTTGGTTTATGATCATGACCCATAACACATTGGGTGCTGCCCTCTCCGCCTGCGTGATTCCCTTCATTCCGACAACCATAATAAAGATTGTCCTGGTTTTGATCCTCGCTCCTGCATTAAGACACACCCTCTTCCAGGCAAGACTCATAGGATCTGCAAATGCAGCGTGAAAAACAGTGTATTCAAGCCTCCGATTTCGGAATAAAACCCGGATGAGGAGGCTTTTATTATACGCTCTGACTCGAAATCCTTTCTTATATCAGTTATAATTAACGGTAATGATAAAGCTTAAGGAAAACTGATACAGGAGGCAAACATGAACTATCAGATGAAATACGAAGAATGGCTGGACAGACTTCCGGATACAGATCCGTTAAAGCAGGAGCTGATTTCCATAAAAGATAATCAAACCGAGAAGGAGGAACGCTTCTACAAGGATCTTTCTTTCGGAACAGCCGGACTCAGAGGCAAGGTTGGTGCCGGTACTAACCGCATGAACTTCTATACAGTAGGTAAGGCCACCCAGGGAATCGCTGACTACATCATAGCCCATGGTGAAGAAGCCATGAAAAAAGGTGTTGTCATCGCCCACGACCCTAGACATTTTTCAAAGGAATTTGCAGAGCTTGCGGCAGAGATATTCGCAGCAAACGGCATAAAGGTTTATACATTTCCTTCTCTCCGTCCAACCCCGGAGCTTGCCTTTATGGTAAACCGTCTCGGAACGAAGGCCGGCATAAACATTACCGCCTCACATAATCCAAAGGAGTATAACGGCTACAAGGCTTATTGGGAGGATGGCTGCCAGGTATCA
This sequence comes from Oribacterium sp. FC2011, assembly GCF_000701645.1. Taxonomy (NCBI): domain Bacteria; kingdom Bacillati; phylum Bacillota; class Clostridia; order Lachnospirales; family Lachnospiraceae; genus Oribacterium; species Oribacterium sp. FC2011. The sequence goes on from NZ_JNJM01000008.1 coordinate 122,321, forward strand.
AGCGAGGTTGCGGACGGCATGCTTGAGAAGATCAATGCTGTCGACATCTGGACCGGCGTCAAAAAATCCGATTACGAGGTGGGAATCAAATCAGGTCTTATTACAGTTCTTGGCGATGAATACGACAGAGAGTATCTTGATAAGGTTTTAAGCCTGAAGATCCATGACGGTGACGAGCTGGATCTGGACATCCCTTTTGTTTACACACCGCTTAACGGTGCCGGATCCATACCCTTCCGTGAGATGCTTAAGGAGCGCGGTTTTAAGAACTGGAAGATAGTTCCGGAGCAGGAAATGCCGGATCCGGATTTCACAACTGTAGGGTATCCGAACCCGGAGGATCCGAAGGCATTTAAACTTAGCGAGCGCTATGGCCGTGAATTTGGAGCAGAGCTTCTCATGGCAACAGATCCGGACTCGGACAGATTCGCCATTGAGATCAGAGATGATGAAGGCAATTACATCCCGCTTAACGGAAATCAGACAGGATATCTTCTTGTGAATTACATTCTGGAAGGCCGTAAAACTGCAGGCACTCTTCCTGAGAAGGGAGCAATGATAAAGTCCATTGTCACTTCCACTCTCTCGGATATAATAGCGAAATCCTATGGTGTGGAAATGTTCGAGACCCTTACAGGTTTCAAGAACATCTGCGGAAAGATTCCATATCTTCATGAGAACGGTTACACCTATCTTTTCGGATATGAAGAGTCCGTCGGATATGCAGCCTGCGAAGAGATCCGCGACAAAGATGGTATTTCCGCCGGAATGCTGGTAGCTGAGGCCGCTGCCTACTACAGAAAGCAGGGAAAGACACTCTATGATGTGCTTTGCGAGATTTATGAAAAGTACGGATACTTTGCCGAGGATGAACCGAATCTTGTTTTGGAGGGAATTGCGGGAGCCAATCGCATAGGGCGCATGATGACATACATTCGCGAAAACCATCCTACAGAACTTGCGGGTGCAAAGGTAGTTAAAATTATTGACTATATAAACGGCTACGAAGACATCCCGGCTCAGAATGCCATGAAATTCTTCCTGGACAACGGCTCCTGGTTTGCCATGAGACCAAGCGGCACCGAACCAAAGATCAAGTTCTATATTTACTCGGTTCAGGACTCCAGGGAAAAAGCCCTCTCCGTCAACCGGCAATTGAAAGAGGAGATACTAGAATCCATCAACACCATAGAGTAAAAGTGTTATTTCAGCAGAGGCACAAGAAAAACAGCAGCCGGCGGTCATCCATTCAAAAACGTTGAGCTGAGACGAGAAAAATCATAAAAGCTCCCCTTAGAACCACTTGGATACCTTTTTCCTTGTTCCCCTCGCCAAGTTAGATTTTTCATAAAGAAAATATCTGACATTGCTGCCCAAGATTTGTTTTTTAATCTTGGGAGCCGCGCGGCTTTGAGCGGTTCAAAAGAATCCGTCAGGATTCTTTCTTTGGCGAGGGCCTAGTGGTTCTTAGGGGAGCTTTTATAGATTTTTCCGTCGAAGCGACCCGTTTTTGAATGGATGACCGCCGGCTGCGTCAGGATCTCAGTACCCTGAGGACATTGTCAACTGATGAAACCGAGCCGTTATTCAGCAGCACCTTAAGTGCTGTTGTAAGAATGCTCTTATCTACTTCATATACGATGAAGATCATCGGTACTGTGCCGCCTGTGTTGTCGCCGGCGCGCTGCATCATGGTCTTGATGCCGATGCCGTATACGCCAAGAGTAGAGGCGATCTGACCCAGTACACCTGGATGATCCACAGCCTGTACGCGGATATAGTACTGATGTGCGCCCTCTCCTGCAAACTGGAGATCCGCATCATATCTGAGATGCGGGAGAAGATCATAGGCAGCACCCTTTTCAATCTTTCGTGCCACGCTCACCACATCACCCATTACTGCGCTTCCTGTGGGAAGAGGTCCTGCTCCGCGGCCGTAGAACATAAGATTATCTACCGCGTTTCCTGTAATGTAAACGGCATTAAACTCATTGTTAACATTGGCAAGAGGATGGCTCTCAGAAACAAGAGATGGTTCAACATTGCAGGTGACTTTTCCGTCCTCGTTATGGGCAGTTGCCAGAAGCTTTATCTTATAACCGAATTCCTTGGCAAATGCGATATCCTCGCTGGTCACCTTTGTAATGCCCTTTGTGGGGATGTCACCGGGCTTGATACCGATACCGAAAAGAAGGGAAATAAGTATGGACAGCTTGTTTGCTGCATCGATTCCCTCAACGTCAGCTGTAGGATCTGCCTCCGCAAAACCCTTAGCCTGAGCGTCCTTCAGCACTTCTTCATAAGGAGTTCCGTTTTCTGTCATCTTTGTCAGGATATAGTTGGTGGTTCCGTTAAGGATTCCCTGAACCTGGCTGAATTCATTGGAGATGAGGGCGCTGGAGATGGCATTGAGGATAGGGATACCTCCGGCAACGCTGGCCTCAAATCGAAGCATAAGCTGGTTTTTGTAGGCAAGCTCCTGAAGCATCTGTCCGTTGGCTGCGATGGCAGCTTTGTTCGCTGTTACCACATGTTTTCCGGCTTTCAATGCATCCGCCATAAAGGTTGTTGCAGGCTCGATGCCGCCGATAAGTTCGATAACAATGTCTATCTCCGGATCATTTATGATATCGTATGCATCTGTTACATACTTTTCCTTAGGTATATCTATGCCTCTGTCAATTTCTGGGTGACGATTCAGGATCTTCACAATTTCAAGGGACATTCCCGTTGACTGTTCAATCTTTGAACGGCTCATTTCGAGAGTCTGATAGGTTCCCTTTCCGATATTTCCGATACCAAGCATTCCGATGTTTATTTTCTTCATGATCGCTCCGATTAAATTTAATTCTAATTAATTATACCAAACAGAAATGGCATAAATGAAATTTATAACATCTTAGCACATTATTAGTTACCTGTTCAATTTCATTTAAGTAATACCAACGATAATTATACCAAATGTAGTTACAGTATAGCCTGAGTACATGTAGGCCGGAGCCGGAGGGCATCCATTTAGAGCCGTTAAGTTGAGTCTTGAAAAATCAAAAACGAACCCCTTAGAACCACTTGATTCTAAGGGATCCGTTTTTAGATTTTTCTGACGAAGCGCCTCGGCTTTAAATGGATGCCCTCCGGCTCCGGCCGGCTTGCCTATTGGTAAATGTTATTTAGTAGTATCCGAATTCCTGTCCCCAGTACCACTTTCCGCCGCTTTCGTAAATGCCTATTCCGCATGACTTAAAGCTTGCGTTCATTATGTTCTCGCGATGCGCCGGGGAGTTCATCCATGCGTTCACTGCGGCGTCAGGTGAATTATAGCCCTGTGCGAGATTTTCACCATACATTATATTCGGGGCTACGGTGTACCAGTCACTGCCATCGGGTCTTGAGTGCGAAAAGAGAGATGGAAGCTCCGCTGCTCTTATCATCGCGCAGGCTGCAAGGCTGTCGTCCCATTCCAGGGCTGCCAGTCCGCTGCCGGCTCTTTGCTGGTTAACCAGATTAAGAGCGTTTTTAGAGTTGGTTTGAAAACTCTGGCCCTGCCACAGGCTGTTTCCCTTTGCAATTACATTTGGATCTACCGAACCCGCAGGTGCTGCTTTCGGCCTGCTTCGTGTAGCTGCATCATCTCCTACGCTGCCTCCGGATCTTCCTTTAACTATTACAAGTACAGCCACCAGACATATAACGAGCAGTACGCCCGCTATACCTAGCTTACGATTAACTTTTATTCCTTCCTTCATAACCTTGTCCCCCTGGTATTAAATTATTTCCATTGTAATTTTACTCATAATTGCAAGGTTTCGCCATTAATATTTCGTTTTTTTAATCTTCTCCAAGTGATGTCATCACATAGCGGAAAATTTCATTTCCCTTCTTGTCAACACAAGCATAGGAATCTCCGTCGAAGAATGAAGCATAACCATCGTACAGATATGGATAAGCCTTGGTTTCCAGTATAACCTTCAGGTCTTTGTTATAGATCCTGCAGCTGTCATTGTAATCCTCTGAGCCCAAGAACAGCCATTCATTGGTCAGATTGTCGCTGACAACATTGACATAACCGTCATAATCCATAAGCTCATTCAGATTCTCGTCATACATCCACTGATGGTTTTTACCGGTTGTGTCATCATAAGAGCTTACGGCGATATAAGGTACATCCGCCACACCGTTTAAGGTGTAGAATGCATTGGCATAACCTGCACCCTTTACAAAGATGCGCTTTCCTGTCAGGACATTCATGAGCCATACGCCGGTATCCTGGATCTCATAAGAGTTGTCGGGACCGTCCTCTGTGCCGGTTGCAAAGGCTACAGGGATCTTGTCGCAGTACTGCCATACGTCATCATCATCTCTGAAAAGCTCGTTGCCCTCGTTGTCAAATACTGCTCTCTTCCAGCGTGAATCCTCTGTATAGTCGCTTGTATAGAAGCCCCACTGATATACTCCTGTGCTGTCGAAGCCGTCTATGGTCTTTATGAGATAACCCTTTGGATCAATGACATCCACATGGTCTTCTGCAACACCAAGCATATTGCCGTTCTTAAGCTTGTCTGCGTAAACATAATTGTTGCCCAGAATGTTGTCACCGTACTTGTTGATAATAACAGCAGAGTCATCCTTTCGTGCAAATGCAGTTCCATCGGTGAAAGGCTGTGCATACTGGAAAGGACCCATAGCTATCTTGTGGTCGTTTTCATCAATGTAGTAGTAACTGTCATACAGGTAGAATACATAGTAGCCGTCGCCATAGGAAACGTCATACAGAGAATCGGTATCATTGAGAAGCTCCGTGAGTTTTCCGTCATTGGCTTCATCCAAGGTTTTGTAATCGAGAACGATATTTCCTTTGTTATCGTAGATCACGAAATCATTGGTCTCAGAGTTGGCTTTACATAATACATGATCCTTCATGCCGCTGATGTAGCCGTATTCAGGTGAAACAAAGCTTCCGTCCGGAGAGATGAGCTGGCGGTGAATGTTTTCATCCGGAACATCTATCTCATCTGAGCTGTTGTTCTTTGCACCTTCAACAGGGTCGTACTTACATACTTCATAATACGGCAGATAAAACTCATTGTAATCTGCAGGATCATAGTAGGAAAGAACCTCAATGCTGTTGTAAACAGGATCTGTAATGAGGTGTCCCTTTGTATCAAAGAAGCCGCACATGTATCCGCCGATATAAGAGTAACTCTCATCCTCGCCGTACTGGACATCCACAACGAGAGGACTGCCGCAATAAGGAAGCAGTAAGCCGTAATCACCGCCGGGCTCCACTGAGGTAAGTGTGCCTTCGGGTGCGTCATTAAGGCGGGTGTAGTTTGCCTCAGGTGCAGGCTTTGCTTCGACACCCTTGCTATCGTACATGGATACATCCATGACGGAAACGTAACCCTTTGAAGCAACAAGGCGCTGTCCGTCCACCGACATGATCCAGTCGTAGAGAACTCTTGCTGCCTTGGCTCTGCTGTCCTCAGGGTCTGTCTCCTCCGGAATAACGGCATAGTATGCGTTACGATGAGGATACTTCTTTTCACGGATGGTTGCAGGCTCAGGTTTTACTCCGTCAACGGAAATGATCTTTAACCCCTTTGCCTTTTCCATATCATTAGCGTAGTAGTATACGGAATAGCCAATGGCATTGGCGGAGTTGTCATAGGATTTAACCGCGGTCATCAACTCTCCCATTTCTGAGGCTACAAGGCTTGAAGGAGGAGTAACCATAGGAGTATCTTTCATGATGTGCTTCAGGATAAGTGCCTGTGATCCGGCGCCTTCATTACGCTGGAAAGCCTTGATTTCGGCATCATTACCTCCGACTTCCTTCCAGTTGGTGATCTTTCCGGAATAGATATCTCTGATCTGTTCGGTGGTCAGGTTATCAACCGGGTTATCCTTATTTACAACGAAGATAAGCGCATCGGTGGCAAAATCCTCTATGCGGTACTTGAAGCCTGCGTCTGCCATTTCCTGAAAGACCTTGGCATTCGGCTCACCCACGATGAGCATGTCGGCCTCACCCGCAAGAAGATTCCGGAAGGACTGGGTAGTACGGTTGAATACGCAGAAATCTTCGGCTTCTTTTTCACTTATTCCAAGAAGCGCTGAAGTGAGAGTTTTGCCAAGAGGTACTGTTGAGGTGGAACCATCAAGTCTTGGGAAATTCTCTTTTGTGAAATCGAAATCGGGAAGCTTTATCGGCTCGGATTTCTTTTCTGTGTTTGCTTCTTTTGATTCCGAAGTTTCTCCCGAGTCTTCTGACTCAGGGGTTGTTTCAGCTTCAGTGCCTGCAGCGCCGGATTCTGTGCCTCCGGAAGGCTGAGGATTTGGATTATTTCCGTTACATCCAACCAGGGAAACTGAGGCTGCCATCAGCATAGCGATCAGTAAACGTTTCTTCATAAAACCTCCTTTTACCGGAACGGGATGAGTACTTCTCCTCACACCCATCCCCTCCGGGAATAAAAAAGAGCGTGAGTTCCAAAGAAACCACGCTCCATAGTTACGTATCGGACAAGGATCAGGCCTCATAGTCCTGCCCTCTGTTCTTCCTCATTCTGGTATAGGAAAGATTTACCAGATCCTGAACAGAGCTGCATTCGGAAGCTCTGGCCATGCCGAAATCAGCATGAATGGTACATTTAAAGCCGTTTAACATATCGATCCGGTGTATTTCGGCCTCTGCTTTCTGTACAAGATCCATCATGCCGTTAAAGCTTGTGGTTTTTCTGCATATAGAAAACTGACCTCCATTGGTTCTTGAAAGAATAAAACCGGTATTGAAAACAGATCTCAGAATGTCTGCTGTTTTTTTCAGAAGTGTCTGTGCAGCAGCATCACCGTAATCTTCCACGATGCCGGAGTATTCCCTTATGGAAAAAGAGATATGCGCATAGTTCTCCCGAGTCTTTTTATAGATATCATCGAGATCCAGCATGGCAATCATAAGCCCCTTCACGTTCATAAGTCCGGTAACCGGATCTTCGAGATCCAGCCGGCGGGCTTCATTGCCATTATCAGGCTCTTCAGTGTCCACAAAGAATCCAATAAGACCACATATTTTACCTTTATTATACATCGGATACTTGTTTACTGCCACATGATGAACCACTCCGTCCACAACATTTTTGCCCAGGGCCTTTATGACTGCTTCACCCTTGTTTATTACTTCCTTGTCAATGTTTCTGCCGGAGGCGCTGTCGATCCGGAAATCAAGCTCCGCGTCTGTTCTGCCTATAAGCTTTTCGGGAGTCAGATCGTAATAATCGTAAAATGCTTTGCTTGCTCCCACATAGCGAAGTTCCGTATCCTTCCAGAAAATTCTGTAAGAACTCTTATTGGTGAGTATGTCCCAGGCATTTTCCGCCTCAATGTGACGGTCGGAAGCGGTGGCACCATTCTTGAGCAGTCCTTCGATGATCCACATAACTTCCGGGTCATTAATGATGGCAGGCTTTGAGCTGACAAGGAGTTTGTGTGCATTGTCACCTCTGAAGGAGGTAACGGTAAACTCTGTCCATTCATAACTTCCGTTCACCTGTCGCATGCGGAATAATGCCGAGAAGTTGCCGTTCTTGTACTCTCTCAGCTTGTTTTTGATATTTTCCGGAGAGACGAATCTCTTCCACCGATCCTGCTCACTTGGATGGATATATCTTGAAACATTATCCGAGTAGTAGGTTTCCGGAGTTTCGATGGTACTTCCCACGGTCTCAGAAGGTATATTGGTAGATATGATGGTCCCCTTGTGTTCGTCGAGGTCTACGTAGTGAATGCGGTCATAATTAAACATTATCTTTCTGGCAAGGGCATCCAGTTCGGAGGTGAACTGCCGCTCCTGCTCATATACCAGACTGTCCATGGTAGCAAATATCACGGAAAGATCGTCTGAGGAAGAAAGAACCCTGAAGGAAAGCTTGTAGTAGTTGCCGTTGGCAAGGAATGTCATATATTCTTCCTCGTTGTTGTTTTTTGCCTTGAAGGCAAGATCCCGGCACTTTCTGCCCTTGGGACTCTCAGGATGGTTCATGTCAGCTTCCAGAGACTGAATATCCTTATAACCGGCGGTCAAAAGAGTTTCATTAAACTCTTCATTGCTGTATAGTCCCTTAAAGTATTTGCCATCATGAAGGAGCAGCGCCACCGGATTGTCAACGATGACATTGGTGAGACCTGCTTTGTCGTACATGACGGAAACACTTCTTGACTCCCACCTGTAGCCTTTCTTTTTCAGTTCCTTCATGAGGATATCGCAGGGAACGGCACTTCCGAAGAGATTACCCTGGATCTTTTCGCAGCCGATGCTTCTAAGGAAACTGAGCTGTTCTTCTGTCTCAACTCCCTCTGCCAATGTGTGCATGCCAAGCTTCTTCGACATTTCAACGATCATGGACACTATGGTCTTCGCCTTGTCGTTGAAATTGGTGAAGAAACCCATATCTATCTTTATCTCGTCAAAGAGATAATCCTTAAGAACATTAAGGGAGGAATAACCGCTTCCGAAATCGTCCATCCAAACCTGGAAGCCTTCGTCGTGGAATCTGTCGATATTCCTCGAGATGATACCGTTATCGGAAACCAGAGAGGTTTCGGTTATTTCAATGTTTATGAGACTTTTACGTATCCCCAGGGCTTCCGTAAGCGTGGATATATCTGTTACAGGGTCGTTGAAAACAAAGTCGGTTCGGGAAAGGTTAACAGAAATAGGAACCACAGGGAGTCCGTTTTCCTGTCTTTCCTTAAGGAGCTTCGCAACCTCCTTTACCACATAAAAATCAAGATTATAGGAAATTCTGTTCAGTTCCAAAAGCTGTATAAAGTCATTGGGATAAAGTAATCCATAAGTCGGGTCATCCCAGCGGGAAAGAGCTTCAAAACCACAGAGCTCACCTGTGAGGGTACGCATTACAGGCTGCAGACATATCCGGATCCATCCGTTATTGATGGCAGCATCCAGGTTTCTGACCAGATAGTCCTTTTTGGTATTTTCGTCTGCCAGTTTTTCGTCAAACCATACGAAACCGGAATTGTAATTATTCCTGAGGGTATCGCAGGCCATACGGGCCCTGTTGCAGGCAACGTCCACGGAGATGTTCTCATCCTCAATACCATAGATACCTATACGTACGGGCAGGGTGTGTCCATTGTTGATATTCTGTATCTGTTTAATGATTCCGTTTAGCTCGATATCGATGCCTACTGCACGGGTGAAGACGTAGAAACGGTCTTCACCGAACCTTGAGCAGTATTCCTTACCGAAATGCTGCTTCAGGATATTCGATATACTGCAGAGCAGAAGGTCTCCTGCCTCCTGACCGAAGCTTGTGTTGAAACCCTTCATGTCTTTTAAGTCAAGGGTTAGGACAACTGCCTGACCGTATCGTTTTATAAGTCCGGGGATATCATTTTGAGCTTTTTTCAGAAATGAGCGACGACTAAGAAGCCCTGTCAGCGGGTCGAACTGAAGCTCCACAGGGACATTGAAAGAATGAAATTGTTTATCTATATGACTTAAATCAGTTATATTTGCAGGATCATCCATATTTATTCAGCTCCGTGATAGTATGTGTAAAAATATCGTTGAGCTTTGATGTTAATATCAATGCCGGCGAGAAAAAACTTTCCTGATACCGGTCACGTACAAAAAATATTTCTGATACTATAATATCACATTTAAGTCACAAATGTGTCACAAGTTTTAAGACGAAATAAGAGGGCATTCCGGGTTTAACCGGATGCCCTCCTGCTGTGGAAAAATCATCTTTCGTTTATGGGTTTGAATTCCTTCAGCTCTCCGACATATTTCGTTGCAGGACGCATGATGCGGCCGTCGTAAAGCTTGTTCTCCATATTGTGGGATACCCAGCCCGCAACACGTGCTATTGCAAAAAGCGGTGTATAGAGTTCATCAGGTATTCCAAGCATGCTGTAAGCAAGACCTGAATAGAAGTCAACATTGGTAGGCAGCGGCTTCTTCTTTTTCTCTGAAAGCACTTCGTGAACGGTATCTTCAAATAACTTGTAGAAATTGAAAGTAGGCATCATTCCCTTTTCAGCGGCAAGATTGCGGCAAAGGTCACGAAGTATCTCTGCACGCGGATCTGATAATGTATATACCGCATGTCCAAAGCCGTAGATAAGTCCCGAATGGTCGTAAAGCTTGCCGTCGATGAGATCTGTGACAACCTTACGGATCTTTGCCTTATCATTTGTGAAGCCTGTGACAGAGATCACCTCTTCCATCATCCTGGATACGGAGATATTGGCACCGCCGTGCTTGGGACCCTTTAAGGAGCCGAGGCTTGCACAGATAGCCGAATAAAGATCGGTACCGGTTGAACCTACCACTACGTTTGTGAAGGTTGAGTTGTTTCCGCCGCCGTGGTCCGCATGGATAACCAGCAGGGCATCCAGAAGATTGGCTTCCTTATTTGTGAATTTTCCATCGGGACGAAGCATCTGCAGGATGTTTTCGGCTATGGAATAATTTACATTAGGGTTATGAATGATGAGAGAATTGCGGTACACCTTGTGAAGCTTTGACTGATAAGCGTAGCAGGCAAGAGTCGGAAGCTTCGCAATGAGGTTTAAGCCTTTTCTCAAAGTCTCGTAAACATCAGTATCATCAGGAGAATCGTCGTAGTTGTAGAGCTGAAGTGTAAGGGTCTGAAGACGATTCATCAGGTTAAGTGATGGAGAACTGAGTATTTCATTTATAAGGAAATTGTCCGGAAGAGAATATCTGTCGGATAAACAGCCTTTGAAATTACTGAGCTGCTTTTCATCCGGAAGGAAACCGAAAAGCAGGAGGAAGCAGGTTTCTTCAAAACCAAAGTTACCCTGACGGTTATTGATAAGGTCGTTTACACTATAGCCTCTGTATAAAAGGTCTCCGTCACAGGGAGAAACCTTGCCGTCTTTGTCTTTAACGTAGCCGACTACGTCCGAAACTCTGGTAAGTCCTACGAGAACGCCGGTGCCATCTTCATTCCTGAGACCTTTCTTAACATTGTAGGTTCCGTAAAGTTCACCCGGGATATCCGTGTAGTTTGAGGATTTTCCAAAGAAGCGTGCCAGGATGCTGTCATCAAAATATAAAGTCCTTATGGCTTCTGTTGTCTCTTTTGTAAATGCAGCGTTACTCATATTGTTCCCCTTCCCCTTGTAGGTATGCCAACCGTTAAAAATATGTTTTCCAAATGGCTGACACAACACTTGTAGTCATAGATTCAAGTTGCTAAATAAAAGACACAATTAATATGTCCTTTAATATAATGCAAATTATACGCCTTAAATAAAGGACATGTCAATTACGTCTTATATTCTTTTTGGTAATATTGATTATTCGTATTGTTGATAAGAGACGTATCTCAGATAAAGAATCTCGTATGAATATTATGAGAAGAAATAATATCGGACAGGCGGTAAAGCACCGACCTGTCCGATATTGGGGAAAAAGAGTTATACAATCATTAATAGATCACAGTTTTGTTTTTGCCTGTATTTTTTGCTTCATAGAGCGCCTGATCCGCATGGGAAGCAAGGCTGTCTCCGGTTTCCCGGTTCTGGTTTTCTGCAACACCCAGACTTATGGTGCAGTTTCCGGCCAGAGGAAATGTGATGTCAGAAAAGGCCTTTCGGATTGCTTCTGCAATTTCATATGCTTTTTCCTTACCCATTCCGGGAAGCAGTATCATGAATTCTTCACCACCCCATCGTCCTGCCGAAGCATCGGTTATTTCCGAGGTTTGTTTCTTCATAACCTCTGCCAGAGTTCGGATTACATAATCACCTTCATTATGTCCGAAGTTATCGTTAACCTTTTTGAAATTATCGATATCCATCATGACAAGTGAAACAGTTTCATAAGAATCTGACTCAGCAGCTTCAGTTATCCTCCTCTGGATCTCGCCGCGATTAAGCAGCTGTGTCAGTCCGTCAGTGATAGCCATGTTGCTGAGTTTCTGATTCATGTCTGAGAGTTGTTCGTTGGCGGTTTCAAGTTCACTTGTAGCCTGTTCTATAAAGTTTGCAAGACGCTCAACGGTTGAAAGTCTCTTACTGCCATGAATCTCCTCACAGGCGGTTTTTTTCCGGTGCTCTCTTCCCGGGATCATTTCCTTCAGGGTAGCGATGACCAGAGTAAGATTGTGCTGATTTACGTTGTCATCCGTTCTCAGGAATTCACTTATGGTATAGAAACCAGATGAAGGTGCTATAGTCTCAAAGGCTTTGGTTTCATTTCCGATCTCACTGTCTCCCCAGAAGGCTTTTCTTCCGGCACATGAAAAGATCATGATGACATCAGGGTCTTCTTTTTGTATTTCCCGGATATTCTGATATATGGATTCCATGATGGTTACAGGATCTCCGTAAGCAAGTCTGATCTTTGAAGTATTCTCCACATCAGAAGCCATGACAAGAGATCCGTCCTTCAGACATTGCTGAGGGTGACGGAGGATGTCGATTCCGTTTCTCTTGATGATGTATGGGAATTCAAGGGTATTGTATAAAAAAGTATCGTCATTTTCGATTTTCAGGTATCTGTGGTAAATGTTGAATGCACTGACACCATCGATTTCCTGAAGGACATTACCCATTGCTTTCGTAATGTCCATATATTTGCCAAGGGGTTTCCAGCCGCTGATATATCTGCTGTTCACAACCAGATCATCTCCGCCTATGAAAACAAATACTATACTGTGATCAGCAGCGTTTCCTCCATTTGAAAGCACATAGGAGGAGAAGGAATCCAGAGCAGCATTGAAAGCTCCGCCGCCCATGATACGGACGTCAGATCTTACTTCATCAAGACCGGTGCACAGCTTTGTCATGGAAGTTTTCCATACCGTAGTATAAAAAAGTATGGCTTTAACCCAGCTGTTCTCATTGGCAAAGCTGGCAACCTTTGGCATAACACCGTCAACACTTTCCATATCCAGACGATACTGTTTTACATCCACTTTTGCTGTAGGTGATTCAAACAAGGTGCAAACCAGAGCATAAGTATCTGTGCTCAGATCCCCCTCAATGATGCTCCCTGCCGTTGAACAACCGACATAGGCGGCACCGGGGAATTCATTTTCCAGCTTCTTACAAACATACTCGATGGCATCTCTTTCCAGAGATCTGCTGAAAAGCTGAAAAAGTAAATGATCTTCCTGCCCCGGACCGGTTTGTTCTCTTAATTTATGTAAGGCTTCCACGGAGTCTTCCGGTTTTTGAAAAGTAACTTGAAACTGTTTCATCCATAGTCTCCTTTTGGTTATTCCTGTATCAATAAAACAGCTTTTATATCACATGAAAAAGCTGCAGAACGTTTTGTGAATACAAAATCTATATGTTATCTGTCGGCAGTTTTCTGATTTTTATCAGTTTAAAAAGGCGGTGATTTTGGAAACACCGTTTTTCGGGCTTATTATTTTGAGGTTTTTTTACGATGATATATGTAGAAAAGCGGTTTAATGCTTTTATGAGGACATGTATGAAGAATAAAAATGCTTATCTGATAGCCAATTTAATTATAATTTTCATGGCCCTTGCGGTTTTTTTTGGTATCCAGACCAATGAATATGCCTATTTTAAGGAACTGGCTTTTAAACAGGCACAGAATGACGCGGAAATGGCTGCCGTAGACATCAATGCCCAGATCACGAATTTTTCATTATCACAGCGTGTCGCAGGCGAGATGATGGCCAATGATCTTTTCCTTAAGGAATGGTGTATGGAAGAAACAAATGATGTTGATTCGGCACATCACCAGGTGCTGTACCGTTATCTTAAGAATTACAAGGAAAAGTACGATTACGATGTGGTTTTTTTTGTTTCAGACAAAACCTGGAATTATTACTATGACGGAGGCCTCAACAGGACTGTCTCTCCGGCGTCTGATTATGATGTATGGTATTTTAATTTTCTTAATCTCAATAATGACTATGATATACAGGTTGACCGAGATGAGGTAAATGATTATAACGTAACTATCTTTGTGAACTGTCTCGTTAAGGACTTGGAAGGGAAAACCCTTGGAGTTGTGGGATCGGGCAGAGAGATAAAAGGGTTTCAGGATTTTATAGATGATCTGACGGGGCGACTGGGTGTAGATATATGTGTTGTTAATTCGGGTAATGCACTTTCCTCCTTTTTTGACAGCAACGGGGCTTTTATGAATGTGGCCGATGCCGTGAAAAAGATGGGTGTTATCAAGGATGATATAGTAGGTGAAGTTCCTGAAGAAGGAAAACGCTTCACAATAGGAAGTAACTGCTATTGCGTCAAAAAGAATGATGAAATGAAATGGAACATTGTAGTTAAAAAAGATACTACAGAGACCATTCGGGGATTTTTAAAAAAATCTGCTCAGCGCATAGCTTTTATGATTATCATACTGATCATATATGTAATCATAAGTTTTACCTTCCTCATAAAGCTTCAGAGGATGACAGCGATCAGTCTCAATACGGATGATGTAACCGGACTTCAAAATAATAAAATCTTCAAGGAGGACTTTGAAAGATATTCCAAATCCTGGTTTAAAAAGTCCAAAGCCTCATTTTTTGTTCTGGATATAGACAATTTCAAGTCTTTTAATGACACTTACGGTCATCTGTACGGAAATACAGTGCTTCGTATGGTGGCTGATGAGTTGAAAAACGGTATCGGAACCGAGGGACGTGTGGCAAGATGGGGCGGAGATGAATTTGCCGGTGTGATCTTCCGGGATTCCGGCGAGGCACTGAAGATAATGAATGGCATACAGGAATCCATAATGGCCAGGGAAACTAAGCAGACAGTATCCTTCAGCTGCGGCATCGCTGACATTCAGCCTCATGATACCATAAAAAACTGTTTTGATAATGCTGATACAGCAGTATATAAAGCCAAGGAAAACGGAAAAGCACAGTGTGCTGTGTATAAAAAAGAATAATTACGATAAGAAAGAGCCGGTGGGCATCCATTAAAATGGTATGCCCGCCGGCTTTAGTATTTTTAAATATCGGAAACAAATTTTATGTTTTACTTCAGGAATCCGTTTATGATCTGCTCTTCTGCCTCAGCTTCAGTGAGACCGAGAGTCATCAGCTTGATGATCTGGTCGCCCGCGATCTTTCCGATGGCGGCTTCATGCACAAGTGCTGCGTCGAGATCATTGGCCTCAAGAGCGGGAACCGCAAGGATCTTACCTTTGTCCATGATGATGGAATCACACTCTGTGTGACCTGAGCAGGCAGCATTACCCACAAGCTTCGCATCAAATTTCTGGTATGAATCATCTCTTGCTACGGATCTGGAAACAACATCGGCGCTGGCTCCCTCTCCGTTAAGGTTTACAACATAAGTACTGTAGGCCTTTTGGTCTCCGTGAGTCATGAGACGCTCTCTCACCACAAGCTTTGCGCCGGCAGCAAGTTCAGCGGTTGTGGAACGGTTTGTATCATCCACACCCTTGATCTGAACCATCTCCATCTCAACTGAACTGCCCTCTTCCTGGTAAACCTCTGTGCCCGGGTTAAGGATCCTCTTACCGCTTCCTGTACCGGAACCATAATGCTTCTCCACATAGCGGATGTGAGCATTCTTACCCACATAAAAACGATGGATACCATCATGCTCTGAATCCTGGGAACCGCAGTTATCGATTCCGCATCCTGCAACGATGGTTACATCGGCATCTTCACCGATATAGAAGTCGTTGTACACTATCTCTTTAAGTCCTGTCTGGGTCATAACAACAGGGATATGAACGCTCTCGTTCTTTGTGCCGGGCTTAATGCGGATGGTCAGACCCTGTCCGTCTTCCCTTGGTGTGATCTCAATGTTTTCTGTGGAAACACGTCCTGCGGAAGTTCCGTTTGAACGGATGTTGTAGGCACCTTCCGGAACCTTGTGAAGATCTGCAACCTCCTTAAGGAGTCTCTTCTGAATTTCGTCAAGCTTAAGCATCCTTCTCACCTCCCATTACCTTTTCGATAGTTTTGCAGGCAGGAACGGCTGAGGTTGTGCCCATAAGCTCAGGAAGCACCTCATCCTTAGCACCACGCTTAACAACATTACCGTCTCTTATAACTATGATCTCATCTGCTATGTTAAGGATTCTCTCCTGATGAGAAATGATGAGGATGGAGCTTTCCTGGATGTTCTTTCTCATGCGCTGGAATACCTCTATGAGATTCTGGAAACTCCAGAGGTCGATGCCTGCCTCAGGCTCATCGAAAACAGAGAGCTTTGATGCTTTGGCAAGAACCGTTGCGATTTCGATACGCTTTAATTCTCCGCCGGAGAGGCTGCTGTTAACCTCGCGGTTAATGTAATCTCTTGCACAAAGGCCAACCTCTGAAAGGTAATTGCAGGCGTTTGCGATGGAGATATTCTTTCCGGTAGCAAGCTTTATAAGATCAAAAACCTGTATGCCTTTGAATTTTACGGGCTGTTGGAAAGCAAAGCCAATTCCCTTTTTCGCTCTGTCTGTGATGGACATGTCAGTTATGTCCTCTCCGTTAAAAAGGATCTTTCCGGATGTGGGTTTTTCGATACCTGCTATAAGTCTCGCAAGTGTGGACTTTCCTCCTCCGTTTGGTCCTGTTATGACAACCAGCTTATCATCAGGGATCGATAAAGTGATGTCTCTGATGATTTCCTTGTCCTGCCCTTCCGTATCTACCTGGAAGGAGACATTTTGTAATTCAAGCATACTATAACCTCCGATATCCTAGTGTTTCACTATAGTATCACACTGGAATGTGGTTTTCTAGAGAAATAATGTATTTATCTAAGAAATACAAAAAGATCCTCGGGATTTTAGTGAATCCCGAGGATCAACCTGTTTTGCTTATTATGCTATTTTCGATCCTGAAGCTTTCTTCATTTCATCAGACTCTTCCGAGATACCGTGCTTCTCAGCATAACCTGTAAGGATAAGTGAAAGGGCACCGTCTCCGGTTACGTTACATGCTGTACCGAAGGAATCCTGAAGTGCGAAGATTGTGAGCATAAGTGCGGTTCCGGTCTCATCGAAGCCAAGCACGCTGATGATAAGACCAAGAGACGCCATAACAGTTCCGCCCGGAACACCGGGAGCTCCGATGGCGAATACACCGAGGAGCAGACAGAAAAGTATCATCTTGGATACCGGAGGGAAGGTTCCGTAAAGCATCTTTGATACTGCCATAACGAAGAAGGTCTCAGTCATAACAGATCCGCAAAGATGAATGTTTGCAAAAAGCGGGATGCCAAAGCTTACCATGTCGCTTCTCAATGTAGGCTCTGATTTCTTTGCACACTGAAGAGCAACTGAAAGTGTTGCGGCCGATGACATTGTACCAACGGCGGTCATGTATGCAGGACCGTAATTCTTCAGGATGTTCATAGGATTTCTTCCTGAATATGCACCTGCAATACCGTAAAGAAGTGCAAGCCAGATATAATGTCCTATCATTACGATGATGATAATTGCAAGGAATATCGGAAGCTGCTTTGTGATTGTTCCCTCATAAGCGAGTGTGCAGAAGGTTGTTCCGATAAGGATCGGAAGTACCGGGATAACAAACTTTGTTACGATGCTGAGAACGATACCCTGGAACTCCTCCAGAATGTTTGTGATGTACTTACTTGAATTCCATGCTGCCGCAAGTCCTACCAGCACTGAGAAGAATAATGCTGACATAACCGGCATGATCTGCGGGATATCAAGCGCAAATACAGGTGAAGGGAGCTCCTTAAGTCCGTCAACCTCAGGGTTGATAGCCATATGGGGAAGGATCGCATAGCCTGATGCTGTTGCGAAGAATGCTGCACCGATGGATGAAACATAAGCGATGCAAAGTGCAACCATAAGCATTCTTGATGCGTTGTTTCCAAGTCTTGTAATCGAGGGTGCGATAAATCCGATTATGATAAGCGGTACGCAGAAACTGATGAACTGTCCCACGATGTACTTAACGCATACAAGCACGTTTAGTACTGCGGTTGATAATGCTGAGCCGTCCGAAGCGTTCAGTGCAAGTCCGACTATGATACCCAAAGCCAGGGCACACAGAAGCTTAAACGGTAAACTGTGAATAAAGCCTTTCTTTTCCATCCCCATGTCCTCCTTTTTTTAGGGAACACCGGCTTTAGATTTTTAAATGGCCGGTGTTTAATGCCGGCCCCTAATAACCGGCATTTTTATTATTTCCTAATATATAATACACAATTATATCTGATATATCCAGTGCAAAATATACAATTTGCACAAATAATCCCACGGTTTTAATTACAGACAGGCACCAACGTCAACCCTGTCGGTCATGACATTGAGAATCTCCTTATCTGTAGGCATCATACCTATCTTTCCGATGTAGCCCATGTTCTTGATGGTCTGTTCAACATCAGCTTCAACGATACCTTCGCCGGGCTGGAATGACTTATCATTCATACTCATGTAGTGGGCAAGTATAGCTGCATGAACAGAGGCAGCAATCTTGGCAGCACAGCTTGGCTTTGCACCGTCACATACGATTCCGCCTACATTGGCAATGGTATTGGTAATAGTCTTTGCAATGTGGGCATAATCTCCGCCGCTCATGTAGGTAATGGCTGCTCCGGCTCCGCAGGAAGCACTTACCGCTCCGCAGAATGCAGAAAGGGCGCCGATATAATGCTTTATATAGATAGACACAAGATTTGAGACAATGAGTGCACGCATACGCTTTTCATCTGAGATCAGGAACTCCTTTGCGTATACCACAACCGGCATGGTTACTGTGATTCCCTGATTACCGGAGCCGGAGTTTATAACTACCGGCATGGGGCATCCCGACATTCTGGCGTCGGATCCTGCTGCGGCGCAAGCACAGGCACGGGACTTGACATTATTCCCGAAGCTCTCAAGGATGGTCTTTCCGACGCTGGCACCCCAGGGGTTATCCAGACCTTCCTGTGCAATAGCGGAATTCATCTTTATCTGACGGTTCAGTATATCCTCAACCTCTGAAAGGTCCACCTGATTTGCATAATCAAGAAGTCCCTTGAAGCTCATGAGGCTTCTGTCTCCGGAATGAATAGATTCCGAATACTCATTCTTTGTGCCATGCTCTACCAGCACCTTACCATCCTTTTTGATAAGTTTAATGTCTGTGTGATGCTCTGCTATCACAACCTCGGCTTCATGATCTTTGCTCCTGATGACAGCCTGAATATACAGATTGGGAACATTCTCGACATAGTTACAATCACAGAAATTTTCAGAAACCAGCTCTCTGGTCTTCTCACGGTCCTCATCTGTAACCGCTGCTATAACCTCCAGCTTTTTATCCGGATTACCGCCTACAACTCCAAGTGTAGCTGCAACCTCGATGCCTCTCTGACCACTGGAATTGGGAACCTTAACGCCCTTTACATTCTTGATCATATTGCCGGAACAATTGATGGTGATATGGACCGGTTCATCCTCCAGAACCTTTCTTGCCATAGCAGCTGCATAGGCAATGGCGATAGGCTCTGTACATCCCATGGCAGGGATCAGTTCATTTCGGAGAATATCGGTATAATTGTCCATCAGTTCCTTACTGAGTGATACCTCTTCCATAATTACCTCCTGATGTTATACTTTCTGACAACTCAGTGTTCGTTATAGATTATATAACCAAAAATTATGATATCAAAGCGATATAGAGGTGGTTTTTCCTGTTATTTCAAAAAGACCATCGGGGACGGTTCTATCCGGCGAGAACCGTCCCCGATGGTCTTCTTTAATTTACTCTATAGATTTAATTTCTTTCTGCAGATCCTGCTTGAGAGTATAGGTGTCAAAAGCCGGGTCTTTAGGAAGATTTATATAGATATTGGTGATCTTGTCTACTTTCGCAAGGCCCTCTTTTATGCTGACATCAAAGACATGTCCGCCTTTGGTTCTGTCTTCGGAAAGGAAATGAAGATGCCATCCGGGCATATTGATTCCGTCCATATAATCCGGGAAATATACGCCCACTAGTGAACCGCGGATATTCTCAAAAATGAATGCTTCCTGGTTCATGCTGAGAACTTCTTTCAGGGTGACATGATGTGATCTGTAAGGAGCTTCGGATCTTGCATCCACCTTTTCAAACTCCCCATCTATCTTCACGATATGCATACTGTTAAGACCGAACCTCTCTTCTATCTTCAGATTCAATTCTGTTTTTATGGAGTTGAAATCCGGCATACTCTTAAGGGGAAATTGCTGCTCACCATAAGATTTAGCCACAGCGGCAAATGGTACACCTGTCCCGGGAGGAACTATAGTTATATTTCCGTATTGATCCGCCCTGTAACAATGTCCGTCCATGAGGATCATTTCCCCATTCACATCTTCAAAGGTTCCGAGTCCTGTATCGCCTTCCTTCAGAAGATCTTCAACTGTTATTACAGCACGACTGTATCCCAGAGCAAGTGCCTGCAATGTTGAGACCTGATACATTTTATTGTTATCCATCTGCTTCTATCTCCTGATTTTAAAATAAAAATCTGCCGTGTCCTGAAAGCAGCAGTTTCAGCTTACTTTACTTGTCATCGTCAAAAAATAAACTTTTTATCACGCTCATAGCACCTTCTGCATTTTTACTATCTGTGCCGAAACTTTCTCTGAAAATACTATCCATTGACTCATAGAAGTTCTCCAGAGCATGAGCCCTGAATGCTTTCATATTTTCATCTTTATTTTTGCCATCATGATATTCTGTAAACTCCTTATAGGCATCATAAAGATACTTATGCCAATCAGGCCCAAGCAGATTGACGCCGTATTCTTTTTCGAAGTCCAAAAGATCTTCACAAACATCAAGAGGGATGTCCAGATAATAATGCTTTGCCAGACTAATGGTTTCTTCATTATATTTTTTAAGCTCAGCGATTTTATCGTCATTAAGTGAATCTATATCCGAAAAGTATTCCTCATAGAGATGCATGTATCTGGTATAAATGCCGCGGAGAATCGTTGCAAGGTCCTCCTTGCCTGCGGTTTCTTCATGAAGAATCTGATTTATTCTTCCGGTGGTTAATTCAACCATAGTGAGCCTCCTTAAAAATGCTCATATTCCAATATGTATCAGAGTTCATAGGATCAGGTTTGATAAACTTTAGTTCATTTTCTTTCCGCCAAAATATACATCCTTTGGCTTGTTGAAGCTAAATCCCTCGTGCTCTGCCGTAAGAAGGTCATTGTCGAACACCAGGAAGTCGGCATCCTTACCGACTGTGATGGATCCCTTAGAAGCTTCTATACCAAGCTGCTTTGCACCGTTGATCGTAAATCCCAGCAGCATTTCTTCAATGTTCATTCTCTCATTTTCCGGAGGGAATATCGTAGAGCATCTTGTGAATTCATAATTTCTGGTCTTTTCGGTAATCTTTCGTGTCATGCCGACTTCCATACCAAGATATGGATTCCATGTCGTAAAGTCCATGAAAGTGATATTGTCGCTTGACCATGCTACCAGAGCGCCGGTGTCCCATATTGTTTTGCAGCGGAACTGCTTTCTGGAGCGTTCCTCACCGAGCCAGGTAGCACTGAAAGAAGTGTCCCCGGCGTGCCAGTGCGGTGTAAAATTCGCGATTACGCCAAGCTTCGCGAAACGATCAAGATCTGCGTCATCCTGAATCTCCAGGTGAGCGCAGGTTACTCTCACCTTTAAGCTGTCTCCCATTTCTTTTCTGGCCATCTCCACACCATCCAGTACCGTACGTGAAGCACGCTCTCCCACCGTGTGAAGATGAAGATCCAGACCCGCCTCATTGAGATTCTTCAAAAGTTCGCACATTCCCTCTGCGGAAAAAGCAGTAGTTCCAAGTGTATGGACATCCACATAAGGCGTAACCATAGCTGCGGTATGGATCTTCTGGGTACCATCCATGAAGATCTTCATGGTATGAACCTTTAAATGCTCTGTATTGTACTCATCCCGGAAGCGCTTCACCTGTTCCAGACCCTCCTCAGCATCCTTCTCTGCATTGATAACAAGGCTTCCGTCAATATAAACGGGGAGTTTTCCCTGTTCATCAAGAGCACGAAGACGTTTATAGACCTTCTCATGGAATTTCATATCCCCCGGAAGGCCGGCATCAAATACTGCACACACGCCATATTCGACTGAAAAATCGATCCAGCGTTGGAGTGCTGCATCAACCTGCTCATCGGTAAGTTCCATGGAACTGTCGAGAATGATAGGTACTTCCGCTGCGCCTTCAATACAATTTCCGGTTACATGTCCGTCCTTACGCACATAAATAGCAAGTCCAGGTATGGGATCCGGCGTATCATCTGTAATGCCATGCCGCTCAAGGATCTTTGAATTCACCCAGATACTGTGTCCCTCTCCTTCCTGGATCTGAAGCTCGGCATCAGGACAGATCGCATCGAGATCCTCCTTTACTATATCCTCACCTTTCAGAAATTTTTTCTCCATAAGGAATCTGTAGCGCTTCTGTCCGGGATTCTCTTTGATACGTTTGGTCATAATGTCCAATGCTTCCTGTTTGCCATCTGGCTCAATGCGTTCTCCCATATCGGCATACTCGAATCCGACCGGTATTGTAATATGCATGTGGCTGTCAATGATTCCCGGCATGATGAACTTTCCACCGAGATCTGTAACATCTCCATCATAATCCGTAAGTCCTGATTCATCGCCCACATAGACAAATTTGCCGTCCTTTACCACAAGAGCTGTTGCCTGTGGCTTGTCCTTGTCTGATGTGAAGATTTTCGCGTTCTTGATGATCTTGTCTGCTTTCATATCAATTTCCTTTCGCTATTGAATTTTTGTATGATAAAACCAAGTTACTTTCTATTCGATAAGATACGCATCTCCTCGTTTGGTCATGCTGTCAAAATGTCAAAAATCTTTACTTGCGTGCGGCGATGATATCTGTAAGGTAACAGGGGGTAAAGTACTTGTCCATGAACTGGTAGTAGCCGAGCAAAGGGAGCACGGCCTTGTACTGGTCGGCAAGAAGATCCTTCTTGATACGTATGTCACCCGGCCCGGCGATATCCAGGACGTTCTGTTCATCCGCCGAGTATGCCTTCCATTCGATCCGGTCGGTCGACGGGTTGCCGCAGCGTGCGAAATTGGTCCACGTCTGCAGAACCGCCGTGTAGATCTCATCGGAGATGTTTGTGCCGTTAAAGGCGCTGCTTGTCCCGATGTCACGAAGATTGAACACGAATATGAGCTCCACGGAATGTGCTGCACCTATATCTGGATTGCTGCCAGGGTACGACCAATAGTAGCAGAACGTCTTGTTGAATGCGCTCTGCACGTCTAGCTGCTGGAGCATCGGAATCCTGAACATGAGCTCATCTATGAACTCCGTCTCGATAAGTCCCGGTTCATGGAACCTGCAGACACGCTGGAACTCCTCGTAATACTTCTTGTCCTCTTCCTTCAGGTAGGGAACTGCGTCGCCCACGGCGCGCTGGGCGAATAGCTTTTGCTCTTCCATGCTCAGCATTGCGCCCTCTCCCATGAACAGCCTGGCCTCGTCGGCCGTACTGCCTGCCATGATGGAAATGTGTTTTGCGTAGCCCTTCCGGTACAGCTCGATGGGTGCCTCAGGGAGCACCTCGGTTCCATAGTATGGACAGGACGTGAACTTTCCGACCGCATCGACATACGCCTTTTGGAGCTCCTCTTCGGTCAGCGCCATGATGTCGTCCATGGTCTTGCAGCCGGTGTACTCGAGCAGCGCCTTAGTCTTGCCCTGAGCGGATTCGCAGTTGACCGGGAAGGCCAGGCCGGTGGAGCCGCTCTGTGCGATAACCTTCTGGAAATACTGGTTCGCTTCCTTCATGACTGGAAGAATGGATACTGAACCGCCGCCGGCGCTTTGTCCGAAGATAGTCACGTTGTCGGGATCGCCACCAAAAGCGGCTATATTCTCATGCACCCACCTGAGTGCCATTGCCTGATCCAGCAAACCGTTGCAGGGTGCCGTCTTGAAGTTTTCGCCGCCGGGTACCGACGAGAAGTCCATGAAGCCGTACATATTCAGGCGGTAGTTAATGTTCACCATTATGATGTCACTTTGTGCCTGAACAAGATTGGCTCCGGTATAGGAGATCTGCGAGCCCGAGCCGACGACGTACGCACCGCCATGGATCCAGACCATAACAGGCTTCTTTTCGGTCTTATCGTCGGCGTTGACCCAGATGTTAAGGTACAGGCAGTCCTCGGACATTAGCTTCTGTATGCAATCCTCATAGCCGAGTGAGCCGAAAGCACCTTTACCATAATACCTTGCTTCAAATACCCGGTCGCTCGCTTCCACATATTCCGGTGCCTTGAAGCGTCGCTCGCCCACTGGCGGCTTCGCATAGGGGATGCCCAGCCACGACGTTACTCCGTGATTCTCGGTTCCAACGAAGGTGCCGTTGACGCATTTCACGGCATGGGACTTGTCGTAGTCTCCGGTGATTTCGCTGTTTAAGTACTCGTACGGTTCGAAAATGGCCAGATCCTTAAATTCCCTTTTCTTGTCACTCATTGTTTTGGTCTCCTTTTCAATGATATACCAATTACTGCTATTTGCTGTCGGTAATCAGTCTTCCACAAATTTCAATAGATAATCCTTAAACTCTCCATCCAGAGATTCACAGGCTTGCTGAAGATTATCTTGCTTATGAGCTCTTCCACCGCTATTCCGACAGCAAAGCAAGCGACTATACAGGCAGGTCCTGGCCATTCCAGAAGCCTCGTAACTGTTTCTCCAAAGCCATATCCGAGTGCCGAAATAAAAGCGACTGCAAAATCATCGATAGTAAATAGTTTTTTCATCTGCATTTTCACCGCTAAAGCACTCTAAACACCAAATCAGACAGAGCTGATCTTTATACAGAGAAAACCTTCTTTCCCTCAAAATAGGTAGCCGCAGGCCTGGCAGTGTGTATATCATTTTCCGGACAGGAAAGCACATCCTTGTCAACGAGGAGGAAATCCGCATATTTCCCTTCACTTATGCTGCCCCTTTCTTTATCAATAAACATCTGCCTGGCACAGTTTATGGTAAGGGCCGTGAGAGCCTGCTCGCGAGTCAGGCGCTCTTCAGGCCACCAGGGATCTCCTTTCACAGTCGGATGTACGGCTGTGACCGCAATCTCCATAATGCCGAAGGGATCGTCAGGGCAGCCGCTCAATGCCGGATAATCCGAATGTGAAGACATATTGATGCCGTGATCAAAATAGGATTTTATAGGATAAGATTTGTCCTCCATGCCCGCAGGAACAATGGTCTTCAGCTTCTCAGACGCCCCGCTCGGCATATTATGCCAAAGTATCCCCGCAGTTGCATAGATGTTATGTTCTGCCATACGCTTCCAGTCTGTGTCGTTTACGTTACGCACATGCACAAGCGTATTGCGCATTTCATCCTTACCGCCGCTAACAAATGCACTGACAGCGCGGTTAACGGCCTTGTTACCCATCGTATGTATATGCATGGACATGCCTTTTTCGTTCGTCTTGCGGGTAATATCTGTAGTTTCCTCTTCCGTCCAGTTGACGAGCCCCTGGTGTCCATCGGGATACAGGGGATCCACAAATCCGGTACCGCCTTCCACAGTACCGTCCATGAAGAGCTTGACCCAGTTAGGCACTACGTGTGCGGAAGCATACTTTCTGGCCTCATCAGCCTCGGCCAGAGCCTGGTCTATGTTCATCCAGCTTTCAATTTCATAGCTTAAGCCCAAAATAAAGTGCATATCTCCGGCCTCGTCCACCTGACGGGCACCCTGATAGAAATGATCATTATAGAAATAGTTGCCCCAGCCGTCGATATACATCGTATAACCTTCCGAAAGCAGCTGTTCCTGAATTTTAGCCATAACAGCCTTCGCTGTTTCAACGGTATAGAGCCTGTCATTATCCAGGAAGGAACGCACAAAAGTTCCGGCCTGCTCCTTCAGGAATCCGGTAGGAGTGCCGTCAGTGTCCATCACGATCTCGCCTCCCCTCACTTCCTTCCTGAGTACGGTGCCGTCCTCCTTCATGATACCGGCTTTGACTAGACAAAGCGTGTTCACCAGACCCTTGTGTCCTTCCTCATCTGCAAAGTATATGGGAATGTCATCGCATATGGCATCCAGCTGTTTACGGGTGGGCATATTATCCTTGAAAAGCATATAATTCCAGCCGAAACCGAATATTGTCGTTGCCCCGGTGTCCCTCGCCTTCTTCACCGCAGCGGGAAGGATCTCTGTGAGAAACTTATCCGCATCATCATTTGCTCCAAGGATTGTACCTACTGACTGCAAAGCATAGCCCATCGAATAATGAGCATGTCCATTGCCGCAGGAAGGCATCACAAGACCTTTTCCGGTATAATCCACAACCTCCGTCCTGCCTTCTTCAACAAAGGCCTCGGCTCCTTTCCTGTCTCCCGTATAAATATATTTTCCATCCTTTACGGCAAACGCCTCTACGATCCGGTTTTCTTCAGAAGTGAAGATCTTCCCGTAAACCACCAGATCCGCTTTGTTTTTTTCAATATCGCTGCCTGCCATTTTCATTATCAGTCCCCTCTCAATGTTTTTTTGTTATTTCATTATGTCAGGATCAAAAGCCGATATCCGATATCAGTTCACTTTCTTTCCTGTTATATATACTTCCTTCGGCATATTATGACTGAAGCCCTCCTGCTCAGCCTCAAGCAGGTTGTTATCGAACACCAGAAAATCCGCGTCCTTTACCACCAGCGCCGCAGCTTGCGGGTTATCCTTATCAGCCGTAAATATTTTTGCGTTTTTGATGATCATGTCTGCTCTCATCATTGCTCTCCTCGTTATCTGATGTTCCCTCCACCGAGGGGTGGTGGGAACAGGAACACGTCGAAATTGCGGTTCTCTCCCGATCAGGGATCCGGGCTTCCTCCTTAGGATTTCTGCTCGCGTTCTGCCACGATATCGAAAAGGTAGTGGGGGGTAAAGTACTTGTCCATGAACTGGTAGTAATTAACCAGAGGGAGCACGGCCTTGTACTGGTCGGTCAGAAGCCCCTGTTCGATATGCATGTCATCAGGTCCTGCAATGACCAGGACGTTCTGGTCGTCGACCGAATACGGCTTCCAGTCGATCTTATCTGTCGACGGGTTGCCGCAGCGTGCGAAATTGGTCCACGTCTGCTGAACGAACTTGAAGATCTCATCGGCGATGTTCGTGCCGTTGAAGGTGCTGTTCGTCCCGGCGCCGCGATCGTTGAACACGAATATGATTTCCACGGAATGTGGGGCGCCCATATCCGCAAAGCTGGCCGGATACGACCAGTAATAGCAGAACGTCTTGTTGAACGCGCTCTGCACGTCGAGCTGATTAAGCATGGGAACCCGGAACATGAGCTCATTGATGAACTCCGTCTCAGCAAGCCCCGGCTCCTGGAACCTGCAGACCCGGTAGAATTCCTCGTAGTACTTTTTGTCCTCCTCCTTCAGGTAGGGGACTGCATCGCCCACGGCGCGCCGGGCGAATTTCTTTTGCTCTTCTATGTTCATCTCCGGGCCCTGACCCATGAACAGCCTGGCTTCATCGGCCGTGCTGCCTGCCATAATGGATATGTGCTTTGCCAGACCCTTCTTATACAGCTCGATGGGCGCCTCGGGGAGCACCTCCGTTCCGTAGTAGGGACAGGACGTGTACCTGCTGACCGCCTGGACATAGGCCTCCTGAAGCTTCTCTTCGGATAACGCCATTATGTCGTCCATGGTCTTGCAGCCGGTGTACTCGAGCAGCGCCTTCGTTTTGCCCTGCGCGGATTCGCAGTCCACCGGGAAGGCCAGTGTGGTGGAGCCGCTCTGGGCGATGACCTTCTGGAAATACTGGTTCGCCTCCTTCATGACCGGCAGAATGGAGACCGAGCCGCCTCCTGCGCTCTGGCCGAATATGGTCACGTTTCCGGGGTCACCGCCGAAAGCGGCTATATTCTCGTGCACCCACCTGAGCGCCATAGCCTGATCCAGCAGGCCGTTGCATGGTGCCGTCCCAAAGCTTTCGCCGCCGGGCACTGACGAGAAGTCCATGAAGCCGTACATGCTCAGGCGGTAGTTGATGTTCACCATGATGATGTCACTTTGTGCCTGGACGAGGTTGGCTCCGCTGTAGCAGGCCTGGGAGCCGGAGCCGTCGACATAGGCCCCGCCGTGAATCCAGACCATCACCGGCTTCTTCGCGGTCTTGTCATCTTCGTTTACCCAGATATTCAGATAGAGGCAGTCCTCGGCAGCCTGATTCTGAACGTAATCTCCTCCCTCGCTTTGGCCGTAGGATCTCTTTCCGTAGTACCTGGCCTCGAAGATACGGTCGCTCTCGTCCACGTATTCCGGTGCCTTAAAGCGGCGCTCGCCCACGGGCGGCTTCGCAAAGGGGATGCCCAGCCACGACGCGACCCCGTTCTCCTCGGTTCCGACGAAGGTGCCGTTCACGCACTTCACTGCATGGGCCTTGTCATAGTCTCCCGTGATTTCGCTGTTTAAGTAGTCGTAAGGCTCGAACCTGATTAAATCCTTGAATTCCCTCTTCATGTCACTCACTGTTTTGTTCTCCTTTCTGTATTGCCCTGTTTTCCACGAAATCAGAATTTCGCCCCAACTGATGCCACGCCCTGATATCAGATGGAGTAGTATTTGGTCAGGTCATAGGTTCTCTCCCAGTCAAGGATCTTTCTCACGGCTTCCTTCTCCGCATGAATGTCGAACTCATCGAAGACCATCACATACCTGTCCTTCAGGTCGTACATCGGCCACTCATGCGCTTTGCCATCGGGAGAAATGTCCGCCGTAAGGGACGGGTTGCCGGTCTTTGCGAACTGGACCCACATCCTGCGCAGGGTCTTACAGAAGGTTTCATCAAGCGCCCTCCCGGTAACGAGAGTTTCCTCCGGATGATTGAATACGACCGCAAGCTCGATACCGTGTCCGCTGCGGATCAAAGGTGTTCCGGATTCCGGCGTAAAGTAATAGGTAAAGTGTCTTCCCCCCGCTTTTGTCTGACCTTCAGACATCTTAAACACCGGCGCTATAAAACAAATCTGGTCAAAAAACCGGCTGTCGCTGCTGTATTCCGGACTTACATCCTTCGCGTTCCCCAGATAGCTCTCCGCCAGTGCCTTCTCATCCTCTGTCATTTGTGCCAGCTTCTTTTCTCTTCGGTCACTGGCGAACGCATCGTAGGCTTCCACCCCAAACCCCCACACGAAATAACCCATTTCATCCTTGTTGAAGCCCTGGAGTATGTCCACATTCTTCGCAGCCCCGTCCTCGTAAGCTTTATAGGGATTAAGGGGTATTATCCTTCCGTCACGCTCCGCCCAGGTACGAAGGTTGAGTGCGATTCCCGCTTCATGTAAGAACTTTTCTACTTCAACCTTCTGCAGATCAGCAACGGTTTTGCATCCGAGGATCTCCATCACTTCATTCGTACAGGCAATGGATTCCTCCGTAGACCGCGTGAAAACGGGAGTGCCGCTCTCGGCAATGACGCGGCGGAAATATTTCTGGGCGCCATCGATCAGCGGAAGCGATGTCACGCTTGCGCCGCCGGCGGATTCACCAAAGATCGTCACATTTTCGGGATCGCCGCCAAAGGCAGCAATATTCTCATGAACCCACTTCAATGCCATTACCTGATCTAAGAGCCCCAGATTCTGGGCATCCGGATAGTCCCCTCCGTCCGGAAGGTGGGAGAGATGGAAGAAGCCAAAGACACCCAGGCGGTACTCGACGGAAACCAGAATGACATCCGGATTCTCTTTGACGAAATTTGTCCCCTCCTCCCGCGGTTCAGCAGTCGACCCGATCTCAAAAGCACCGCCGTGGATCCATACCATGACAGGCTTTTTCTCTGTTCCCGCATTCTCTGCCTTCCATACGTTCAGATACAGACACGCTTCACTCTGAGGGTAAAACGACCCCACCTGACCGATGCTTCCCTCCTGACGGGGGATCTTTCCAAAGTAATACGCCTCATACACGCCGTCATCGCTCACGCAGTCCACCGGTGCTTTCCAGCGAAGCTCACCCACGGGCTGTTTCCCAACGAAGGGAATGCCCTTGTAAGCAATGACACCTTCCGACTTCCTGCCGATGAAGGTGCCGTTCACGCACTTTACCGCCAGCGACTTGTCATAATTTCCGTCCGTGATCTTTTTGTTCTCGCCATACAGCGCCTGTACTCTCTCTGCTGCCTCCCTCACTATGTTCTCGTCATTAGTAATACCTGCCGCATTATTCTCAGCACCCATTTTATTATTCTCCTTTCTGAAAATGAAATCTCTTTTTCTTAAAATATATTTTTAGGTTTTGAATATGTTGTTTTTTCTGATTTTTCTTAATAAGTCGGCTACAATAGATGTAACTTGACACACAGAAATATTATATTGGAAATAACGTTAAAAAACCGTAAAAAAACAATTTACGAAAATATATTTTAATCGAAATCATTTTTTATCAAGCTTATATTTCCAAATTTTAGGAGGATTATAGTTGGATATTCAGACTTCTTTATCCGGTAGGAAATTCGGAACTTTTCAGAAGATTTGTTTTGGAATCATGTCTTTCCTGACCCTGTTTTGTATCCTAATGTCGGTAATACATAATGTTTTTCGCGACAGCTATATATTGCTTATCAATAGTATATGCATTATTAGTCTTGTATTTATGACAGTGTTAACCGGAATTTTGGCATCAAAAAAAGAAGAAACTACATTACCCAGGCGGTATTTCATGCTGTTTCTTCTTAATCTTTATGCCGGAGCCTTTTTCCTGACACTTGTGTCCTGTTTATATCAAATCCCAAAATATGCTCAAATCATCAGAATACTTTATACCCTGTGTTACTTTTTTGTAATGCTGGTCTTTTGGACTCTGTGGCTTTATCAGAAACAATTTATCAGAGAATCTGTTGTGACTCATGCCGTTACTGTTTTGATAGCTTCAGTAGTTATCATTTACACATTTATACTCGTCATTAATCTGTTTAAGCCTGTTATTTTCAGCATAACGGATCAGAGCGGTTATTCGTATATGATTAAGGATTATTTCAGTGTTGCTGCATCATGTTTCTGCCTCTTGCTTTTATGTGTAGCCACCTTTACATCCAATCTCAGCAGAAACCGGAAATTCTCATTTTTTTGCTGTGTTTTTTTCCCCTGTCTTTTTTCAACAATTGCCATAAATCATGAACTTTTTAAGTGGGGGATTTATATCTTGGGGTTAGTCAGCTTTACAGTAATACTGCCGCTGTATCTTATTTTCTTTAATGCCCATGATGAGCTTGAAAATGACATTCTGCGACATGAAAAAGAACAGACTCAGCTTAGGGTTTCTGCCATGATGTCTCAGATGCAGCCACATTTTTTGTATAATTCCCTTGCTGTTATAGAGGCCCTTTGTGAAGAGGATCCAAAGCTTGCCGCTGAGGCCACCAATGCCTTCTCTAAGTATCTCAGGGAAAATATGAATTTTGCAGATAAGAGTAAACCTATCTCGTTCTCAGAAGAACTGAATCACATAAAGACCTATGTCTGGCTCGAGGAACTGCGATTCCCAAACAAATTAAGGGTAGAATACGATATAGAATGTGATGCCTTTCCTGTTCCTGCACTGTCGGTACAGCCCATGGTTGAAAACGCAATTAAGCATGGTATCTGTAAGACCAAATCAGGCGGAACGGTAAGGATTCGCTCTTCTGAAACAGATGCATTTTACTGTATCTCAGTTTCAGATGATGGAGCCGGGTTTGATGTACAAAAAACCATCGACGACACAAAGCTTCACCTGGGCATAAATAATACCCAGTCCCGCCTCCATGACATGGTAGGAGGCAGCCTGGATATAGAAAGTGTTCCCGGAAAAGGAACCGAGGTGACGATTAAGATTCCGAAGAATTGATGGGACCAGGAGACAGAGTTACTGTTTCATGGATTTGTAGCTTTGTCCCTATAACGCATTCAGCCAGAAATAATATTAGCCCGAGCCTGCAATGGTTGTTCGCTGGCTCAGGCTTGTTTTATTCTGACATATGTTTTCTAAGTTTCAAGTCGGAAGCGTGTCGCTTCGGCCCAAGGGTACTGTTGCATATATGCACCTTTATATCGATTCAGAACCATAGGTTTTCCGTCAAGATAATCAAAATAATCGCATCTGACCTTTGATTTGTTTATTCCAAGGTTTCCCCAACCTTTGATAAGAATATCTTCTTCCCCGATATCTGAAAGAACCTTGATAAGGTCTTTTTTTACAACCCTGATATAAGAGTCGGCACTGCCGCGGAAAATGCTGTCGCAGATATCTGAGGAGGAACAAACTGCCCCTGCCTTATCAATAAGATAAGCCAGAAGTTCTTTAGAACGTTTTGTAAATGAAATGATGGGTTCACCATCATAGAAAACCTCAAATTCACCAAAACAGCGGATATACAGCCCCTGCTCAGTGATCTTGCTAAGGTTGGTCTGACGGAGCAGAGACAGAGCGTGTTCAATCTTCTCTTTGGTAATAGGCTTCATGAGATAATCACTGGCTCCCAGTTCAAAGGCCTGAGTGGCATAGTCACTGTAACCCGTGCAGAAAACAATGTCACAGCAGGGATGAACAGTTTTGATGCGTTTAGCCAGGTCAACACCGTTCATTTCACCGATAGCAATGTCAAGAAATGCGATATCAGCATCTGTCTCAGGTAAGATATCAAGCACATCGTCAGTATTATCAAAAGCCAGAATTTCAGCTTCAGGCAGAGCATCATGTATGCGATTAGTCAAATGTTTTAACAGGATGACCTCATCCTCTACAGCAAGTACCTTCATTTTTGCATTTCCTTTCCCACTTAATGCATCTGATTTTCAAAATTGCATATCCCTGTCACTTATGATGTCGAGGAAAGCAGTATTTCCGACATCTGTAATGTTGTAGGCATTGACAGCGGCAAATACAGCCGCCATGATCGTCAGTACAACATTCTTCTCGCCCAAATAGCTCATCTTCAGAAAATAGGTTTCAAATACAGATCCTAACCCGTTTCTGAAATCCTGTAACCACAAAAGATAACTGATATCCATATGTTCCCCTCTATATTAAATTCACTTTATTCCGCTTGCAGCCTTAATGGCTGCCAGCAGACTGATACTGGTCGCTCCGGCCTCAAAACCAAGCGCCGTAATTTTCTCCGGATCGCCACTAAAGCCTGCGATGTTTTCATGAACCCATTTTAAAGCCATAATCTGATCAAGGATTCCCAGATTCTGGGTGTCGGGATAGTCCGCACCATCATCCAGGTCTGCTTTCTTATTCTGCTTTTTTAGAATATTTTTCTGAATACTTTTCTGTGATCTCCGTAGGCAGCTCAAAATGCTGGTAATCCTTCCGATCAGTCCAGTCGCCGCCCCACTCGAAGCCCTTTTCCGTAAAAAGTTTGTAACAGAGATCATCTTTTTCTATCTTGTAATCAAAGTCCTTTGATCTGTTAAGATAAGGTTTTCCTGTAGCCGGTTCTATCACTTCTTTTTCAGAACCGTCTTCATTTTTCACGATCTTATGATAGGGATTATATAAGGTGTTGATATCCACTGCCATTCCAAGTCCGTGCTTTGAGATTCTATTCGTGTGTGATATAAACCTGAAATTAAAGCAGGAGGAGTTGTTATCACGCATCATGATCTCATCATTAGCCATATAATTATCAGGAAGCACCATACGTTCTATGGGGTAGTCAGCATCATAAAGTTTCTCGAAAATCTCAAGTACATCTTCGGCGATAAGCTTATGAACCACCATTTCTCCCTGATGGGTGTTGCCGTCCTTATCTTTGTGCAGCACCAGAAGATAGCGGAGATCTTCACGGGGAACAATGCAATCATCCTTATAAGTATTACCACTCTTCATCCGGTCAAACAGATCATCTGAGATTAACATAAGGAGAACGGCTTTTTTTGACATAGGGCATTTCCTTTCATTCTTGTTTGTCTCATATAATTCTACATAAAATCGCACTACAAATATCGGCAATTGTTTGACATTTTATAAAAAATTAAAAAAAACCCATCGGGGACGAATCTCGCCGGCGAAATCCGTCCCCGATGGGGTTGACATTTAACTTTATTTGATTATTACTTCACCATGAGCATGCGGAACATCTCAATTACCTGCTCTTTTGTAGCCTCACGAGGATTTCCGGGATAGCATGCATCGTTAAGTGCATCTGTAGCAAGAGTATCGAGGTCCTCTTCCTTGATCTTATCAAGAGTCTTAGGAATTCCTACATCCTCTGAAAGCTTCTTTACAGCTTCGATAGCGGCATCACGATACTGATCCTGAGTCATATCGTCTACACCCTTAACGCCCATAGCTCTTGCAACCTCTCTGAGTCTCTCACCTGTGTACTCACGGTTGAATTCCATGGAGATAGGAAGGAACATAGCGCATGCTACTCCATGAGGTGTGTCATAGTGAGCTGAAAGTGTATGAGCCATAGCGTGATCAATTCCGAGACCAACATTGGAGAAGCCCATACCTGCGATGTACTGACCGAGAGCCATTCCCTCTCTGCCCTCTTTCTTATTCTCAACTGCATCACGAAGATTTGAAGAAATAAGACGGATAGCCTCAAGATGGAACATATCTGTCATTTCCCAAGCTGCTCTTGTGGTATAACCCTCGATGGCATGAGTAAGAGCATCCATACCGGTTGATGCTGTAAGGCCCTTTGGCATTGAAGACATCATCTCAGGATCTACAACAGCAACGATTGGCATATCGTGGGTATCTACACAAACGAACTTACGCTCTTTTTCAACATCAGTGATAACGTAGTTGATGGTAACCTCTGCAGCTGTACCTGCAGTTGTAGGAACAGCGATGATAGGAACGCAAGGATTCTTTGTAGGTGCAACACCCTCAAGAGAACGAACATCTGCAAACTCAGGGTTTGTAATGATGATTCCGATTGCCTTTGAAGTATCCATGGAAGATCCGCCGCCGATAGCAACGATGCAGTCTGCACCTGACTTTTTGAATGCTTCAACACCGTTCTTTACATTCTCGATGGTTGGGTTTGGCTTGATATCTGAATAAATCTCATATGGAATCTTTGCTTCATCAAGAAGAGTTGTAACCTTTCCTGTAACTCCGAACTTGATGAGGTCAGGATCTGATGCAACAAAAGCCTTCTTGAAACCGTTGTTGTTTATCTCATTAACTATCTCCTTGATGGCTCCTGCTCCATGATAAGATGTCTGATTAAGTGAAATTCTGTTTGCCATAATACGCAATCTCCTTTAATTGTGAATATCTATGTGTTAAAAATTTAACACGTTCTTATGGGAGTATTCTACATCTTTAGAATGCGTAATATAAGTTACAGATTTTCACTTTTGTAACATCTTAGAGAATATTTATTTTTGAGAATTGATCTGCCAGCGCTCCCGGCATGGCATCTATCATGAGATCGGCAAGTTCCTCTTCCGTTTCCTGCATGCCCTTCAAAAGCCACTGAACAGTCATATAAATGGAGGCCTGACAATACATCTCCAAAAGCTTCCGGGTATGTTTGTCGGGAGGTGTGCCGGTTTTTTCTCTGATAAGGGAACAGTAAAATTCATAGATCATTATGAAGTCATGTTCCTTCAGATTATTCTGCTCATCTCCTTTGAATCCCGCAGAAAAAAATAATCGCTCTTCCCTGATGTACTGGAACTTCTTTATGAGACCGTCACGAACGGTCTCTCCTTTTCCCATCTCCTTGAAGGATTGCTTTAATATGCGATCAAAGTACCAGTTTATAAGGTCGTATTTATCTATAAAATTCCTGTAGAAGCTCTGCCTCGAAACACCGCACTTCTCAACTATCTGAGTCACGGTAATGTTCTCGGGATCTGCACTTTTCATACATTTCTTCATGGCTTCCGCAAGCCTTAGTTTAATTTCAGCCATAGTTTGTCCTGTTTTCGAATGGATTTCCATCGGGGACGGTTCTCGCCGGAGTGAACCGTCCCCAATGGATACAGAGCTTTAATATTGACCGGCATATTCATTTTCATTTTGTATGTTCATCATCTGAAGCTGTTTTTTCTGAATATACATTAAGAGCTTTTCACGCCCTATCCAGAAAATACAAAAGGCCATACCATATAAACCGATCATCATTGGATTTATCGATAATAATATGTCCACTATCCTATCTAATATTTGGATATGGAACATTCCGACTCTGATCATATTTTTCATTAATCCCAGTAAGAAAAATAAAAAATAAACGATCACCATCAGATTCCAGTAAAACCCTTTTTTATAATAGATATTTGTGATCTTTTTATCTTCCCTTGAAAGCAGGGCGTACTGATCTAACAAAATATACGCGATGGAAAGGGACGTTATGGCCACCCAGCTGTATTCACTGTAAGATCCCGGGAGGGTTCCTCCGCGCTGCATAATTGAAATAAAATTTGCTATCAGTACAAGGGCAGAAAAATATCCTGAGAAGGTTCCTGACGAAATGATCATACAAAGTAATAGCAGTAATTTTATCCATGAAAATCCCGAGCTTATCATCAGGTATATACCTGCGCAAAGTATTACAAAAGTTGTGAAACCTGTATTATTCTTAAATACATTTAAAACGTATTTCCCTAAACACGCTGCAAGAAATATATATTCCCATAAAGAGAGATCGATCATCATATCGGGGGCCAATGTCAGCTTCCAGGCAGCAGCACCAAATAAAAGCATTATACTTCCCATAACAAGGGAACTTCTTTTATGCTCTATTTTAAACCCAAGATTGGCGTCATACATCAGTTTTTCGATATCAATAAGCATATCATCCATTGACTGATATCTGTCATCGGGGTTATACATACATGCTTTTGCTATCACAGAATAAAAATCTCTTGAAATATTGCATTCCGGTTCGGGCACAATATATCCGGGAGTATACTGCATGCCTGAGTTCACATTATATGTATTTGAATCAGGGAATTTAAGATTATTGGACAGAACATACAGCATCATTCCAAAAGAATATATATCTGCCGTATTGTCGTATCTGTCCTCTGATGATCTTACTTCAGGCGCAGCATAACCTTTTGTGAAGGCAATGGTTCCTGCGAATCCGTCTTTGGTTTTTTTGGCAATTCCAAAATCTCCGAGTTTATACTGCTTTTTTGTTTCTGAATAAAAAACGTTTTCAAGCTTAACATCTCTATGCAAAACGTTATTGTTATGGGCCTTTTTTAACGCAAGTCCTATCTCATAAGCCAGTTTCAGAATTTCTTTTTCATCGCCATGTGACAGTGCCTCAGGCAACATCCTGATGTTTCCGCTTTTTGTTCTTGTTATAACAGAAGGTATTTTTTCCATTACAACAATTTGCAGCTTTAAGGTTGTTCTCGAAACAGTTTCCGGTTTTTCCTTTACAGCAGAAACTACATCATCCTTTTCGTCCAGAGTTACCCAGATTTCTGTGTGATCATATATTTTTACAACGTAATTCTGAAAATCACCGATATCCTTTTGTACCTGAACGGATTCTTTGAAGAATTCAGAATCGGAATTATGATTTCTGAATCCCATGATCTTCATTGCATATTTTTTCTTTTCAGATGAACGGGACATAGCTTCATAAACTTCTGAGGATCCACCTCGCCCCAATAGCTTTAATTGCCCCTGTTCCCGGCAAAGAGCATACTTAGGGAAAGGAAGCTGCATCTCATCTAACTGTATAAGGATTTTAGCAATATCTTCACTCGTCCAAATGTTCATCTGTATCAGCTTCCTCTGTATCTAATAATCCGTAATTCCAAAGGCAGAATATCTCTGCGGCGAAAATTCCGATTCCGGTTCTTATAAGGTGGATATGTTTTAGGATATCAGGGATTACAAGTACATTAAAATGTTCCAAAACCAACAGTATTATTCCTGCTATGATCATTAATGCCCAACTTTTTTCCATTATCCAGCCATTTTTAGTTGATTCAAAATAAGTCGCTTTATTATAACTGATCCTGAAAAGGATGTGGCAATTAATAATATAAGTTAAAAAAACCAGGATAAGCCACCCCAGATCCCACCTGCTGAAAATATTTAACCATTCAAATCTTCCCGTTAACATCTGAGCAATCCATAATCCCATTCCGATTGAAAAACCTGCCGTAATAGCCGACATCCCCAGCAGGACGGCGAAAATAGCAGCAATCTGAGGAACATCGATGCCCAGACAATGCATAGAAAACACCGCTATACCTATAGTGATAAATCCAAACTCTGCATTAAACTCTTTAAGACGCTGCAATATTGATTCAACAAACAACGCTACCGGTACGATCCAGAATTCCCATCTTCCGATATACGATGCTTCAGGAGATAATGCTTTTAAAAGTAACAATGTCAACAGAGCCGTATACACCATTCTCCAATTACTTGAAGAGGTATACGACTCATTTTCTGCCTGTATTTTCTTTTTTCGTTCTTCTCTGGTTAGTTCACTGTCATCTTTGTTCAGCCATGATGGTTCTTCTTCTGTATCCGATGGCTGATCTTCTTCATTTGTAAAGTCGTGATAGGTTTCTGTTTCTGAATCCTGTATATCCATATAGGTTTCAGTTTCCAGATCATCATACTCTGTGAATCCCTGATCAGTGTAGCTTCCATCAATCCTGCCTATATCCATGAGAACTTCTTCTACAGACTGGTATCTGTCTTCCACATGGTAGCTGCACATTTTTCTTATTATTCCGGCCATCTCCTGAGATGAGTTTTTCGGGGCAGGAACGATAAAATCCTTAGAGTACTGTATGATATTCGGGCGATATCCATCTGAAGCCGGAAACCGTAATTCATTTAATAACAAAAAAAGAGTTATTCCAAAAGAATAAATGTCAGCAGTTAAATTATATGATTCTAAAAGCTGACGCTCGATTTCAGGCGCACCATAGCCGTCAGTAAAAACTACTGTTTCAGCCTCGCCCTCACCCACGTACCTTGCAATGCCAAAATCCCCCAATTTGTATTGCCGGGTTTTGGGATCCCAGAATATGTTTTCAAGCTTTACATCTCTATGTAAAAAGCCGTTATTATGAACCGTAAAAAGTGCTCTGCCGATATTTTCTGCAAATCGGATCACACCCTCTTCTGTTTTCAGCTCATCTCTTAACAGCTCTGTGTTTCCGTACTTATCCTTAGACAGTATATTGTCCAGCTTTTCCATAAGAACAATCTCAAGAAGAACTCCTTCGGATTCCTCATAGCCTTCCTGATTTACTCCTATTACAGCTGTTACTTTCCCGCTCTCATCCAAATGAAGTTTCATTGTCCATAGGGCAATAACCCTCATTATGTTTTCTGACTGCTCACTCAAAAAATACTGGATCTGAGTAGTATCTGAAATAAGCTGCTCATTCGCGGCTTTATTACTGAGGCCTATAACCTTTGCTGCATAATGATTCTCCGGCGCCAACAAATCAAACATTTCATAAACATATGAAAAACCGCCTGCACCAAGTAGTTTGAGTTCATTATTATCTTTTACAAACCGATATCTTGGATCTATAAACTGCCTTTCCTCCAGCTGAAGAAGCAGTTTATCAATTCCTGACTTATCTAAGCCAAGCATATTTTAAGTACCTTTCCTGTTTTATAAGCCGATTACTTCGACATCACCGGTCAAATATGTTAAATCGTCCATATAAATTGCAATTCCGGTTTCTTTTTCAAACACGAAACCTTTTTTCGGGGAGTCCATGGTGATACTGTCTTCTCCTGAGATGAATTTAAGTTTTTGATATCCTTTTGAATCAACAACTCTCCAGCCGTCATCAAAAGATTTTGTGACAAACATTCCCCAGATTGTTTTGCAGTTTATGATCTCTTCTTCTCCGCCGCCAAATACAAATGTATCTCCATCATCAAGCATAACAGGTCTGATTCTGCCATTTAACCCGGCTTCTAAATGTCTATGATTATATACAGTCCCGTTCTTGCCCTTGTAGTCCAGGTAAAACCATATTCCATCCATGTTTTGAAATTTTCCGTGTTTTCGGCTTATTGTTGTCGAATGCAGTTTGATATCCGGAACATTGTCTTTTGAAGGTCTTCCCAGTTCCCAACTGCTCTTGTTATCTAAAGCATACGAGAAAAGCTGACCGTTTTCTATTATAATCAGGTTGTTTTCTTTTTTTACATGTATCATCATCCATCTCCGGTTATTATGTGATAATAGACTCCACCTCCGGCAGGGTAAATTCTCTATCTCCCCTGCCGGGTCAGATTGTGTGACAGGGAGCCACGCATCACATATATTAAATAATCAGTAATACATGCTCTCCTTATATGCCTTTCTTATAGGAATGATAGGAAGGAATATAAATGCGTAAATTGCAATAAGGAAGGAGAAAGCAAATGTAGGAATGTCATAAGGGAAAGGAGCAATAAACCAACCCCACTTTGCAATTCCACCGGCCATCTTAATGGCAGTTAAAAGACCTCCGAAAAGGTAGGAAATCAGGCCTGTGATAAATCCGATTACTAACAGGATGCCACCCAGATCACCTGAGAAATTATATGCTGTAATCCATCCTAAAACTGAAAATACTGTTCCTGCTAATGCGATGTACTGTGCGGTTCTTAATCTGTTCATGATAAATCCTCTTTTCTTTTTGTGTTTTTGTTTTTTGTTCCTCAGCTCTTGCTGATGATCATATAATACACTCAAAAGAAATTATCATTTTCAGATGAAGTTTACACCAGTTATATCATAAAAAAACCGCCCGGGGAAATATCCCGAGCGGTTTTTGGTCTCATATCACAGCTCTTCGCCGTTTGTCTTTATTACATTCCTGTACCAGTCGAAGGACTTCTTCTTTCTTCTTGCAAGAGTTCCGGTACCGTCATCGTATTTCTCAACAAAGATAAATCCGTAACGTTTTGCCATCTCTCCTGTTGAAGCAGAAACCAGGTCGATACAGCCCCAGGGTGTGTAGCCCATGAGGTCGACGCCTTCCGAAACGGCCTTCTTCATCTCCTCGATATGCTGACGGAGATAATCGATTCTGTAGCTGTCGTTAATGCTTCCGTCCTCTTCTATCTCATCGTAGGCACCAAGACCGTTCTCCACTACCATAAGAGGAATGTGGTATCTGTCGTAGATTTCATTAAGTGCAAATCTGAGTCCCTGAGGATCGATCTGCCAGCCCCAGTCGGAAGCCTTAAGATAAGGATTCTTAAGTCCCGCAATGAGGTTTCCGTCAGATTTCTCATTCTCGGGATTTGCACTTATGCAGTTTGTCATGTAGTAGCTGAAGGTATAGAAATCAATGGTTCCTGCTTTGAGATCCTCAAGGTCGCCATCCTCAATCTTCAGCTTAACATTGTATTTGTCCCAGATGCTCTGTGCAAATGACGGATATTCTCCTCTTGCCTGAACATCTGAACAGTACCAGTTAACTTCTCTCATGTGCTCCTGATTTAACAGAACGTCATCAGGCTTACAGGTCATAGGATATGAAAGCACGAAGCAGATCATATTTCCCATCTTGAACTGAGGGTAATGCTCATGTGCATACTTTATCACACGGGCGCTGGCAACGAACTGATGATGAAGAGCCTGATAGCGCTCCTGCGGTTTGTCCGGAACCTTGTTTACAGGTCCCTCAAATCCCTTGATGGTTCCTGTAGAAAGAACTGCACCGAAGGGCATGGTGCCTGCATTGATCTCGTTAAATGTAAGCCAGTACTTAACCTTATCCTTATATCGCTCAAACAGCACGTGGCAATATCTCTCAAAGAGTTCGATGAGCTCTCTTCCCTCCCAGCCGTTGTACTTCTCTACAAGGTTGAATGGAAGCTCATAATGAGAAATAGTTACCAGAGGTTCGATGCCATGTTTTTTACAGCAGTCAAAAAGCCTGTCATAAAACTCAAGGCCCTTTTCATTGGGCTCAGTCTCCTCGCCTGTTGGGAAGATACGGGTCCAGTTGATGGAAGTACGGAAGCATTTGAATCCCATTTCTGCAAAGAGGGCAATGTCTTCTTCGTAGTGATGATAAAAATCTATTGCCTCATGTGAAGGATACAGTGTGTCAGGCTCTATTGTACGGGTTACTCTCTTGGGAGTCTTATGACTTCCGTTTGTACACATATCGGAAACGGAAGCGCCCTTTCCGTCGAGGTTCCAGGCACCTTCACACTGGTTGGCAGCTACTGCGCCGCCCCATAAAAAGTCTTTTCTCAATACTGACATATAAACTCCTTTTCTAATACAACAGGCTGAATGTCCAGCTCTGATGCCAATGTTTCTATGTATTCACGACGCCGTCTTTCATGAGATTTACCGGCGGCATCGTGACCAATGTCTCTAAAAGTACTCTGCTATTAAACTACTGTCAGAAGGTTGTCGCCGTTCTGTACGTTTACGCTGTCTGTAGCCTTTACTGAAACATAATCCTCTGAGTTAGTAACAATGATCGGTGTGATGATCTTCTTTCCGGCCTCTTCAATAGCCTTAAGATCAGCTGTCATGAGAAGGTCACCCTTTTTAACGTGAGCACCTTCAGTAGTCTTGTACTCAAAGGGTGCACCATTAAGTTCTACTGTGTCTATTCCTACGTGGATAAGAAGTTCAAGTCCGTCATCTGTTGTGAATCCGATGGCGTGCTTTGTGTCCATCATTGAGGTTACAACACCGTCAGCAGGGGCATAAACATTACCGTCTTCAGGAAGGATAGCTACACCTTCACCAAGTGCTCCGGAGGAGAAGCCTTCATCAGGGATCTGAGCCATGCGAACTACCTTGCCTGTTAAGGGAGCTGAAATCTCAATTTTCTTTACGAGGGGCTTCTTGACGTCCCATAACATAGGATTATCTAGAGAGATATTCTGACGGCTTCTTTCAATGCTTCCTGCCATGTGATCGCAAAGGGGAAGTATGATCCTGTCTGAGACATGGATATTACACTCTTTTCTTGCGTATTCAAGAACATCTTCAGCAATCTCCCAGTACTCATCGGGGATTTCCATGAAAAGTTCCTGAAAGTGACGGCTTTCCGAAGCATTTTCCGGGATAAAACGACGTTCAATCTTGTCTTCTTCCAGGCAGTCACCGTTTTTTTTCTGAAACCCGATACCCTTTCCCTGACAGATTGACTCATTCCCATTCTCATCACGGACCAGCACCATATTATTATTAAGTGCTTTAACTACTTTCACAAAAGAACCTCCGTCAAAACAGGAAATACAGAGACAAAAAAAGACAGGGCATACGCATACAAAAATACCGAATCATCTACAGTCAGTATCATCTGCGTGAGCCTTGCCTGCCTTACCAGTCACAATTCACGATAGCTAGTTTAACAAATGACGCTGTGTTTGTATATCTGTACAGTTATACAATTTTGTAGATGTGATTTTGGTAATTTCGCACAATATGATCTCATGGCAACAAAAAAATAAGTATAAGAACAAGGATTGTTGTTGTAATAAAAAAGTTATAAATAAGACATCATTCTGTTATAAATCCATCTGGGCTTGTCGAAATATCTTTCATATACGTGGAAAAATTACGCAGAAGTTATGACATCGTGTCAGGTGATTTTTTTCACATGAAAGGAGCGTAAATGAAACGAATTTCAAAAATCTTAAGTCTCATATTAGCTCTGTGCCTCATAAGCAGTCTGACACTGCCTTTGGCATATGCAGCCAATGAGAAAAAGAACGAAACGACTCAGACAGAAGAAACCAATGCCACCGAAGAAAAGGCATCACCCAGTGAGCTTTCCAGAGCTCAGGCTGAGTGGGACGTAATGGTCTATCTCTGTGGAACCGATCTTGAATCCGTGGGCCAAATGGCCACCACCAACCTGGAAATGATCAAAAATACTATTCCGAACGATAGTGTCAATGTCCTGATTCAGACAGGCGGTACAAAGAAATGGCACGCCAAGGAAACTGTCGGCATAGACATTTCCACAGAAAAATTACAGCGCTGGAGCTATGGTGAAGGCGGTTTCAACCTTGAGGAGGAACTGGATAATGCCTCCATGGCGAAATACACAACCTTGTCAGACTTTATCACCTGGGGTGAAAAGAAATTCCCTGCAAAGAAGCACCTTCTCATCATCTGGGATCATGGCGGCGGAAGCTCAACAGGTCTTGTGGTTGATGAATTACATGACAAAGCCATCATGAGTCTGGAAGGCCTCGAAAGAGCGCTTAAAAAATCCGGTGTTCATCTTGATCTGTTCATGACAGATGCCTGCCTTATGGCTTCCCTTGAGACAGCTCAGGCAATCCAGCCTTATGCAGACTATCTGATCGCATCGGAAGAAGTACTCCCGGGATATGGCAGCAATTACGAAGAGTGGCTCCAGTCTCTCTATGACGAACCTGAGAGCGACGCTCCGCGTCTGGGCTCCAACATATGTAATTCCACCGAGATCATGTACGCCGAAAAAGGCGATGACGGAAGTCTGAAGGGTCTTACCTTCTCTGTCATAGATCTGAGTAAGATAGCTCCTGTAGCAGAAGCCTTTGAGGCATATATGAAAGAAGCTGTTTCCCTGGTTCCGGACCCCGTTGCCTTCGGACAGTATCTTAATGCCGTAAGCAAGACCGACAGATATCAGGAACGTAATATGTGGGATATTTATGATCTTGCACGCAGAGGACAAAAGGGCGGTATTTCAAAGAATACTGTTAAGAAGCTGGAGAATGCAGTCGATGCTGCGGTACTGACCCGTGTCCGCGGATCTTACCATCCATATGCTCACGGCTTATCTGCATTTATTACCTACA
The DNA here is from genome assembly GCF_000701645.1 of Oribacterium sp. FC2011. Taxonomy (NCBI): domain Bacteria; kingdom Bacillati; phylum Bacillota; class Clostridia; order Lachnospirales; family Lachnospiraceae; genus Oribacterium; species Oribacterium sp. FC2011. Next base: position 167,099 of record NZ_JNJM01000008.1, read on the forward strand.
ACGGTACAACCGATAAACTGGATCGTTTTGCAAGAACCTGTAAGAATCCATGGCAGCTGGCATTTCTTGATGCTGTAAGTCTGAAGTGGGATGCTCCGGAATGGGCTTGTGAAGTTACAGGTGAGATACCTCAGCTTAAGCCGGAACTTTATACAGTGAAATTTGAAACTGAAAATAATAATGATAACAGCCAGCACCTTGTTCACATCAATTCCGGTATCGATAGCGGAGGATCCATATGCTACGAGATCCAGAGCTTTGATGAAGAATATCAGGAGTGGCATGATCTCGGACAGAGTGAGGACGTGAAGCTGCTCAGCTATAATGACAACGCCCTTACATATACTGCAGATTTCACAGGAAAATGGCCGGCAATCAATGACCAGTTCCTGCATGTGACCACCAAGGACGTTCAGGGACATACTGTACTCATGCAGGCAACCGTACGAGTACCTGAGGTCAACCCCACAAAGCTCATGAAGCTCAGAATCCAGGCAGAATATCCGGAAGGTCTGTCAAATCAGATTGAAGAAGAAACTGAAGCAGATGAAGATGAAGATCATGTAGTTCTATATCAGTTTGCAGGTCTTTGGGACGGTTACGATTCTTCAACCGGCCTCTCGGACAGAAATACTTATTCCATACTTGATCTTGCAGGATTACAAATGGAAATATGTACTCCTATATACAGCAATTATCTGAACAAGATCGGTGACATGAGATACAATCCTCCGATGACCCTTGACTTCGACATCGACGTTAAGGATACCGTGCTTCCGGAAGGAAACTACAGAATGCGTTATTCCATCAATGATATGCTGGACAGAACCTATACTACAGAGTTTGTAAACTTCACCTGGGACGGCAGCAAGGCAGTATTTGATCCTCCTGTTAAGACAAGTGAAGAAAGCGGTTCAAAAATGATTATCCGCAGCTGATGACAAAAATCCCTGCAAACCGTGTAACGGTTTGCAGGGATTTTTGTATTTACAATGGTTCTATCCTGATCTGTGCAAGGGAAATAGATATCGTTTGTCTTACATAGAATTTTGAGATGATCATATTTAGTTTTTTCTGTCTGTCCGATGTATCCCGCTGTGGTAGCCGATAAGTTCATCCAGCATCGGCTGCATCGCTGCTATCTCGCTCTTCTTTTTTGTTTCAATGCTGAAGCGGTCACCGTCATCATATTCAACATATATATCCACATAATTATTATCCGAGTCGGATTCTGTGTAATCAGGTTTGGCCTCCCCGAAACCGAAATATCCGTTTTCGTGATTGTCATATACTCCGGAGCTGTAGTTGAATCTACTGTAATCGTACTTTAGTGTAAGATCGTATTTCGAAAGAATGGCTGTCAGACCAGCATAATAATCATCCGGAAGCGTATAAACGTATTCACCGTCCTGATTCTTTAGTGCAGTGGAAAAATCACACACTTCCTCTCCGTCTTCAATTACAGTGATGCTGAAGCGCTTTGCCGTTGCAGTATATTTATCGGGATACAGCGAATCGATTCCATTATCGGAAAACCATTTTGCAAATACATCATATATATCGCACTCCCATTCTGAGTACGGCTCGTTGTCGATGGTAAAGGTAAGCTTCTCGCCGGTATCGTATATGGCGGTAAACTCGCATGGGCTTCCGTACTCTGGATCTATGCCTGCAGTTATCCGGTACCGTCCGTTTCTTGACACCAGGTCATGATCTTTTATGACTTTTTGAAGAGACTTCATAAGTTCATCATCGGCAGGGAGACTTACACCGGAAACATGCTCGTATGCTGTCAGTACGTTTCCATTATCCTGTTTTACCTCAAATTTAAAGTCATGTGCTCCCCTTTCATCCCGGTCACCCTTCCATCTGTCGGGAAGAGATATATTTGTATAGAAACTCACAATGTTATCCGATTTGATCTCCTTTGGTGCATTCGGATCCGCTTTGTCGGTTATGGTACCGCCCTCCACGGGTTCATCGGTTGCCCCGGGGGTCTCCGGCGTCTCAGATGAGGTGCACGCGCAGAGAACGGAGGATGCAAGCACGAGGGATATGATAGCTATCGCTGTCAGTCCCGGTATATGTTTTTCATTTGATGTTTTTTTCATTTGAGTGTTTTCCTTCTCAATATACTTTTAGTAAGGGATTCAGCGAAACATTCTTTGAAATTTCGAGTGAATCAGCTACATGCTTACCTCAGCATACCCTCTTGGATGACCCGTTTCCAAGGCGTTCTGCCCAGGACATCATCAGGTCCTCACGCTTTCCGAACAGATCCTTCTGCATGCCGATGACATCGTCAAAGACCATGGTCTGGCGGTCATCCCCTGAGAACTTATTCCACTGGTATTTGTCGGTGGAGGGATTTCCTGTCCGGGCGAAGTTGACCCACATCTCCTTTACAACGTGGCGGAACTCGCAGTCTTCGGTACTGACGATCTTGCCGCTGCCCATAGGGTCCTCTAGGCAGGTGTCGAAAAGGTAAGGAATCTCGCAGGCGTGTATCGCACCAAGCTCCGGAGTTGTCACCGGCTTCCTGACGAAGTACATGTAGGTGTTGCCGCCTGCGGCAGAGTGTCTGATGGCCATATTGGTGTTGCCGGCGCGGAAGTTAATGTCGTTGCAGTACTGCTCCAGCCTGCTCACTTCTCTTTCGTTTGCGAGGGTGGCCATGAACTCGTCGTACATAGACTTCTCACGGTCATTGAGCATCGCGCGATCTCTCTTAGCAATCCACCTCAGCGTATTTGCAAAGCCTTCTTCACCGCCTTCGGAGGGAACGAAGTATCTGATTTCGTCCAGGGTGGAACCGATCATCAAATCGATTTTGGCCCTCTTCTCATCTCCCCACATACCGTACATGACCGCACGGTCCTCGGGTAATGTGACACCGTCCAAGAGCGGGAAGTTGGCAAATCCGAGAAGACAGTTCTTGTCAATAACACCTGCTTTCTGATAGGCTTCTACAAGCTGCTCGGTGGTGAGTTCCATTAGCTCGTCCATAGTCTGGCAGCCCGTTGCGGTCAGGAAGTTCTGTGTGACGTGGATGCCATGTTCCATCGTGTCGCAATAGGCGATGTTGGCGCTCTGTGCGATGCATCTCTTAAAGAGCCCCTCGCTTCCTTCGATAATCGGGAGGAACGTTACGCTTGCAGAGCCTGCTGACTCTCCGAAAATTGTTACGTTGTCCGGATCTCCGCCGAAGCCGGCGATGTTTTTCTGTACCCACCTGAGGGCCTCGAGCTGGTCAAGCAGACCGAGGTTCCCAGCCTCCCTGAAGTTTTCTCCGCCGGGTACGCGTTCGAAATTCATGAATCCCATGAAGCCGAGTCGGTAGTCGATGGACACGAACAGGATGTCGGGGCACTGTTTGGCGATGTTTGTAAGGTCATAGAGAGGCGATGCCTGGGATTCGGCGCAGAATCCGCCTCCGTGAATCCACACCATGACAGGCTTTTTGTTGTCAGTACAGCCGGTATTGCAATAAATGTTTAGTACGAGGCAGTCTTCACCGAACTCCGCCGTTCCCCCTGAGTCATTCAAGGGTCCGATGGGAACGTGGCCGGGCTTTGTCGCGTCGTATACGCCGTCGTCGTCTGCGGCAGGCAGTGCCTTCTTCCAACGGAGCTTCCCTACCGGCTGAGTTGCGTACGGAATGCCCTTCCAGATAATCAGCCCGTCTGTTTCCTTGCCGATGAATGTACCGTTGTTACACTTGATTTCATTAGAGTTACTCATTTTTTCTCCTTTTCATTCAATATATGTTGTTCATAAAAAAACCACATCACTAGTTATTCTATCGGCACAAAATGAATATAAATCAGTACGGAAAAAAACATCTAAGAAATAATGATCCTGGAACAAAGTTAATATGCTCATATCAAAAAAGCGCACATTTCAAAGTGCGCCTGACAGAAAAGAATGATGAATTAACATCGGAACGATGGACCGGATTACACGGACTCCAGGCATCTGCAAACCTGTAAAAATGAAGCCCGCTCCATCCTTTGCAGAAACATAATGTGTTCTTTTCTGAATAAAATGTTACTTAATAAGTGAGGATCATGTCAAGTGGGAGCTTGGCGGTTTACCGTTTACTTTGCACAGATGGGGATTCCGGTTGAAGCGATCGTGCTGGCTTCACTTATGGGATTTACGATGTCTTTATCTTATCAAAGACAGGGAAAACCATAGGATAAACACCAATGATCACAAATATTGTTATCGCATACCGTGCGGTTCTGATCAGAAGCGCAGCTAAGCTGTTACCGGAAAGAAACTCACCCGAAAAAGGCATTTTCAACAGTTTATTCATCACAAAGAAGATCAGAAACGCACAAATCACGCGAAGTACCTTTGCAAAAACATTACTAGTATCTTTAAACCCAACATACTTCTCTTCAAAAGGAATTGCTGCGATAACACCGATCAGTACTCCCAGGGATGTAAAATAGTCCTGTGTCCGAACAAAAAACACTCCGGGCAATGCAAAAGCCAATAGGATAATATGACGGATCCATGCTTTTTCAACAAACCGGTCCAGAAGCGAAAAGATCCCTATAATTACAAATCCAAATATCCATCCGGCCAGGACATCTGTCGGATAATGTGCACCCACTGCCGGTCTGGATACACCTACCAAAAATGAAAGGCAGATCGAAAGAATCCAAACAAGTCTCTTTTTCACTTTGGATGCCAGAGTAATATAGGCGGCTGTAACTGACGCACTATGCATACTGGGGAATGAATATCCCTGTGCAGAAACATCCTGGGCTGACGCACCTGATTCCACCAGTACCCGTGCTTCAACCCTGTCGGGATACTCCATATAAGGCCGTGGTCTCATCACAACGCTCTTAATCATCGGAAGATACGAATTTACGGATGCAAGAATCAGAGCAATGCGTTTGCCCACTTCTTTCTTCCAACAGAACATCACGATAAGGAGCATTAAAAGCAAGCCCTTTTCTCCGCCTATAAAAGCACAGATCTTCCCTAAAACACGTATGAAATCTCCGGAATTTTCCTGCATCCATTCAATAAGTCTTACTTCCCATTCCATATTTTTAAACCCCTTTATACAATGATTTATTCATAGCGGCAGGCACCAATCATTCGGTTAGAGGATTAAATATATACTGATGTTCAAATTTGCCTGCATTGAAACCTAATACCATTTTTGTACCGCTGCAGGTTCCGCTGGCTATGAAGCTATTGCATTTTGCAAGAAATCTTAGCGCATAGAAATAATTGACAGTAATATCCTCAAGCGCCGCTTCATAATCCTCTCCCGTCCGCTTTTCTTTTTCAAGGTCTTTGATCAGATGGATATTTTTGAAATCCGATACGGAAAATCTCTCCTGTGCTATCACACGGACTTTATCTTTGCCAAATTCTGCAAACATGGCATCCAGAGCATCATTATCCTCGGTTGCGAGAAAGATTTTGTCAAAATGATACTCTTCCATGAATTCTTTTATCTTAGGAATCAATATCTCTGTAGAGGCCTGTTTATGGCTTGGACCAACCTCAGTAAGCTTGTAATCCGTACCTCTGATCAGAACGCCCAGTACCTTGTCATCACCAAACACCGCCTCATAATATTCATCCATCTGACTATTGAATTCATCATCGATGACAGTTTCCTTTAGCGGAATCTGCATCATTTGGAAGGTCGGTATGACATACAGTTTGATAAAGTCGGCACAAATACAGGTGTTGTCCTCATTTGCATCTGCCGGCCTCTTCTTAAGAACGAAATATCTGTTCAGCATCTCATCACTGTATCTTGAACAATGCTCTTTCAGAAAGCATTCAATGCCGAATCCGGCAAGCAGTGCCTCGATTTTGTTATAGGTATCCAGTATTGCTCCGATGCCGATGATTTTATCGAACTCTATTTGGCAATACTTTATTTCTGACAGGTCTTTGCCATCTGCAAGTCCCTGCACAAAAAATATCTCGCTGAAAAGCGGAATGGAGTGATTTTTTTTCACATCTCCCTTGTATATACCGATCAAAAAATCCTTTGTGATGATCATAGAGTCCTCGCGGCCGGGAAGCTCTTCTACTATGTGCACGTTATTAAGATCAGATATGAAAAACATGATTCTGGAATCAGTTACGTAAATCTGCATATCAAGCTTTAACGCAGCGAGCTTTGCGATCACAATCGAGTACTCAGTTAATTCCTCAATTTCAAGTGCACCGAAGCGTTTTATCAGTGACAGATTCAGGGTTCGGTCATCATTTTCATCGTAATTGTTGAAGTTGAAAAACAGCTCGGAGAAACCATTGTCCTGAGCACCTTTGCTGGTCTTTATCGTGTAATTGTTGTCGATTTTTTGGAGATCGTATAACGGCTGATCATCCTTGTACACATGGCAGTATTCCAGCTGCTTTCTCAGTGCTTCATGAAATACATCATCACCATGGCTGAGTTTGTCTCCGGCTTTCTCGCTGTCAAATGCTAATACTTTGTACATCTTATCCTTCCTTCCTACTAATGTATCTCTATGAGATACTGTATAACGTTAGGACTTATATCGACGAAAGTGTCTAATATGATTAATTTATCATTGTTCACAGTGTCAGGCACCTATGGCTTTGCACTTCCTTTTCAACTTAAAACCTCTGCTCTTCTTTCTATAAGTTCAGTAAAACTTACTTTCATATCTTCAGGTATATATGAACAATTAACCATTTCAATAAAAGTACCTTTAAGCTTTAACAACTGTTTTATCAATCCCACAGATGTTTTCTCAGTGATTCCCAGGTTGTCAGCCAGTGCAAGAAAATCCTTCCTTCTCAAATTCCTCTTCTTTCCGTTAAGTGTCAATGCAACCTGTTCTTTATCTGTCGGCAATATTACATTAACAGGCAACAGATCATATGCTGCAGAAAGGCCAAAGATTCTGCTTCCGGCTTTATCTTCAATAAGTGAAAAGTTCTTTAAATGCATATCCGAGTTTCCTGTTAAAAAGCAAAACAAAAGCCTATAGAAAAAATCTGATTTGTCTATTCCAATGTTTTGACAATACCTGTTTATGATTTTTCCGCAGTTCTCATAGGATCCTTTATATTTATCTTCTGTCAGCCTTCCGGATAACTGGCAAAAGTCTTCCATGGCAAACAACTGCTTATCTAAACGGTCTATTCTTTTCGTTATATATGAATATTTGCCATTAATGTAAATCAATGCATTCGAAACAGTCTTTATCTTAGCCTTTGAAGCCATTTTCATGGTTATGAATTCCGCTTCCGGTAAATTCCCGAAATCATCTGACTGAGGCTTCAATATATAGCCCGTTGGATAGTCCACAATCGTTAATCTTGCATTCCTTCCCTCGCTATGCAGATGCAAAGACAGTTTCTTTTGAACACCGGGAACCGTGAGCCCTTTGTTAACCGTCGAATTTACAAGCTGCTCAAGTTCTTTTTCAGTACAGTCAAGTTCAGGAAGTATTTTGGTTCCGAAGAATGACTTTATGCACTTCTGATGCCAGGTAACAGTATTCTCATATTCACTTGGATTTACAATTTCTTTATTGCAGCATAAACATCTCATACTTACAATGCCTCTAATCGAACATCTCCTATACAGTCGCTACATGTTACAAGCAAAAGACCAAATCTGTCTTTTCCATCTATCTTCCAATTCCGTTCTACAACCTGAAGCAACCATCCTTCGGGAATCAAACCGTCAAAAAAAGAAAACAGTGTTTTTGATCTGTATATTTCCTGTGTCAAGGGTAATGTCAGGCTCACCGGTAATGGATTCTCCATTGTCAGATAATCCTTGTCATATGAAAATTCATAACCATCATCTGTTTCTTTTATCGTTCCTGCACGTTTATTCTGTACAAACACTTTTCCAGCTCTTCCCATGTTATAAATCTCCTCTGGTCAGCGGTCCCGGAACTGCTTCCATTCCAAACATCCTGAGTGCCTGATTGACTTTGTCCATACGAACAGTCTCCTTTCCCTGCTCTAATTCTCTGACAAATCTAAGCCCTAACCCTGCTCTCAGAGCAAATTCTTCCTGTGTAAGTCCTGCTTTTTTTCTTTCACGTTTGATAAATTCAGATATAGTATTCATAAAACAAATATACACCCTAAAGGGTATAAATTGCAATGAATAATCGAGATTTATACCCTTTAGGGTGTATATATATGAATATGGTTCGAAACGTACCTTTTCGGGTATAATTATTATCTTCTTAAATTTCAATGATAGGTGCCTGTTTGTGTCGAATCCGCTGCCACGGAGCCGCCCATAAGTGCCAGTCATGGTCTTTGTTCACAGTGACAGGCACCTATGGTTCTTAAGATTTTTCTTCATGTGTTCCTCCTTAATTATGCCGCTCTCAGAGAGGCATTTCATGTATGATGTCTTAATGATACACTTTCGTAATTAAAAAAGGTAAACTTGCGGTTTACCTTTTAATTGTTATTTATCATTACTTTGTCTTGATACATAATAAGTTCACTTTACGATTACCAAAGAAAAATAACCTGCTTCATCCGGAATGGACTGCGAGTCAAAATAAACCTTTTCATCAGGCATTCCAATGTTTTCAACCAGATAGATATGCTTGTTCCGGGCAAATGCTTTTTCCTTTATTTCCTTTAACTTTTTTCCGGCTTTCATTATCACGAGTGTGCCTTCAGATTCACAGTATTTACCTGATGTTATCATCAGGGATTCGTCGCCTAAGGAAAGTGGAAGTTTCAACTTTGCGGAGGCAGCGCTAAAGGAAGTAATTCCGCTGATTACCTCGATTTCATATCCTTGTTTCTTTATCATAGCTGCAATATAAAAAAACGTAGAATATATCCCCGGATCCCCCAATGTAAGAAAAGCTACATTCTTTCCCAATGAAAGGTAGTGTATGATCTGTTCAGCTGCTTTTTTATGTGCATCAAAGAGATCATCCTTACGCATGGGAAAGTCCAAAAGTAACAGTTCTTTTGAAGTGATCTCCGGAACAGCCTCTTTCGCTATCCCATATGCTATTCCCGGCTCACCATGACTTTCCGGACATGCTATACAATCGGCATTTTTTATTATTTTTATCGCTTTTAATGTTAGCAGGTCCGGATCCCCGGGTCCTACTCCAACAGCGTATAGTTTTCCAGACATAGTACTCCTAAAAAATCTTTATCACTGACATGTGTACCGTATATGGTTAAGAGTTATTTGCAATCAGGTAATGGTTTTGAAATGGTATTCAGCACCAATCATTCCTGAACCAAAACTCTTACTTAGTCACAGCTCGTCCTAATTCGTATACAACGTACTGATTCAGGCTGACACCTTCCTCAGATGCTCTGCGGGAGAGTTGTCGATGCAGACTCTTCGGCATACGAAGGCGCAGCTGTCCCGAATATTCTTCCTGGGGTTCCTTGATATCAACACCATCCTCGATTGCTGCCATCAACCATTCTCTCTTCGCATCTTCAGACATGGTCTTAGCTTCATCCAAAGACTCTACGCATGTAACACAACCAGGTAGATCAGGAAAATATAAAGTATATCCCCCTTCTTCTTCGTCCGGAACAATTACCATTCTGTATGGCAGTTTCATATAATCTTCAATTGTTTTCTTTGGCTTTTTTATATTTGTTTTCATCTTCATTCCTCCGGAGTTTCTTCCTGATTAAATGTCGCTCTCATTACAACTCTTTTCACGGTTTTACTGTGCCAGGTACCTATAGGTATACACATACGAATCCGTTATACTACGTTGGGGATTGACCCGCTGGGTGCCAATCCCCAAATCCATTACTTATAATGCAATCTGCTCAGAATTTGCCATTATCTTTTCGACAATGTTCAAAATATCTCTTGCTGTGCTCATATTGTCTTTAAACAATACAGGCATACTACCTACAGACTTAAATGGTTCATTCATGAGAACCCTGTTGTCTTCGATATTTCCGTTAGCAACGATGTAATCCACTATCAGATTTACAAATCTTATCTGATTCAAATTGAGTTTTTCATCAGACAGGAATTTACTAAAGGCTTCATTAACATCGGCTCTGTCCATGCCGACAATCTTCCGGACAAGTCTTCCGACAGGAGTATCTCCGTACTCCTTGATGTAATCATCTTTAGAACCTAATTCAGTCCAAAGAATACGTTCAAGCTCCTTCATATCCATTTCTGTAAGTGGCTTGTTATGTCTGAGTTTATATACAGACATTGTGTTTTCTTTTGACTTAAGATAGTATTCTACCTTTTTACGATAGTTCTCCAGCTGATCACCAACATGAAGCGGAGTACCTTCTGCCATATCGACGATTTCATCTTCAAAGTCAGTGTAGTAAATTACTTTCTTTTTCTTATCTAGATACTGAAGCAGATTCCTAAGAGCTGCACGAACTTCCTCTATATCCAATATGCTCGCTTCATCCCAGAAATCCTGTGTCTGTACCTTTTCTACGATAGACCGTTGAGCCGCAACTTGAGGAATGGACATTTTCTCTGATAGCAGTTCTGCTGTGGCAACAACAATATTTATTGGCTTTTGTACGTTTTTGCTCTGTAATATGCCAAGCTGAATGCTATACATCAGATGGTCAAATCTTCTCGCAAGTTCATCACTTTGATCAGGCTGTATGATAGGTGCGATATGGTCTTTTATTTCAGATATCTCAGCTGTTTCAAGATCATTCCAGTTATTAAGATCTCTATATGTCTGTACATAGCGCATATTCATCTTAACGAGAAAGCTGTCTGTATTAAGTTCAACTACTGCTTCATGTAATCCGTTAACCAGTTTCACTCTGTAGTCTAAATAATCCTGATTATCTGTAAAACAGGATGACTGAAGCTCTCTGCAGATTAATGTTTTTGTGTTATAGATTTTCTCTGAAAGAGATACAAGTAACCCTCCTTCAGTGCCATTTTTGTTAACGCGGAAGAATTCAAAGTTGTTGCAGAAATCGAAGATAAGGAAATGCGTTTTGTTTAGACCTTCCCCGAGAAGATCCGGACAAAGTCTCGTTCCTCGTCCTATCATCTGCCAGAACTTTGAATAGCTCTTTACTTTTTTGAAGAATACAAGATTCAGGATTTCCGGAATGTCGATACCGGTATCAAGCATATCTACAGAAACCGCTATCTGAGGCATTTTCTCTTTAGTACTGAAATCATCGATGAGTGTGTCACAATACTTAATGCTATAATCAATCTGTTTTATGAAATCGCCGCCAAGCTCAGGAAAAAGTTTATTGAAACGCTCAACTATAGCTTTTGCATGAAGACTGTTCTTGGCAAAAATAATTGTTTTTCCAAGCTTATCTCCGCCTTCGATTTTAAGGCCCTTTTCCATCAGCTCTTTTAGAACCTTATCAATTGTATCTGCATTAAAAAGCCAGCTGTTAACAGCATCACTGGAGATATCTTCATCTATTGTTTCATCTGCTTCGAAAAGATTATCAAACTCCTCTTTTTCTTCCTCAGACAGTTCATCATAATGAATTCCATCTTCCATGATCTTGGTTTTATATTCCAGAGTTGAATAGTTAACAAGGTATCCTTCTTCTACGGCTTTATCAAGTTCATATGCGAATGTTGGCACACCTCTCTCCAGGTCGAACACACCATAAGTATTCCTGTCAATTTCGTTCTTGGGTGTTGCGGTCATGCCCAGGAGCATGGCATCAAAATAATCAAAAATTGCCTGATATTTCTTGTATATCGAACGATGTACCTCATCACAGATGATCAAATCAAAGTGACCCGGAGTAAATAATCTGGAGCCATCTTTGTTCTTTTTCTCATCTATTGCATTCATCATAGTCGGATACGTAGAGAAAATCATACGGCAGCTTTCCGGATCTTCCTTATTTTCCAACAGATTGCAGCATGATAGATCAGGTAACAGGTTTGTATAGTTATTTTTAGCCTGTTTTACAAGAGCTGTTCTGTCCGCCAAGAATAAAACATTCTTCACATAATTATGTCTTCTCAAAACATCAACTATGCTGATACTTACCCTTGTTTTTCCAGAACCTGTTGCCTGTACAATAAGCATCTTTCTATGCTTATGTTCTATAGCATCGCATACTGCGGTAACCGCCTCTTTCTGATACGGGCGGTTTGTTATATTGTCACTGATTTCAATATTAACTAATGGCTTTCTTTGCTTTCTTCTGTCTACTTCAAGCTGTAATTCTTCCTGGGTAAGGAATCCCGCTACTTCTCTTCGCGGATATCCCATAAAGTCATTGGTATAGAATATTTCAAATCCATTGGAAGTAAAGATCAATGGCCTCTGTCCATACTGGTTTTGTAAGCAATCTGCATAGAGTTTTGCCTGCTGACTTCCAACGATGGTATCCACTGTAGCTTTCTTTGCTTCAACCACTCCAAGAGGAAGGTTATCCTTTCCCCACAGAACGTAATCCACAAAACCGGTACCCGTAGCTGTAGGCATCCCGGTTATGGGAACTTCAAGTGTACAGTTACCATCAATTACCCAACCTGCTTCTTGAAGCTCGATATCAATAAGACTCTTCCTGGTCTCAGCCTCAGTTAAAGTATCAATTCTGAATATTCTGGATCCGGTGTTCTGTTCACGAACCTTTGCCATCTGCATTCTTAACTCTTCGTTTTCAGCAATGGCTTTTTCTAACTCTTCATCCTTTGCCGCAATCTCATCTGATTTCGATGAAATCTTATTCTGTAATGCTTTTAACTCAGATGCACTGACTACTTCAGCATTTGAATCCAACAGCAATGATTCGTCAAAGGAATGAGGTTCGTACTCGGTTGAATAGGAATAATCCAGCCAATCCAGAAATTCAAAAAGATCTTTAAGCGCCAGAACAGCCTGGTCTCTGGTGATACGTTTGTTTTCATGTAAAACAAGATTTCCAAGTTTTCTGATATATGTTAATAAATCTAATAGTCCCGGGCTTAAGATGTTTTTGAATGAAGGCTCATACATGAGAGCAGACAAAGTTGTCTCATAGGGCATATAAACGTCTGCATCATGCTCATAGACATATTTTATAGCCAGTTCCATGGCCTTTCTTGACAGAGCGGCAGAGGCTGATGGTGATACCACCATTGCTCTTTCAGCCTCTATTGCTTCCTGTGCAAAATAGTCGTAGTCTTCTTTTCCTTTCAAAAAGTCAAAATTAGATTTCATAACAGTACCTCGTTCAAATCTAACTACTACTCGGTTTTCTAATGAATCAATCTTGTAAGTGCTTAAAGTGCCTCGTGTAGAGGCTCGGATTCCTCCGGTTGTTGTTCATAATGATAAGAAATATATAGTTTCGTATCAGTTTCGTTTTCTGTACCAGCATCCTTCAACCATTGATTTAATCTATAAGTTGATTTTCCAATTCCAAAAATTTGTCAAAATCGCTTTGGAACAAACGGTCTTGCACAATTCTATATTTTTCATATTCTGTTTCAGCATGAAGCTTGGCTTCTTCTGCACTGATTTTTCCTGGCCCAGTTAGTATCTCATTACCATTAAATTCAAGGAAACCATCTAGCCTTTTAGCCCAATCCTCCATACTCATCGGAATATGTCTTTGAGCCTGAAGTTCTGCATAATCCAAGTATAATGTGACAATTCGTTCAAGATAATTCATCTCTTCCTCAGATAAATAGTTTTTAGCAATTGTCACATCCGCTTTTAGAATTTTTCCATCTGGAGCATTTTCCCATGTAGTAAGTCCCATGTTCTCTTTTTCAGCATCAGCTCGTTCAACAATCAATTCCGCGGCAGTATGTCTATGCACAGCATAGTGCATTTTGTTCTGAACTGTCTTAAAGAACAAATGAGTAGTTTTAGCATTTTTATCATAATCAAAAGCAGTTGCATAGATATCAGTAACTTTCTGATAGAACCTTCTTTCAGATAGCCGAATCTCACGAATTTGCTGCAGTTGTCTCTCAAAAAAATCTTCTGTGAACTTATGGCCTTTCTTTAAGCGCTCCGGATCCATGACCCATCCTTGAATGGTATAATCCTTGACTATTTGGCCAGCCCACTTTCTAAAGCGTACTGCCCTCTCGTTGTCTATTTTAAATCCAACAGCAATAATCATTTGAAGATTATAATGGAGAATGTTCCTCGAAACATCCCTATTTCCCTCTCTTTGAACTATTCGGAAATTCCGAATAGTTGAATCCGCAGAAAGCTCACCATCTTTATATATCGTTTCTATATGGTCATTAATTGTATTTACTTTTACATCATATAATGAGGCCATCATCTTTTGCGTTAGCCAAATATTTTCATCCTCATAGCGCATTTCAAAACTCTCTGGCGAATCGCCTGTTGACGCTATATATGTAAGATATTCTGCGGCAGATGATGATACCTGTAGTTCCTTCTTTTTTGCCATTTATCCAAAATACTCCTGCATCAAACTGTCAAATAACTTCTGCGTTTCATCTAATGATTTTTGCACTGCAACTTTTGATTTGTCGACTTGTTCTAAAAAGTCCACGTACTCTTTTTGTAATTCAATCGGTGGCACAATCATGGCTCTTTGCTTTAATGAATTAAATTCGATATTATCTGCCGTTACTGCTCTTACGCCAGACAGAATATCCGCTTCTTGCATTTTGAATTGCACTGCCATGAAACGTGTCAGCATTGATTCTCCAGGAATAAATACTTTTAAGTCCTGATTGACTGTAATAGGAACAGCATTTATGGCCACTGGTAAAGTATGTTTAAGGATTCCGCTCCTGATAACCATAATCACTGAATTTACAGGAACCATCCTTGCTGTACTATTATCAACGCCTTTCTGATTTATATATATTTGGCTCTCCGTCAAAACATCAGTCTTCATATCTTTTGAAGAAACCCACGGTATATCACCGTTTTCATAATATTCTGGATGTGACTTTGATGGTGTACCTCCGCCAAAAATCTCCTTGCAAACAGATTCTACAGCCGCAGTATCCCACCCCATTTCATTATGAATCGGATCGCCAAAGAGCTCGACAAATCGGGCTTGGATGAGCTCATCTAGTTTAAAAAGTTCTTCTTTTCTTAATTTTATTATCTCATTTAGTTTATCTAACCTATCAGCTATCAGCTCTTGTTCATTAATATCCAACAGATTAATTCTATTCTTCTTTATATCTGGAACCGTCAACTGAGGTATAGATGTTCCGCTTGATTGTGGCTTACAATTTTTTAATGCATAAAAAAGATATCTTTCTGATACTTTACTTAAATCAGGTACAACAGTTATGAGTCGCACAACAGGTAAAAATGGTGTTCTTCTAATTGCTGTATATCCTATAGTTCCTCTTGCTGCAACAGTAATACTTAGTTCCTTTTCTCTAGCCTCATCTGTATATCCATATAAACCTTCGTCTTTTTCAGCATTAGCATATATGGGAATGCTATACTCATCAGTAATTACTTCTGAATACCTATCCTTAGGGACATCCCCGCCGGCATATATTCTCTTGCATACTTCT
Organism: Oribacterium sp. FC2011; assembly: GCF_000701645.1. Lineage (NCBI taxonomy): Bacteria > Bacillati > Bacillota > Clostridia > Lachnospirales > Lachnospiraceae > Oribacterium > Oribacterium sp. FC2011. Next base: position 182,574 of record NZ_JNJM01000008.1, read on the forward strand.
TCCAGTTTTACTCTCATATTGTCCCTACAAATCTTTCTTTTCAATTGATTTAAGAACGTCTGTTTGATATAATATTTAAGTGCTACCAGTACAACGGTAGGCGGTTAGTCCTTTTCCAGGGGACTGTGACCTCTGTTTACATAGAAATCTCTTTCGAGAAATCTCATAATGGAGGAACTTGAATATGCTCACAATTAATGACTTGATTGCAGTTATTGCACTTTGTGCAACTTTCTATAGTCTTGGCTATAATCGTGGTAAGCATGATTCCAAGACACAAAAATAACCGCCCGAGCCTTGGAAACTTAGAGCGGTTACTTTAACTAAACTAAACATCTTGGGCTAACCGTCTACCGGTAGCACTTCTTTTCAATAACTATCTTACCATCACCACTCGTTATCGTCAAACAAATATTCAGTTGTTTTATCATATTTTCCGGAGTGCTTCATTCGCATTCCGCTTCGCTGCATGCTCATGCGTCCTGTCGGACTATCGATCCAATCCGTCAGACACGCTTTGGTGAGCAAGCTCCCCCGCGTGTCTGCCGTCTTGTCTCGGCACTCCTCGTTACCTCGACAAATTCGTTGGTTTTGTAGAAAATTCGGAATTTCCGAATTTTCTCATGGTGTCCTCAATCTTTCGCCGTCTCCCATAATACTTTATTTTTCGTCAACTCTAAAATTCTCAATTTGTCATCGAACTTTTCTACAATTATTTCGACAATAATTTCTTTAATTCAACCAGTTCTGTCTGAATTTCTGTCTCGATGCTTTCAATCTTTTCTAGAATGACTTCAGTAGGTTCGTACTCTACCTTCTCATAAACCACTTCCTTGTATTTGTTGATTGAAAGGTCGTAATCATTTTTTTCAATCTCTTCCACTGGCACAAAGAAGCTCTGATCTGTTCTTGCTCTGTCTTTTTCTGCTTCAAGATTGTTGAATCTTGAAATAATGTCACGAATATCATTTTCTGAAATTTCCTGACGCTTATCATCGAGACTAAATCCGTCAGCTTTCATATCATAGAACCAGACATTATCAGTTCCACCGCTACCTGTTTTGGTAAAAATAAGAATAGCTGTTGATACTCCGGCATATGGTTTGAATACTCCACTTGGCATAGATATTACCGCATCAAGCTTATTGTTGTTGATGAGTTCTTTTCTTATCTGCTTGTGAGCATTACTTGAACCAAAAAGTACCCCATCTGGAACAATTACGGCTGCACGTCCGCCCTTCTTCAACACACGAAGAAATAGTGCTAGGAAAAGGAGCTCTGTCTTTTTGGTTTTTGTAACTTTAAGAAGATCGGCAGAAACAGCTTCATAATCAAGGCTTCCCTTAAAAGGCGGGTTGGCCAAAACAAGTGAATACTTTTCTATATCTGTGTTTTGCTCTGACAAACTGTCTCTGTATGAAATATTGGGATTCTCTACGCCGTGAAGAAGCATATTCATGGCACCGATACGGAGCATGGTTCTATCCATATCATTTCCAAAGAACATATCATTATTAAAATGATTCCTCTTCTTCTCATCGAGGAAAAGGTCAGCATGATTCTCTCTGAGATATTTTTGCGCAGCAATCAAAAATCCGGCTGAACCCATGGCGGGATCTATAATGATATCGTCCGGCTGTGGTTTTGTAAGATTGACCATCATCTCGATAATATGTCTAGGGGTTCTGAATTGGCCATTAGTGCCGGCAGTCGCAACCTTAGAAAGAAGATACTCATAAAGATCTCCCTTAGTGTCTTCATCGCCAAGTTCTAACTGATCGATTCCGTCTACGATTTTTGTAAGCATTGCGGGTGTTGGGATTTTGAAAATAGCATCCCCCATATATTTTGAATATGCTGAATCACCATCCTGATGTAAGTTCTTGATAAATGGGAACACACCATTTAAAACAACATCATACATTTCTTCTGCTGATCCGAGATTCTTGAACTTACTCCATCTGTATTTCTCACAATCTCCGGGAAACATGGGCTCATATGGCACATTAAGAAAGTTTGCCTCGTTTTCCTTAGTTGTTTCAACATCGTCGAGCTGTTTTATAAACAAAAGATATGTAAACTGTTCAATTACATCCAGCGGATTGGTAATGCCACCCGTCCAGAATGTTTCCCATATCTTATCAATTTTGTTTTTGATTTCACCTGTAATCATGTATTCCTCCACTTATCTAAAAGGATTGTAATCCTTAATGACTTAAGTATACCATTCCCGCAACTTTGAAAAAAGGACAACAAATGTACCAATCTTAAATACTATCTCCATACATTTCCAATAAAACGCAAAGAAAAACCGGCAAAAATTCATTTCGAATTTAACCGGCAAATATATGATATAAAGATGATAGAGTGCATATTATCTGATCATCGGTTTTCAGAGGGTTGCCGGCAGATTTTGGGGGCTGCCGGCTTGAGTAGTATGAAAAAACATTTTAGGGGTATCAGATGTTCCTCATCTGATGGTCATATAATATCACCGGATGCTGAAAAGAAACTGAATATCCAATATTTCTATATGGTCTAAAAACAGACCATATGCATTTTCCTTAGACCATGATATGATTCTCAAGTCAAAAGAAATAATAGTCTATTATTCAAAAAGAATTCCCACTTTATCAAAAAAATTAATAAAAGCAATTGACGATATGTGATAAAACACATATTATTGAAACTATAGAGAGAGCGAAATCGAATTAGCAAAGACATATAGGGCTGATTATTATGCCAGGAAGGAGAATAAATGACAACCTTAAATGACTTCATAGAAGAACAGCTTAAAGATCCTGTTTTTAAAGAGAAATATGATGCACTTGAACCTGAGTATTCTCTAATACAGGCATTAATTGATGCCAGAAAAGAAAATGGAATGACACAAAAACAATTGGCAGATGCCACAGGAATATCACAGGCTGATATAAGCAGATTAGAACATGGGACCGGAAATCCATCTGTAAAGACTTTACAAAGAATAGCTCAGGCATTACATATGGCCTTAAAAATAGAATTTGTGCCACAAAAAGAAACGGGTATAGGTTAAAACAATTGAACACCATAGGTGCTGTTCTCAGTGACAGGCACCTATGGTTTTTATCTTCCATTTCATGCCTCCCTTCGCAAACTCTCTTGCATAGAATATATTTTCCTCTGATATTTAAAGACTAGGGGAAAGGAAATAATAAGGTTATTTCACAATCACCAAAGAAAAGTATCCTGCTTCATCCGGAATGGACTGCGAGTCGAAATAAACCTTTTCATCAGGCATGCCAATGTTTTCAACCAGATAGATATGCTTGTTCCGGGCAAATGCTTTTTCCTTTATTTCCTTTAACTTTTTTCCGGCTTTCATTATCACGAGTGT
>NZ_JNJM01000009.1:0-174867 GCF_000701645.1 Oribacterium sp. FC2011
TCAGCTGCTGCTGTTGTTTCCTCAGCTGCTGCAGTTGTCTCTTCTGCTGCTGCAGTTGTTTCCTCTGCTGCTGCAGTTGTTTCCTCTGCTGCTACTGTTGTCTCCTGAGCTGCAGCTGTTGTAGCCTCAGGTGCTGAAGTTGATCCACATGCTGAAAGTGCAAGCATAAGACCTGCTGTTGCTGTCATCATTACTAATTTCTTCATATTTTTTCTCCTCCTTGATCTGAACTGTCAGTCCCTTTGATTCTGGTGGGACTCATTTCAAATACAAAGTCGGATTTTACACTTTTGCATCCTCCATGTCAAATTCAAAGCATTAAAAAAGAGCGGTACAAAACCGCCCTTTTTTGAAAAACTCTGTTGATTTTCAACAAGTATTCTTTTTAGATACTTCCTAAATTGATAATAATCACAAACAAACGAAACGCATTTCTTTCAAATTGATTTCATTTTATTTATTTTTGAATCAATTCAGTACCAGGACTTTTGTTTGTTTTTTGACCCATTCCGGGCGAAGCCTTTTGTTTACTTTTCAACCCATTCCGGACTATGTTTTTTGCTCTCATAAAGCTTGTTGTCTGCCTGCCGGTTCACTTCCACAAAATCCTCGGTACCCTCTACGCGGCCGAATGCATAGCCCACACTGCAGGTTATTTTATGTTCAACCTCACTTATTTCTATCCCGCCAATCTTTTTCCGGAACAGGCTGATCTTTTCCTTGACCTCATCTTCACCAATATCCCTCAGGATGACCATCAGCTCATCTCCGCCGAAACGATATCCGATTCCGGGTGAAAATGCCCCCTTCAAAGCATTGGAAACATCAATCAATACCCTGTCTCCGACGATATGTCCGTAGGTGTCATTGAACTTTTTAAAATGATCAATGTCTATCATTATGATGCATATTTCATGGCTTACAAGCTTCTGATAGTCATCTTTTAAACCAAACCTGTTACGAAGACCCGTAATCTTGTCTTCCCTTGCTTCCTTGCCAAGCACCGCATTGATACGTTCAAGCTCTATCATCTGACTGATGGATCTTATCTTTGCTTTGAATCTCATAACTGAACCTGTCACGCACATAAAGGCAAGGGAGAAATAGTTCACAGAATGAATATTTGCGGCTCCGTCATATCGATATGCCAAAAAGAATAAGACATCAAAAGCAAGCAGTATCATAGCCGTCGCAAATTTCGGAGGTAGTGTCACAAGGCAGGTTACTCCCATCATTACAACATAAAAAATACTGATCTGCATTCCGATCTTATAATGATATATCGAAATATGGATACTCCATAGGATAAGGGCGATAAAATATATGGCATTAAGTATCTTCCTGTGAGTTCTGTTTCGACTGAAGAACCTTGCAAACCTGACCAGAATGCAATATCCAAAATTTATCAGAAATCCAATTGAAGCCTGTTTTACGCTATAGTTGCTGCTGTAATGTCCATTTCCTATAAGAAGAAATATAACCATCGCAATAAGCTCCGCTACAGCAAAACCAAATGTCAGATATTTCATTATGTAGGCATTCTCATCATCGGCTCTGTTTTGTACATCTACATCCGGAGTCGTCGTAAATAATATTTTTAAATACTCTAAACTGCTCATAAACTCTTCTTTATATATGAGAAAGCAGTGTTTGAATGCTGCCTGTTTGGGGAAGTCTGATTGGTCAAATGTTCCCAATGCTTCCTTTGTTCATGTTAGTTTTCCCATTGTATACCCAAATTATGAATTTTTAAAGAACAATATTTACATATCTTATACGCCTAAAATTTGCAAATCATTTGCAAAAGTCTTGACATTGGCTTTCTGTAAGGTTATTATAGCGCAAGTCGGAAATTTGCAATTGATTTGCAATTTATAATTTGTTATTCAAAAAGGACTATTATATGCAGCGTCATTATCATTCAAAAGGAAGTTATTTAGTTGAAAGCTATGCAAAAGAACATCAGGAATCTGCTTTCAGCGCAAAGCAGATAATGGATTATGCAAAAGAGCAGAATGTTAATATCAATACCGCTACCATATACAGAAATCTTGAGAAGATGGCTTCGGAAGGTATGCTTCTTAAAACAAAGGGGCAGGAATCCGATTCTGTTTTCTACCAGTTTGTTTCGGAGCATGTAGATTGTCATAATCATTTACATGCAAGATGCAGGAATTGCGGCAAGATCCTTCATTTGGAGCATGACACCTGTGAAATGTTTTTTGAACACATGATGAAGAAATACAACTTCACCATAGAGGCCGACATGACAACCATTTGCGGTTTATGTGAGGATTGCAGAAAAAGGGCGTAACCTATTTCAGATTTACATTTGAGTGTCAGATGTCAAAGCTCAAAACCGGCGTTAAACGATGAACCAGTCAGATCTAAATCTGAATGTCTGCTATTAAAACTCAAGAAAATACTTTAACACGAGGAGTCATTCTTATAATGAAAAAAAATTTATTTGCAGGAATTATTTCTTTGGTCATTGTAGCTTCAGCACTTGCAGGCTGCAGCCAAAATTCTGTTCCCGAAGTATCAAACAATATGCAGTCAAGTGCCTCCGGAACTGATAAGGTTTCCGTTGTCTGCACCAGCTTCCCGCAGTACGACTGGGTATGTCAGCTCACAAAGGGCCTGGACGATAAATTTGAGATCACTTACCTCCAGAATACAGGAGCTGATCTTCACAGCTATCAGCCAAGTGCCGTAGATATCGCAACCATAGGTTCATCAGATCTTTTTATATATATAGGAGGCGAGTCCGACTCCTGGGTGGAGGGCGCTCTTAAAAATGCTGTAAACCCAAGCCTCATCTCCATAAATATGCTGGATGCTCTCGGAAGTCGTGTAAAGGAAGAAGAGCTTAAAGAAGGAATGCAGGAAGATGACCACGAAGAAGGCGAAGTGGAGTATGACGAGCACGTTTGGCTTTCCCTCAGAAATGCAGAAACCCTCACTGAAATGATTGCTGACCGTATCGAGACATTGGCACCGGAATCTGCAGATACAGTAAAAACAAACTGCGATAATTATGTGGCTGAGCTTAAGGCTCTTGATCAGGAATACGAAAAAGCTGTTGAAGCCGCTCCTGTAAAGACCATCATCTTCGGAGACCGCTTCCCCTTCCGCTACCTTGTGGACGATTACAACCTCGATTACTATGCTGCCTTTGTAGGCTGCTCAGCAGAAACTGAAGCAAGCTTTGAAACTATTTCTTTCCTCACCAACAAGGTGGATGAGCTGCAGGTACCTGCCATCCTCACCATTGAGAATGGTGATCAGAAGGTGGCCAAAACCATTCTTAACAATACAAAATCAAAGAATCAGCAGATTCTGGTTATAGACTCCATCCAGTCGGTATCTCAGGAAGCTATAAATGGCGGAAAGACTTATCTCGGAGCCATGGAAGAAAACCTGAAGACATTAAAGACAGCGTTGGGCTTGAAATAAGCCCCGGAGGCATCAATGGCATATATCACGTGCACGGACCTGGCCGTAGGCTACAGTCCCTATATAGTGGCAAAAGATATCAATTTTGAGATCAATAAAGGCGATTACATCTGCGTTGTGGGAGAAAACGGTGCGGGAAAGAGTACCCTTATGAAAACCATTCTCCATCTGCAGAGTGCCTGTGAAGGCTCCATAACTCTCGGTGACGGACTGACTCCCAGAGAGATAGGCTACCTTCCCCAGCAAACATTAGTACAGCGCGATTTCCCGGCAACAGTTCGTGAAATCGTTCTTTCCGGAACCATCACAAAGGGTTTCGGCTTTTTCTATAGTAAGGAACAGAAACAGACCGCAGAAAACATGATGGAACAGCTCCACATAGCAGATCTTGCTTCTCAGAGTTATCGACAGCTTTCAGGCGGACAGCAGCAGCGTGTACTTCTTGCCAGAGCCCTCTGTGCAACGGACAAGCTTCTGGTTCTGGACGAGCCCATAAGCGGCCTTGATCCTTCCGCAACGGACGAGCTTTATCAGCTTATATCAGAGCTTAATGCCAACGGCACCTCGATCCTCATGGTAACCCACGATCTCAATGCCCTCCAGTATGCTTCCCATGTATTGCATGTAAACAAAGACAGCAGTCTCTTCCTAGAAAGGGATGCATACCTGGAAAGCAAGAATTACATCAAGTTAAACAAGGAGGAATCCGATGGAATGGATAGCTAAACTACAGTATTATATGGGATTTCCCTTTGTAAAATACGCACTCATAGTTGCGGTTCTGACCGCCCTTTGTTCGTCCCTTCTGGGGGTAATACTGGTGCTGAGGCGTTTTTCCTACATCGGAGACGGACTTTCCCACGTAGCCTTCGGAGCCCTGGCAGTTGCCTCTGTACTTAAGGTTACAAATCAGATGGTGATCATACTTCCCGTCACTATCATTACCGCGGTTTTACTTCTGGCGGGAGGAAAGAACAAGAAGCTTACCGGAGACTCAGCCATCGCCATTTACTCCGTGGGAGCCCTTGCAATCGGTTATCTTCTTATGAACACCTTTTCCACCTCAGCCAATATTTCCGGCGATGTATGTACAACCCTGTTCGGATCCACATCGATTCTGACCCTTACAGGAGAGCAGGTTACGTTATGTATCGTTCTTTCCATCATAACCGTTCTGGTGTTCGTACTGTTTTATAACCGTATCTTTATGGTGACCTTCGACGAAAGTTTTGCCAAAGCCTCAGGCATCAATACAGCCGCTTATCAGACTCTGATAGCCGTCATCACCGCAATGGTCATCGTACTTGCCATGAACCTGGTTGGATCGCTTCTGATAACTGCCCTTTTGGTGTTCCCGGTGCTTTCCGCAATGAGAGTGTTCCAGAGCTTCCGGGGCGTAATCGTTTATTCTGCGGTTCTTTCAATCTTCGGAGCCGTAACCGGAATCCTGGTATCCATCCTGGCTTCCACACCGGTGGGTTCCACCATTGTTATATTCGATCTGATACTTTTCCTGATACACTGTGGTATAGGAAGTTTTAAAGGCGAATAAAAAAATCCGCATGGGTTTAACCCATGCGGATTTTTTACTATTGATTCTAAATTACTTAAGAGTAACCTTAGCGCCAACTTCCTCAAGCTTCTTCTTGAGCTCTTCAGCCTCTGCCTTAGGAGCCTGCTCCTTAAGTACCTTAGGTGCTGACTCAACAGCTTCCTTAGCTTCCTTAAGACCAAGACCAGTTGCCTCACGAACAACCTTGATAACCTTGATCTTCTCTGCGCCTACCTCTGTAAGCTCTACGTCGAACTCTGTCTTCTCCTCAGCTGGAGCTGCACCTGCAGCAGGACCTGCAACAACAACACCTGCAGCAGCAGATACACCAAACTCTTCCTCAACAGCCTTTACAAGGTCATTAAGCTCTACAACAGAAAGCTCCTTGATAGCTGCGATAAACTCTTCTGTAGTTAACTTAGCCATTTTTATTTCCTCCATTTAGAAATTTGTGCCCGAGGCACTGATAATAATAATTGTTATAAACTATGCAATTTACATTGCTTTTGTAATCCTTGGATTACCATGTGAAGCTTAAGCTGCTTCACGATGCCTTAAGCTTAGATTTAAGCTGCAGGCTCGCTCTTCTCTGCAACCTGATTGATAACGCGTGCGAAGTTTGCGATTGGGCTCTGAAGAGAACCACAAAGTCTTGAAAGAAGCTCTTCCTTTGAAGGGATAGCTGCAAGAGCCTGAACCTCGTTCTTGTCATAAAGCTTGCCTTCAGCAACTGCTGCCTTAAGCTCAAGCTTAGGAGCTGTCTTAGCAAACTTAGAGATGATTCTTGCTGCTGCTGCAGGATCATCCTTTGATACTGCAATAGCTGTAGGTCCCTCAAGTACGTCATCAAGCTGAGCGAAATCTGTACCCTCTGCTGCTCTCTTGATAAGAGTGTTCTTGTAAACCTTGTACTGAACACCAGCCTCTCTTAACTGCTTACGAAGGATTGTATCCTGCTCAACAGTAAGTCCGAGGTAATCAACGGCAGTAACAGCTACAGCACCATCAAAAAGTGCCTTGATCTCGTCAACGATTGGCTGTTTAATTTCAACCTTTGCCATTTTACGGTTTTTCCTCCTTATAAGATTTCGTATAAACCTTTCTAAAAGGAAAACCCCATGCCAAAAGACACGGGGTTGAACAAACTAAATCGTTTGTATCTTTCCTCGGCAGGCGTTCTGTCTTACGGTACTTTACGGTACCACCTGCTGTCTTCGGGTTAATACGTTGCGTATATTAACATCCGATTATCGGATTGTCAATAACCAATATGTATTCTTTAATTAAGCACCGAACTGAACAGTATCAAGCTTAACTCCGGGACCCATTGTAGATGTCAGAGTAGCTGACTTCATGTATGTTCCCTTAAGAGTTGCAGGTCTAGCCTTAACGATAGCACTCATAAGTGCGCTAAGGTTCTCCTGAAGCTTATCTGTCTCGAAAGATGCCTTTCCAACAGGAACGTGGATGATGTTAGCCTTGTCAAGACGATACTCAACCTTACCGGCCTTAGTATCAGCGATTGCCTTGGCAACATCCATAGTAACAGTACCTGTCTTAGGGTTTGGCATTAAGCCCTTAGGTCCGAGGAGACGACCGATACGTCCAACAACGCCCATCATATCAGGTGTAGCGATTACTACATCGTAATCGAACCAACCACCCTGGATCTTAGGAATAAGCTCCTCTGCTCCTACGAAATCTGCACCGGCTGCCTGAGCTTCATCAGCCTTAGCGCCCTTTGCAAATACGAGGATTCTAACCTTCTTACCTGTTCCGGCAGGAAGTACAACGGAACCACGAACCTGCTGATCAGCGTGACGTGAGTCACAACCGGTTCTGATGTGAAGTTCAACGGTCTCGTCGAATTTTGCTGTTGCATTCTTCTTTACAAGCTCGATAGCGTCTACTGCACTGTACTTTACAGCTCTGTCTACGCCCTGAGCAGCTGCATTATATCTCTTACCTGTTTTCATAATCAGTTGACCTCCCTATTACTTCTCTACTTCAACGCCCATTGATCTGCATGTTCCGGCGATCATAGACATAGCAGCTTCAAGTGATGCAGCATTAAGATCTTTCATCTTTGTCTCTGCAATCTTCTGAAGATCAGCCTTACTGATTGTAGCAACCTTGTTCTTGTTAGGCTGGCCTGATGCCTTCTGAAGCTTACAAGCCTTCTTGATAAGAACTGCTGCAGGAGGAGTCTTTGTGATGAAGCTGAAGCTTCTGTCAGCGTAAACAGTGATAACTACAGGGATGATAACGTCACCCTCGTTAGCTGTTCTTGCATTGAACTCCTTTGTGAATGCAACGATATTTACACCATGCTGTCCAAGAGCAGGACCTACTGGTGGAGCCGGTGTTGCTTTACCAGCTGGAATCTGTAACTTGATATAACCTTCTACCTTCTTTGCCATTATGGCACCTCCTTGTGGTAATTACGGGGTAGACGAACTATTCGCTAACCCTCCCATACTTTGTTATCTGAGTTTCTGAACTTCTCCGTAGGATAACTCTACAGGAGTTTCTCTGCCGAACATCTCTACTGAGATGGTAACGGTCTTCTTCTGATCATTGATCTCGCTGATGACACCGACTGTATCCTTCCATGCTCCGGAAATAACAGAAACTGTATCTCCCAATGCGAAATCCACAAGCACTTCTGACTTTCTATAGCCGAGGCTTATGATTTCCTCTTCTGAAAGAGGCGTTGGCTCTGATCCGGGGCCAACAAATCCGGTGACGCCACGTGTATTTCTCACAACGTACCAGGTTTCCTGATTCATGACCATATTAACGAGAACATAGCCCGGGAACATTTTCTTATCAGTCTTCTTCTCAACGCCGTTCTTCATTTCAATGACCGGCTGCATCGGAACGCTGACTTCAAGAATAAGATCCTGAAGACCACGGTTTTCAATGGTCTTTTCCAGATCCATCTTAACCTTGTTCTCGTAGCCTGAATAGGTATGCGCTACATACCAACGAGCTGCAGAATTTGTCTCTGACATCGATATCCCCTTTACTTAAGTATAAAGCCAAGTCCTGTCTTCATGATGAGATCAAGAACTGCGATAACTACTCCTATAAGCAAACCTACAACGATAGTAGCTGTAGTCTCCTTGATAACGTCCTGTCTATTCGGGAATATAATCTTGTTAAATTCCGTCCTGAGACCCTTGAAGAAGCTCTCTAAACCGGAACTCTTCTTCTCGTCCATTACTTTGTCTCCTTATGAAGCGTGTGCTGTTTACAGAATCTGCAATACTTACGAATTTCCATTCTCTCAGGATGGTTCTTCTTTTCCTTAGTCGTGAAGTAATTTCTCTGCTTACATTCTGTACATGCTAAAATAATCTTTGTGCGCACGGCTGTTCACCTCCAATGATTCTTAACTCCGCATGACTACGAAATTAGTGCATAAAAAATAGGGCTGAGCCCCTTGTTTACGTGCAAACTATAACATGTAGTCCCGATATCGTCAAGCAAAACGCCAAAACCTTCTGTTATTTAAATTTTTTAGTGATTATCACATTTGTAATTGATTAAAATTATAATAGTTTATATACTATCTAGTAAGCGTAACAAAGCAATGTTATAGTCCGGAGCTTTCAAACCCGTTCCGGCGTCTTTACTTATCACTCTATACATCTTAATAGGAAGGCACACCATGGATCTACGTCGAATTGAAAATATCATACGTATAGCAGAGGAAAAAAACATTACCCGCGCCGCAGACAAGCTTTTTATTTCCCAGCCCGCCCTTAATCTGCAGCTTCTAAATCTTGAGAAGGAGCTCGGAACCAAACTCTTCTATAGAAGAGGAAATGAATGGGCCATCACCGAAGCCGGCAAGATTTATGTTGACACCGCCCGGAAGATGATAGCCATGAAGAAGGACTGTTACTCAAGGATCTCCGACATTGCAAAACTTCATAATGAAGAAATCGCCGTCGGAGCGGCAGGTATCGAAGCCGATTATATGATGACTTCCATCTACCGTCAGTTCCACAAGCAGAATCCTACAGTTAAGCTCCAGCTTAATATCATGAAGGGCTTGAAGGCCCAGGAGCTGGTAAAGAACGGTACCATCGATCTCGGTATCATCCTCATGGGTGACAAGCAGAACTACCGTCTTCAGTATGAGTTCTTAAGCCATGTGGAAATGGTTCTGGCCGTTGCTTCATCAAATCCTCTGGTAAATGAAATCGAAACCGAAGAGGACGGCACAGAGGTTATCGATATCCAGAAGTTCAAGGATGTTCCTTTCTTCCTCGGACCAAAGGATTCAACCGAGCGTTATGTTTCCGAGATGGTATTTGAGCAGGCAGGCTTTGAGCCTGATGTATATATGGACGCCGAGGGTATCAACTATGAGCTTGCTCTTGTGGCAGCGGATGAATGTGCCGCTCTTATCGGAGCTTCACATCACGTTGAGATTCCGGATGATGTGCGTCTCATAAAGCTGAAGACCCATCCCGTAATGAATGCCTATGCCGTATACCGCAAAGACAAGTATCTGTCCGAGCCTATGCGAAACCTCATTGATCTCGCAAGGGATTACTGGACAGAAGGGTAATCGGACCAGTTCAGCCGGGACACAGACGGAGCCGGAGGGCATCCAATTAAAACCGTAAAGCTGAGTCATGAAAAATCAAAATCAGACCCCTTAGAACCACTTGGTTTCCTTTTTCCTTAGCCCCCTCGCCAAGTCAGATGTTGTCATAAAGAGAACTCTGACATTGGCGAGGGCCTAGTGGTTCTTAGGGGTCTGATTTTAGATTTTTCTGACGAAGCGTCTCGGTTTTAATTGGATGCCCTCCGGCTTTGACCGTGCCCCGGCTGAACTGGTCCGATTAGCCGTCCGCCTTTATAGCAAGGGCGAAACAATATATCCTTTCCACGCCGGCGGCTTTCAGGCAGCGGCTGGCGGCCTCAAGGGTTGCGCCGGTGGTGAAGATGTCATCTACTATCAATACTGAGTGCAGATCTCGCGGGATGTAACCCGCATAGAACGCACTCGTCAGATTTTTAAGTCTTTCCGCAGCATTAAGTTCCTTTAGTGCTGCGGTCTTTTTATGTCTGTTCAGGGCTTCCTCGTAGACTGGAATACCAAGGGCAGCTCCCATGATATCCGCAAGGACTGCTGCCTGGTTGTAGCCGCGCTTCCTGAGTCTCGACTTATGCACCGGAATAGGCACAATGGCATCCACCCCCATCTGCTTTATCCTGTCTCCGTAAAGCTCAGCCGCTTTCTTTCCATAATAATCAAGAAACTCCCTTGCACCGGTATATTTTATTCTCGTAATGGAATGAGCAACCTCATCGCTGTAACTCATGAGGGCATAGCCGTACTCAAAACTAAATCGGTGGCGCTTGCAGTTGCTGCAAAGCTCCTCCTCTTCCGACACGATCTCTCTGCCGCAGACCTTGCATACAGGTTCTGTGATGAAGTGGATTCGGCCGGTGCATTCAGGGCAGATCAACTCTCCCCTGGGCGATACTATATCCTCGCAGATGGGACACTTTCTAGGGAATAAAAGCTCAGTCATCGCAGCTCTCACTCTCTCTGAAACCCATTGACCATAGCCCTTCCCTGATCGAATTTTCATTGAACTGTATTTTTCTCCATCAAACATACGAGATTCCTCAGAGAAACCATATTCACCGGCCCCACTCCTTAAGGATGCCTCCTCTGAACCTCCTCGCATTTTAACAACATCACCCTGCATCCTTTATCTCCTGCAGCCTCTCCTTCAGGGACGAATATCGCCTTGCCTCGGATTCATTGTTTATCATCTGCTCAAATATCTGCGGGTTTCCCACGAGGCACACGCACCTCTTGGCTCTGGTGACTGCAGTGTAGAGAAGATTGCGGTTCATAAGCATTTGCGGGCCCTGGTACATGGGGATGACCACCGCCGGATACTCTGACCCCTGGGACTTATGTATGGTTATGGCATAGGCCAGATCGAGGCTGTCGCACTGTTTGAACTCATATTCAACAAATCTGTCGTCAAACTGAACCGTAAGGGTCTGGGCAAAATTATTGATCTCTGTTATTGTGCCAATGTCTCCGTTGAACACACCCTCTCCCTTTTCGATGGGGATACCGAATCTGCCCTTGATTTCCCAAATGAGGTTGTAATCATTCTTTACTTGCATAACCTTGTCTCCAAGGCGGAACAGGGTACCGTTTATTTCCTTCTCCGGTTTCTTTCCATCCTTGGGGTTAAGTTTTTCCTGAAGGAGCTGGTTAAGTCTCTCAACTCCGAGAGCACCCTTTCTCTGAGGCGTCATGATCTGAATCTCAAGAGGATCCACACCGAGATACCCCGGAAGCTTATCTGTCACAAGTGCCGTGATGGAGCTGAATATCTGATCCGGATTCTGATTCCTTATAAACAGGAAATCCTTTGATTTTTTGCCGAGATCCACCTTTGCGCCTTCGTTGATCTTATGGGCGTTAACAACTATGTCGGACTCTGCGGCCTGTCTGAAAATATGATTAAGCTTCACCGTACGTATGCAGCCTGAGCTAATGATGTCTCTCAGAACATTTCCGGCCCCCACGGAAGGCAGCTGATTAGCGTCACCTACCATGATAAGCCTGGTGCCCTTGTGTATAGCTTTAAGAAGCGAATTCATGAGAAATATATCCACCATGGACATCTCATCGATGATTACCACATCACACTCCAAAGGATTCAGATCGTCTCTTTCAAAATGACCTCTTACCTGCTCAAGTCCTTCCTTGTCATCCTCCTCAGGTCTTCCCTGATACTCCAGAAGTCTGTGAATGGTGGAGGCCGGCCAGCCTGTGGACTCCGACATCCTCTTTGCGGCTCTGCCGGTGGGGGCTGCCAGAAGAATGGTTTTACCCTTCTCGGCATAAACTCTTATGATGGTATTGATGGTAGTGGTTTTTCCCGTACCGGGACCTCCCGTAATGACCAGAAGTCCTGAATTAACCGCAATGGAAACAGCCTTTCTCTGGAGGTCATCAAGCTCTATACCTTCTTTTTCGGTTATTTCGTCTATTATCTCTTCCAGTTCCTCATCCGGTTCTTCTGCGCCTTCGATATTTAACTCCTGAAGCTTCGTTGCCACCTGAAGCTCTGTGTAATATAAAGATGCTCTGTAGACTCTGGTATCCGGGTCTGTGTTCCTGTCGTCAGCATTATAAACCACATCCCCGCTTCCGCTCTCCGAAAGAAAATCATCGAGAGTCATCTTTTTCGCAGCATTTTTCACTATGACCTTCCCCTGCATCTGAAGGTCTATAAGGTAATGATTAATTTCATGTATGGTGATATTGAGAAGCACCTCGGATGCCTGCAAAAGCTCAGGCAGCGGCAGATAGCAATGTCCGTTTCCCTCAGCCATGGAAAGGGCATACTGAATACCGGACTCGATACGAAAATCGGAATCCGCCTTTATACCGGCATTCTGAGCAATCTCATCACAGGTACGGAAGCCAATGCCTTCGATATCCTCGGCAAGCTTATAGGGATTATCCCGGATGATATCGTACATTTCATTTCCGTAATGTGAGTAGATTTTTCCCGCCATATTGATGGAAATGCCGTACTGCTGCAGAAACATTACCGCATCCTGCATATCTCTTTTGGAATTCACGGAAGCCGCTATATCCACAGCCTTGCTTTTGGAAATGCCTTTGACTTCAGCCAGTCTCTCCGGCTCCTCCTGGATGATGCGCATGGTATCGTCACCGAATTTCTTTACAATGCGGGCAGCCATGGCGGCACCTATACCCTTTATGGCTCCGGAACCTAGATACCTTTCCACAGCCTCAGCGGTCTCGGGAGCCACCACCTGGTATTTATCGATAACAAACTGGGTACCGTAAATCTGGTGGGTGGTTTCATGACCGTCGGCCTTGATATTTTCACCGGCTTCTATCCCGGGAACCGTACCCACCAGGGTGTAGTCCTTACCCTTCATGACTCCGACCATAACCGTGTAGCCGGTGGAATCACTTCTATATATAATATGGTCTATATATCCCTCAAAAAAATCCAATTCTAAATTCCTTCTTTAATATTCCGAAATATTCACTATCCAGCATAGACTTCGGAAAGCCCGCGGATGTGTAAAGCTTTTTCTGCATTTTCATTATTTTAATATAAAAAGGGCAGCCCCTGAAGGCTACCCCTAGAATATATCATGTTTACAATCCTTTTACTTCTGCATTTAACGATCAACTCTCAGAAAATGTGAGCTGCACATCATTTCCATCAGTATTAAAGATCATCATCGTCGCTGTTTGCAATATCGATAAACTTACCTGTTCCGATAGCGACAGCAGTGAGAGGATCCTCAGCAAGTACACAGTTAATTCCTGTCTTCTCCTGCATAAGCTTGTCAAGACCGTAAAGCAGAGCCCCTCCGCCCGTCATTACGATACCTCTCTCATATATATCAGCTGCAAGCTCGGGAGGTGTACGCTCCAGAACATTATGTACAGCATTTACAATCATGGTTGCCGGCTCCAGAAGCGCATCCATGATCTCGTCGGAGCTGACTACCACAGTCTTTGGAAGTGCCGTAACCAGGTTACGTCCCCTCACTTCCATAGTGATATTCTCAGGTCTCTTGCTTGCGCAGCCGATATTGACCTTGATATCCTCCGCCGTTCTCTCTCCTATAAGAAGATTGTGCTTCTTACGCATATATCTGATGATGGCTTCATCGAAATCATCACCTGCCACCTTAACGGACTCAGAAACAACCGGTCCGTCAAGAGCGATAACTGCTATATCGGAAGTGCCTCCACCGATATCGATGATCATATTGCCCTGAGGTCTGCTAATGTCTATACCGGCACCTATGGCTGCAGCCACAGGCTCCTCAATGATGGTAACCTCTCTTGCTCCTGCATGATAGGTAGCATCCTCGACCGCCTTCCTCTCAACCTCTGTTGCGCCGGAAGGGATACAAACCGATACACGGGGCTTACGCAAAGTACGTCTGCCCACAGCCTTATCAATGAAGTGCCTGAGCATCTGCTCTGTTAATGTATAGTCCGAAATAACACCCTGTCTCAACGGACGAACAGCCGCTATGTTCTCAGGTGTTCTTCCAAGCATCAGACGGGCATCCTCACCATAAGCCATAACCTTGCCGGTGTCTTTATTGACAGCAACGACAGCCGGCTCCTTGAGAACCACACCTCTGCCCTTGATATACACAAGCACGCTTGAAGTACCAAGATCAATTCCGATATCGTTTGAAATCAATGAAAACATTAAAATCTCCTATCAAATACCATAATCTACAATAGTATAAGATATATCCATTTATTTTTAAAGTTTTTTTTCATAGAGGCCGGAGGGCATCCATTTGGATGCCCTCCGGCCCGTCCTTAGGTGGTGCCTCGTACCACCAACTTTACGTCAAGAACATTACGCTCCTGGACCTCTCTATGCTCAATGGTATCGATGATCATGTCAAAAGCAAGCTTCGCCATCTCACTCATAGGCTGATGGATGGTAGTTATCTGAGGAGTTGTCAGTCTGGAGATCGCTGTATCATCGAAACCTATGATCTTCAGATCCTCCGGAACCCTCCGTCCAAGCTTGGCTGCCACCTGCAGTGCCTGAGCCGCGATAAGATCGGAACTGCAGAAAATACCGTCAGTTTCAGGGAACTCGGTAAGAGTCTTCAGGATACTCTCATGGTATTCCATTTCCTTGAATTCTTCAAAATTACTGTTGAGGACTCTGGCATTAACACCTTTTTTGCGGCAGACATCCATAAAGCCGTCCTCACGGATATCCGCAGGCATCTTACGAAGTCTGACACTTCCCAGCATGACCAGGTTTCTGCAGCCTTTGTTGATCAGCTCCTCGGCCGCAAGCTGACCTCCCTTATAGTTATCGCAAAGAACGCAGCCTGTACCGCCTTCGATAAAACGCTCTATGGTGATGATGGGAAGATCGAATTTTTTCAGAGTCTCCGGCTTTACCTGATTACTGAATATGAGAACTCCCGCAACCAGGCTGTTCTCGCAAAGCTCAAGGACGCTCTTCTCTTTCTGAGCATCTCCTGAAGAGCTGCTGACATATACCTGAAACTGCCTTTCGGCAGCAAAACGTTCTATCTCTCCAAGCATCTGTGAAAAGTACGGATGCATCATATTGGGCACGATAACCGCAATGGCGTCGGATCTTCCTTTGGAAAGGGTCCGGGCAACCATGTTCGGTCTGTAGCCCAGCTTCTCCATGGAGTCATATACTTTTTTTCTTGTCTTCTCGCTTATATAGCCCCTGTTGTTGAGAACTCTCGAAACAGTCTCAACTGCCAGTCCGGCTTCTTTAGCCACGTCCTTTAATGTAGTTGCCATGTCATTTTCCTTTGTAAAATTGATTTAAAAAAAGCCGGGCAGATACATCGCCCGGCTCTTATTATACTAAAATTTTATATTTTTCCCAGCAATATATCTGTGTTACTTAACCGCACCGGCAACCATACCTGCAATGATCTGCTTCTGTAAGAAGAAGTACAGGATAAGGATAGGAAGAAGTGTAAGTACAAGTGCCGCCATGATGAGGCCGTAATCTGAGCTGTAGGTTCCGTAGAAGCTGTAGGTTGAAAGCGGAAGTGTATAAAGAGGCTTCTTTACGAGAACCAGGCTCGGGAGCAGATAGTCATTCCAGAACTGCATCGCATTAAGGATAACAAGTGTTGCAGTTGTGGGCTTAAGAAGCGGGAATACTATCATTCTGAAGGTCTGCATCTTGGTACAGCCATCGATATATGCTGCCTCCTCCAGAGACTTGGGAACACCACTCTTCAGGAATCCTGCGTACATGAACACCGACATACTCATTGCAAATCCGGTGTGCATGAAAACAAGTGATAAACGATGGTTAGTGAGACTAAGGTTTGCTCCATAAATTGATACCAGAGGTATCATGATTGACTGGAACGGGATGATCATTGAAGAGATCATCAGTGCAAATATCACCTTCGCAAGGTTTGTGTTAGCACGGACAATGTAGTAAGCCACCATGGAGGATAAGATAATAACCGCAATGGTTGAAAGGCCTGTGATGAAAAGTGAGTTTCCGAAGGCCTTCATGAACTCCATCTGTTTAAATGCTTTTCCGTAGTTATCAACGCTCATTCCGCTGGCACCGATAATGTCCATAGGTGCCTTGATGATATCCTTCTTCTGCTTGAAGGAGTTGATGATGACCATGAAGAAAGGCACAAGATAAAACAGTGCGCCGATAGTAAGCAGGATATAAATAAGTATATCCTTTATAAGCTTATTGATACCGCCCACTCTGTCAGCAGCCTTAGGCTGAGATGAAATATTCTCGGAAGTAACATTATTCTGATTGCCCATTATGCTTCTACCTCCTGCTTCTTACCTAAATAAACCTGAAGTCCCGAGATCAGTGCAACCACGAAGAACAGGAATACAGCCTCTGCCTGGCCGATACCATACTGTCTTGCGGTAAACGCCTTCTCATAAACGTGCATTGCAACAAGCTTGGTACTGCCGTAAGGCTCACCGCCCGTCAATGTAAGGTTAATGTCGTAAACCATGAATGCTCTTGAAAGAGTAAGGAATATACAGATAACGAAGGAAGGTACCATGAGAGGCAGAACGATGTGGCGCATCTTTGCCCATCCGTAAGCTCCGTCAATGGAAGCAGCCTCAAGTACATCCTCAGAAAGTCCTGTGAAACCGGCGATGTAGATAAGCATCATATAACCGCTGAGCTGCCACACAGTAACGATGACCAGTGCCCAGAAAGCCTTTGTAGGATCGGACAACCATGACTTTGAGAAGATGGCGATACCGAGATTCTTACCAAACTTTACAAGAAGCTGTGAAAAAACGAACTGCCAGATAAATCCGAGAACGACACCACCGATAAGGTTAGGTGTGAAGAAACCGGCACGGAAAACATTCTGACCGGTTTTGATTCTTCCCGAAAGGAAGTATGCAAAAACAAATCCGAAAGCATTAACAAGAAGAACCGAAAAAACCACATACTTAAGGGTAAGTGCCATGGAATTCCAGAAATTCTTATCTGCCATGAGTGCTTTATAGTTATCAAATCCCACAAGGTTCTTTACTGCTGCAACTCCGTTCCAGTCTGTGAATGTGAGATAAAATCCGTAAAGGAACGGAATGATAACTACACAAACGAAAACGAAAGTGCCTGGCAATGCGAACATAAGAAAACTTTTGATTTTATCACCGGTTGTACGGCCCAGAGAATTCATATTGATCTGCCTTTCTGCAAAAAAATCAGGACATATCCTCTTTAATCCCGGGATGTCTACCCATAAGAACCATAGCTCCTGCGGATACTTGACATCCCGTCTTGTTTTCAAGATTCCGGCAAGAAGATAATGTCCTGAATTATGTTTAAATGTATACGAACTATACTTATACTATACGACCCTTGACCCGGACCGAAGAACCGTGTTCAAATGGGTTTTGCTTAATCTTTTAATTAAGCCTGTGCCTGCCAGTAAGCATCGATCTCAGATGCTGCGCCTGCACGGTCTGTCTCACCTGCTACATACTTCTGCATGATAGCACCAACTACTGACCAGTGGTCTGAAGGAGCTACGAAGCTTGATGAATATGTGTGACCTTCAGCCATCTTGGCAACGATGTCACGGCTAAGTGGATCAAGAGGAGCAACTGTGTTGTTTGAGCAAGCAGGGATAAGAGCAAGCTTCTCAACAAGACCGTGCTGTCCTGACTCAGAGTTTACAAGCCAGTTGATGAACTCAAGAGCTGCTGCCTGCTGCTCAGGTGTTGACTGCTTTGCATCAACCATAAGCTGCTTTGTAGGTGAAGCCTGCATTGATGTGTTTGCAAAATCAGCTGTATCATTTCCGAGAACGAATGGGATAAAGCCATATGCATCATCTGTTGTTGCACCTGCTGTCTCGATGTTTGGCCAAGCCCAGTTACCGTTTGGCCAGAAAGCTGCCTCACCCTCTACAAGGTGCATAGGATCCTCATCATAGTTAGCGCCAAGCGGATCTTCCTTGTTGTAGTTGTACTCAAGGATCACATCCATTGTATCCATGAACTGGTTGAAACGCTCATAATCCTCAACCTTCTGAGAACCATCCTTAAGAGCTGCCATGATCTTGTCAGCGCCTGCTGTTGTTCCGTCGTTTGTATCATAGATATATCCGAGCTGGTGAGCACCGAGTGACCAGTCTTCCTTTGAAAGAACTACAGGATTCTCCATGCCTGCTGCTCTTAACTCCTCACAGATTGCCTTGAAGGAATCAAGTGAGTTGATGGATGCAGGATCAAATTCCTTACCGAGAGCATCCTCGATTGACTTCTTTGAGTAAATGATTCCACGACCCTCAACACAGAACGGGAAGCTGTAAACCTTACCGTCGATCTTTGTTGTCATGCTGTCGCAATACTGGTTCCAGTCCTGATCTGTAAGGTCAAGTCCGTACTCAGCGCCAAGTGCGATAACGTCTGTTGTATCAAGGATAGCCATGGTTGGTGCTGTTCCTGAGCTGTACATGGAAGTAACCTTAGTATAAGGAACCTCACCTGCTCCGCATGCAAGAACCTCAAGGTTGATGCCTGTCTCCTCTGTAAATGTTCCTGCAAGCTCCTCAAGAGCTGTCTGGATCTCACCCTTTGAGTTAAGGATGGTGATCGACTGTCCTGCAAGATCTGATGTATCAGCTGCTGCCTTTGTCTCTCCATCGGCTGCTGCAGCTGTTGTAGCCTCTGCTGCCTTTGTATCAGCAGGTGCGTTTGTCTCAGGTGTTGAGCTGCCTCCGCATGCTGCAAGTGAACTTACCATAGCTGCTGTCATGAGTAATGCAGCCATCTTGTTAATGCTTTTTTTCATGATATTCTCCTCTTGTTCTAAAAAAATAACCTATTTAATGTCATGCTCTGTCAACCGCTTGACACTTGATGTATCTAGAATATAACGCTATTCACAAATTCTGTCAATCGGACAACATAACTTTGTACATATTGTGCAACATTTGGCATCGTTTTTTGTGAGTTTTTTTGTATAAAATGCCGCTATCCCCTGTTTTTAAGGATAACGGCATTTTTAATGTCAATATGCTTTATGCACTTTTAATAAAAATAAACCCTTATTTTATAATCTCGTAGCTGTAATCTGCGAAATCCACTTTAAGGCTTGCTGTATGTCCCTGGTTGTTCCAGGTCATGGTCATCTTTGTGCCATCGGTCTCAACATTAAACTCTGCATCAAATGAGAAGGCAGAGCATGTATTACGGAATCTGAGGAGCTCGATCTGCTTTGAAACAACATCCGATGCAAGTCTCTTCTCCATCTCTTCCGGAGAAAGGTTTGTACGGTTGATCTCCTTGTGTCCTGCGGCGCCGGCGCGCTTAACTGCCTCGTGGTCATTCTTACCGGCAAAGAGATCAAGATACCATACCTGAGGCTTTCCGGGCATAAACATCTGGATAGCACGTGCAAGGAGCATCTTCTTATCGTCTTCGCCGAGAGCGCTGTAGTAGGTAGCATTAACCTGATAATACATGTTCTTCTTGCCGTGAAGATCCTTTACGAGACCGCCTCTTCCCACGATGGTATCGATAAGGTTCTGGATCTCCTCCTCGGGAAGAAGTCCCTTAAGGTCAAGAAGAGGGATTCCGTCATGGCAGCCAAGCATGTTGACTGTGCGGATCTTGTCATTAAAGATCTCCTGTGCCCAGCGTGCGAGATCCTTACCGCTCTTCTTCTCCATGGCGTCGATAAGGAGACCCGGAAGGAAGAAGTCGTAGGTCATGTAGCCCATGTCGGCAACCTTCTTGTAAACCTTCTCGCCGTAGCTTGCATGAATCTCGGGAAGAAGTGTTACGTGATACTTGTCGGCAAGCTCGCGAACCTTTGAAAGGAGATCCCAGGTGTCGGGCTCATTCATGAAGTTCTTCTTACCCGGCTCCTTAGGAGCATAAGCGAAGGCATCGAGACGAACGATGGAAGCGCCGTAGCCTGAAAGGGCCTTGAGAGTATTGTCATAATGCTCCCACACAAGATCGGACTTAACATTGAGATCCATCTGTCCTAAGTACTTGCGGTTCGACTCAAGGTAATCGATAACCTTGTCGCGATACTCTTCAAAACCGGTGAAGTCAATCTCAGCGGGCTTCTTTCCTGCACCGAGCTCAGCATTAACCTTCTCGCAGATGCGCTCTGCCGCAAGGTACTGGATGTCCATGGCACCCATTAAATCCATGGCATCCGGGCGCTTGTAGATAACCTCCTGATAGAAGGTGTTCCAGTAAGGCACGTCCTTACCATCGGGCATACGGACCATAAGGATGGGAAGGCCCGGCTTCCGGAAGAACATGTCCTTGATGTACTCCTCGTCAGGCTGGATATAGCCCTCCTCTGTCATCTGACCCTTGCCCTCCCAGAACTTGTTCCAGTTGATGAAGAAGTCAGCGTACTTTGAGTTCTCGCCGTTTTTGATGAGATCCTGGAACTGAGGTGAAAGGACTGAAGCGTGATTAAGGATGAAGTCCAGCTTCAGGTTAATGCCCAGGGCGCGAAGTCTCTCAAGATCCTGCTCGCTGCCCATCTCGCGGTTGATATCGTAATCTATTACAGAAAATCCACGGTCCAGATCTGTGTTGAAGATGCTCGGAAGGATGTAGAAGGACTGGAAGCTGTCTTCCATCTCCGGCTTCTCCAGGAAGCTAACTACATCGCTGAGTCTGCCGCCCATGCTGTCGGGGTAAGCATTGAGCATAGGGCCGTTATCGGTATAATGTTTCTCCATTTATATAAACTCCTCTTAAAAGAACTAAGGCTGATTGGTATCGCAATCGGCGCCTGGTTTTCCACCGGTGACGGTGGCTCGTCCCCGGCGGTATGTCTCAGAACTGATCTTTCATCAGCTCTGTGTACTATCCGGGCTATCGTAAACAGTTTTTGAACGCCCAAAATCCGGTTTAAAAATCAAAACTGGTCTTTCATCAGCTCTGTGTATTCGTCAAAGCTTATAAGGCTACCGTTTTTTGCGCAGATGATGCCGGCCTTGTGTGCCTGGTCATGAAGTTTTCTCTGCTCGATCTCGAGAACCATTGTTGTGAATGCGCTGTCAGTCTTTCCGTCACGGTTTCTTGATCTTCTGTGGGCCAATGTCTCTGCCGGTGTGCTGTTGAGGAGTACCGGGATATCTACGCCCTGAAGGAAATCACTGTTGCCGTGAGTCCACTCGATAATGAGGATCTGCTTGTCCTTAACATTAACCTCATCGTACCAGAGGCTGGCTGCATCTCTACCCATGCGCTTGAGCCAGAGAGTCTCGGCACCGTCCTTGAAGGCACTGATGATGGTGCTAACCTCGACGAAATCTGTCTCGTTTGGTGTTCCGAGATAGCCTGCAAGACCCTTACGGCCTGCCGCAAGATAAGACTCGAACCATGCATTTCCATCAAGATGGGACTTGTCTGCGTCTGTATCCTCCTGCTGCCACTGGCGAACTTCTTTGAAACGATCGTCTGTATAATCGCCGGCATCGATCATGCCTCTTACTGCACTCTCGCGGAAAATGTGGAGACGCTCAGCGTCATTGTACATAGGGATGCGGTGAGGATAGTTATCGCCTGAAAGGATGTAGGCACCGATGCCTGACTGCTCAAAGAACCACCCAAGTACGGAGGCGATCTCTGACTTTCCTACTCCGGAGCCGCCGCAGACACTGATAACTGCACGCTGGTAAGGGTTCTCCTTTATCTTCTTTGCAAGCTTCTCGGCAAGAGCCGGGAAAATAACATTTGCCTTAGCTATGTGTGACTCGTCGATCTCGATCTTGTCTCCGGGCATATCCCCGTGAGGAATATCTGAAGGAACTTCCTTAGTCTCCCAGGGAAGAACGCTCATAAGCTTCTCTTCGAAATCTGTTGTTGGTGTATTGATTTTATTGTAATTCTTATTCATATTGATCTCCATTCCGCCGCTTTCATCCGGCGGTACAAATAGTGATAAAAAAAACTATTTGCACTATTATCGTTAACATATGTTAAATATGTTAAGCGGTTGACATATCTACGTTAACAAATTCTCAAACATCTGTAAAGAGACTTTACTAATATTTAATAAGCTTTTTTAGGTTTGGAATTTTTGGATGATATGCTGCGGAAAGGGGAATTTTTGAAAGTTGAGTCAATTTTTCTATTTGGAATGAGAATTTCTGAAAGTTGAGTCGATTTTTCTATTCGGAATGAGAATTTCTGAAAGTTGAGTCGATTTTTCTATTCGGAATGAGAATTTCTGAAAGTTGAGTCGATTGATACAGGATGCTTTGACTTTATAATTTGTTTATACTTTTTAGACTTCTTTTAGGTGTGAGACATATTTCAGTCACAAAGCTCCGCTATTATATACACAAGTTACAAGAGATGTAACACAAAAAAAGCTTTTCATACTCATACTCCGGAGATGTAATACAACTCCGGAGCCCCCTTCAGAAACAACGGTCGAAAATGTGTATGAAGAGAGCGGTTTGTAAAATATCGTTCCTTTCAAGCATGACCGTTTCAAATATACTTAGTAAGAGTTCCGATTCCCCCCTTCAAAGAACTCTTGACATACAAAAATAAGAATAGACATTGAGAAGACCCCATCGAAGCGTAAAAGCTCCGGTGGGGTCTTTGGTTTTAGGAATTTATCAGAACCTGAAATCTCTCCTGTTGGAATTCCTGATCTCCTTTATATTCTCCTCAGCGATGGTTCTCACCTTTTCGGCCGGGATCTTCTTAAGCTCTTCCTCGATCATCCTGTAACCCTTTTCCTTTGTCTCGGGGCTTGCATAATCCTCGAGGTACTCTGCAAGTGTCATAAGGGCATTGGGATGACAGCAGTTAAGGATCTGTCCGTTCTTGCAAAGCGCCATGAAACGGTCTCCGGTTCTGCCGGCACGGTAGCAGGCTGTGCAGAAGGACGGAATGTGTCCGGAATCCATAAGCCAGCTCACAACTTCATCCAGGGTTCTCTGATCCGAAACATCGAACTGCTCTGTGTCATGAGGACGCTCCTCCTCGGTGTATCCGCCAACCGAAGTTCTGGAGCCCCCTGATACCTGGGAAATGCCCACTCTCAGAAGCTTTTCACGAACCGACGCAGTCTCTCTTGTGGAAATGATCATGCCTGTATAAGGCACCGCCAGACGGATGCAGGCTGCAATCTTTGTAAAGATTTCATCGCTGATTCCATTGTCAAACATGTCAGGGTCAATGTCGTCGGCCTTCTTCACGCGTGGCACGCTGATAGTATGCGGTCCTACCCCATGAACCGCCTCCAGATGCTCAGCGTGCATGATAAGTCCCGCAAACTCATATTTATACATCTCAAGGCCGAAAAGCACTCCGAGACCAACATCATCAATGCCGCCCTCCATGGCACGGTCCATTGCCTCTGTATGATAAGCATAATCATGCTTGGGGCCTGTGGGATGAAGTGTCTCATAGCTCTTCTTATGGTAAGTCTCCTGGAACAGAATATAGGTTCCGATACCTGCCTCCTTGAGCTTTCTGTAGTTCTCAACCGTTGTTGCAGCGATGTTGACATTAACACGGCGAATGTCTCCGTTTTTATGATGTACACTGTATATAGTGTTAATGCAGTCCAGGATGTATTCAATCGGATTGTTCACGGGATCCTCACCTGCCTCAATGGCGAGACGCTTGTGACCCATATCCTGAAGAGCGATTACCTCAGCCCGAACCTCTTCCTGGGTGAGCTTCTTTCTTCCTATGTGCTTGTTCTTTAAATGATACGGGCAGTAAAGGCAACCGTTGACACAATAGTTGGAAAGGTAAAGCGGTGCGAAAAGCACGATTCTGTTTCCGTAGAATGCAAGCTTTATCTCCTCTGCGATCTCATACATTTTCTCAATCTTGTCCGGAAGCTCGGTAGCAAGAAGTACAGATGCTTCGCGATGAGTGAGACCCGCGCAGGTGCATCCGTTACCGTTCTTCACCGGTCTTGCCTTCTCAAGTATTTGGTCTATAAGTTCGGCATCATTCTTGTGAGCCTCCGCGTACTCCAGGGTTGCGAGGATCTCCTCGTCGTTGATGAATTCCTCTGCTTTAAGTGATTTTGGGTTGTAAACAGCCATAATTGTTTCTCCTTTTTATTTCTTCTCAACTACTATATATCCAATTTTTTCGATCCTCTGTTTCAGGTCCGCCAGGTTCTCCGCGGCCTCCGCACCTGCGGCAAGCTTCCCATCATACAGCAGGTATTTGCTCCGGACATTTGCAGGTGACAGATTCGGCATGACAACATTGGCACCGGAAAGGATACCTTTTTCACGGCCTTCCGGGTCCATGGTTCCGAGAGCCGTTGTGGCGGGCAGAAGCACCTTCGGACAAATGATCCTTATGACGGACAATAGGAAGCAGGTGAGTTCCACAGACCCGGCGCTGTACTCGGAAAACGGGGTGTCATGATGGGGAATGAAGGGTCCGATGCCGCACATTTCCGGCTGAAACTCCTCCAGGAACTTGAGATCCATGGCGAGGTTTTCCGTAGTCTGAAAGGGCGAACCTACCATGAAACCGGCACCGGTCTGGAAACCAAGCTCCTTCAGTTCACGAAGGCACTCCATCCGGTGCTCAAAGCTCATCTCCGGTGGGTGCAGCTTCCGATAATGCTCCCGATCCGCAGTCTCGTGCCTGAGAAGATACCTGTCCGCTCCCGCAGCACGCAGACGCTGAAAGCTTTCCCTGCCTCTCTCACCAAGAGACAGTGTCACCGCGCAGTCGGGATACTTTTTCTTAATCTGCCTTATAATGTTTTCCAGCCTTTCATCCGTGTACCAGGCGTCCTCCCCGCCCTGAAGTACGAAGGTTTTGAATCCAAGTCCGTAGCCTGTTTCCGCCGCAGATAGAATCTCCTTTTCACTCAGTCTGTACCTTTCCGCACGCCAATTACTCTTTCGGATGCCACAATACAAACAGTCATTTTTGCAAATGTTACTGACCTCGATGAGCCCCCGGATCAGGACTTCATTGCCATAGGTTTCTTTTCTGATACATACCGCATGTTCTCGCAAGAACTCTGTAGTCTCAGAGTCTCTGTGTTCTATGAGATATGCATATTCCTCTGCCGTGAGCTTACGGGTTTCCAAGAGCTTACACGCAAGTTCATTAATATAATTATCCATTAAATACTTTGATGCTCCTTTCCAGAATCCCGGTCATCTTCGCGATCACGATCCCGTAATTCGTGAAGGGCACATGCTGATCTTCGGCACACCTCATGCGGTAGCGCATTTCCCTTTCGGTATTCATGCAGCCTCCGCAGTGAATAACTGCCGAA
Source organism: Oribacterium sp. FC2011 (assembly GCF_000701645.1). NCBI lineage: Bacteria > Bacillati > Bacillota > Clostridia > Lachnospirales > Lachnospiraceae > Oribacterium > Oribacterium sp. FC2011. Next base: position 25,360 of record NZ_JNJM01000009.1, read on the forward strand.
AATCCACTGAGATCCTCCGGAAAATCCTTCCCCGAACAGGTCTCTATGCTAATGCTTTTCCCGCTGTATTTTCGCAGCCAGTTGGGGATCTTCACCGTTCCGATGTCCCCGCACTGCCTATGGTGTGTGCAGCCCTCCGCCATCAAAATCCGATCCCCATCCTTAAGGTGATCCAAAGCCTTAACCGCCTTTACGGAGCTCTCCAAAGTTCCCTTGTACTTTGCCATCAAAATGGAAAATGAAGTTAATGCTACCTCCTCCGGAACCACACTACTCACATAGGAAAACACCTGACTGTCGGTAATGACTACATCCGGTTTTCTGCCAAGTCCCGAGAGAGTTTCCTTCAGTTCAGAATCTCTCGTCACAACAACAGTGGCGCCTTTGTCAAGTGCGCTTCGGATGGCCATCTGTTGAGGCATTATAAGCCTGCCCTTGGGTGCCGCTTTGTCAATGGGGATGACCAGCACTGCAAGTTCGCCCGGACCGATGATCCCATCAAGAAGTGATTTTGAGTCTTCATTGTCCTTCAGGAGAGCTCCGATTCTTTCCTTCAGTTCCTCGATTCCGGCTCCTGTTTTGGCACTGACATATATGATGTCCTCTTCCGAAGGCTTTACTCTGTCCTTTTCGATGAAGCAAGTCCTTGCTTCTCTTTTTTCGGAATTTATTTCTTCTGAATCCAAAGACCTCCTCTCCCCTGAATCGACATCTTTAATTTGTATCGCATCGATCTCATGGGATTCCTGACAATCAGCTGCAAAAAAAGCATCTGAAATATCAGCTTTGTTCCAAACCACCAGATACGGTATCTCGTGCTTTTTGAACATTTCAAGAAGCAGCATGTCCTCCGACCTCATGCCGGTCTCTGCATCCACAACAAGCACCGCAATATCAGTCCGGTTTATGACCTGCCTTGTTCTCTTTACCCTCAGATCCCCCAGCATTCCTTCATCATCAAAACCCGGAGTGTCAATGATTACCACCGGCCCCAGCGGCAACAGCTCCATTGATTTAGTTACCGGATCGGTAGTGGTTCCCTTGACCTCGGAAACCACCGCCATATCCTGACCGGTGATACGGTTAACGAGACTGGACTTTCCTGCATTCCTGCATCCAAAAAAGCCGATATGCAGCCTGTTGGCGGATGCCACCGAATTCATATTTTCCTGTAAACTCAACTTTTCCTCCTAAAACACATATGTAAAACGCCCCTACTTAATACCGCTCTGACCCTCATATGTGCCTTTGTGCAAGTAAAACACACACGTGACGACTTTATCGCAAAAAAAGAAGGCAGTATAAACCGCCCTCTAAAAAGTATAATAGTAAAAGAAAAAGCCGGAGGGTACACTTCCCCTCCGACTCTTGTGGCAGATTTCCACGGAACCTGTTGTGGCTCCGGCCTTCGCACAGCGAACTAAATAACCGGAGTTACCAATCTTTTTTATTCACGTCACTTTCACCGCAAGAGCCGAAGCCGTTTTGGTGTCAGGGGCTTATTCAATTTTCATATATCCAAGTAACAACTTTACTGCCTTGTGCAAATCACCTTTGCCGTAATCTCCGGGATACGACCGAGAGCACCGGTTAAGGCATTGATCTTATCTACGGGTGCATCCATAGCAACGCAGATTACATTGATCGCTTTCTCACGATATGGTATTCCCATACGTCCAATGATATACTGGCCGTACTCATGAAGCAGTTCATTAAGCTGATTGGCTGCCTCATAATCCTCAACTATGATACTCAAAACCGCAACTCTTGTTTCCATGTCTCCTACCTCTGAAATATTTTCTGTTACAATACTAAGATAAGCACTACGTAGGATTCTGTCAACATCTCAAATATGCGACATAATCATGTAGTCGAAATTCAGACCATATGCAAATCAATAAATCTTTGATATCATCACTTTTACATGACCATTCAATCATGTTTTAAAAAATTCCGTCACGTTCTGTGATCAAATTTCATCCAAATTACTATAAAAATGTAGAGGTGTATATAAACCCATGATAGACGATATAAAAACATCCTCATCAGGGACTCCTTTTGATGATGTGTTTAAAACCGGAACCGAAAAACTGAGCCATTTTCTGATTCCGATTATTGAGACTATGTTTAACGTCAAAGCTTCAACAGCTGATTTAGAGGAAATCTCAAGACTGGCCAATGAGCATTATCTGATTGATGAAAAACAGAATAAGATTTCAAAGAAATATTCCGACAGTTGTTTCAAAATTGGTGAAAAGTATTATCATATCGAATGCCAGTCCACTGAAGATGGCAGCATTCTTTTCAGACTGGCAGAGTATAATGTTAGAATAGCTCTTGATAATGCAGAACAAAATCTCAATTCAAATATAGTCATTATCAATCTTCCGGATTCCGGTCTTATTAATCTTAGAGGTTCCAATAATTCATCCAAATTTTATCATATGAACATTGTCTACAAGTATTCAAATCAGGAAATATTACTGCCGGTTCCGGTAATGAATGTTTCCGCATATTCTGCAGATGATATATTCAACAATAGATTATTCTTTCTAATTCCATTTTATGCTATAAGATATGAAAAGCATTTAATGAAAATATCAGATTCGGAAGATCCTGAATATGATAATATATATTTAGAGTTGCAGGATTATTTTAATAGATTAAAAGACGCTTGTGATAAAGGTATCATCTCTGAAGATGACACTCGTAAACTTGCTGAACTTTCAAAAATCATTCTCATACATATATCAAGAAATCTTAATACGAACTTAAGCGAAAGGATGGTGAATCTCGTGGGCGGACAGATACTTGAACTTCAGGAAGACAGATGGCTTAAGCAAGGCCGGGAAGAAGGTCGTTTAGAGGGAAGCAAATCTATATTGTTCTCTTTAGTCATGGATAAAATCATAGATATTTCAGTTGCTGCCGAAAAAGCAGGTGAAAGCGAAAGTGAATTCATTAAAGAGCTGGAAGATTACATCAATAAAAAAAAAATCATAGATATAAACGAAAAAATAGATCGATCATAACTGTAAATTAATTTTTATGCGGCATAAAAAAGTGCCGGTTCTCGATGTTGAGAACCGGCACTCTTCTTATCATCTATTCCATCTCATCGATATGCTCATCTCTTAAACTTTCGAATTCTTTTTCTATACGGGCTTCTATTTTTTGAAAACCCTCTTTGTATCTTCCGGCTGCTTCACGAAGCTTTTCAAAGCCTTCAGAGCCGCCCTTTAATGTTGGGTTGTTTCTAAGCATACTTGCAACCCACCAGTTCATACGACCTGACTTTTCATCACCGCCATCCTCCAGCACACGAAGACGTTCTGTCATGTGACGGCTGTGGAGCTTTAGGCTGACTGCCTTTGCGGCTGCCAGATTGCCCTCGGTTTCAGCGATGGATTTCACCTCGGAAACATTGGCCTTTGCCTGCTCCTGAAGCTCCAGAAATTTAGTTTTGGCTTCAGAGATATTGAGTTTGAGTGCCTGTATCTCCTCGCTGTTAGCGGCAAGATTCTCAAGACGTTTTTTGAGATCCAGGGCACCGATAACGGAAAAGATAACATCCTCAATGAACAGCGTGTACAGCATGGTGACCGCCACCACAAATCCGGTGTAGGTCCAGTCCTTTGAAATCACAGAAACCCGGGGATGAATAAACTCGATGAAAATCACCGCAAGAGCTCCCCAGGCAATGGATGTATACAGACAGATATAACCGTGAAAGTTGAGTGGATTTTGACTGTAATCCCACCATCTCATATGGAAAATATGAAACATGAGGTAACCGGTCACCAGCTCCAGCGCCGATCCAACCAACATTCCCGTCAGAAATGCCTTCCAGTACTCACCCTTGAAAGGTCCGGCAAATACAAGCATAAGTATAGCTCCCGACCCGTAAATCGGAAGCCAGGGTCCATGACAGAAACCGCGGTTAAGAAGCTTTAGCTCCTTTATGGAACAGTATGTCGACTCAAACACCCACCCCAGCATGCAGTAGAGAATAAAAAACAATGCCCACTGAAGTATAGTGTAATCCTCAAATATCCAAAGGTTTTCAATATAAACGTACATAACTGAAAAATTTTCTCCCATCCATAATCACTTTTTTCGCGTGACAGCATTATCGCAAAAACAAGTGCAGCCACTGCTTACTTGATATCCTAAACCACCGGACTCTTCATTTTTCATCTATTGTAACTTCGGGATTTATCTTTGCCTTTACTTCCGAATTTATATTTTGATTTAGATTTAGATTTGGCTCCGGATGCAATACATGACTCCACAATATACAGCAGAGTACTGAAAGGAAAGGCGAATATCTTCGCTGAAAGCACCACCGTCAGCAGCACACTGCAGACAATCAATATGGAAAGCTGAGAAAGATTTGACGGATCCACACAAGTGATATAACCGGCGGCAAGTATCAGATCCCTGATTGGTCTGTGAAGGATATAAATCTGAAGTGTCCTCTGTCCTGTTTTTGTTATAAAAGGAATGTAACCCGTAGGCATGAACCGCAAAAATGTGAAGGTCATATTTCCGGCCATAATGTACCATACAAGCCTCACTATCCACTCAGTAGAAAGACTTCCCATATAAAGTCTGCCGTCTATTCCCAGTGGTGAAACCTTTTCATACCAGGATCCATATACTACATAACGATAGTCCCACAGGTAGTCGAACATAAAAAATCCAACAGCGATAACGGACGCTGCAGTGATCAGGAGATTCAATGATGAGAACACTGAAAACACTTTCCGGTAATCATAATATTTCTCCAGCTTTTCCTGTCCAAGAAAATATCCTGCAAAGAAAAACGGTGCGAAGCTGATAACTCTGTCCAGTTCCAGATATTTCTCAAATACCTGGAAATAACCTCCGGCGAGAGACAATATCGTTATACATATCCACAAATGCAGACTGCATGGGATCTTCAAAGCTTTTTTTCGATATATTATGTTGTTTCGGCGGTATTTTTTATCCGACCCGATCCTTATGTATTTATCCTTAAATAAACTGAAGAAAGGTATGAAAAGATACCATATGAGCAGAGCAAACAGATACCACGGGGCTCCGGTGTCTTTAAGGAAATTGGGAAAATCTGAGGTTTTTCCGTAGGCAGGTATCTCAGAAAAGAATGTAATGATCTCAAATACGATGTACAGCACAAGAGTCCTGAACCATCTTGACCAGTTGAATCTTTTCCGTCCCTGTATCTCCCTGTAAATACCCCGGGAAAATAACCCGGATATAAAGGTAAATGCTGCCATGTGAAATGTATATATCAGGAAAAATATATTGCTGCATACTCTGGTGTTACCCTTTATGGGAAGCAGAAAATGCCCCACCACCACAAGTATTATCAAAATCCCTTTTGCATTGTCATACCTTAGGTTCCTGCCGTCAGCCATAAAACTCCTATAAAATCCACTGAACCATCAGGGATAGTTCCGAACCGTCCCCGGTGGTTAACCCGGTGGATTGTGTCGCAAAAAAATGCAGCCACATACGTGACTGCACTATAATATCATATTTTTTTGTTCTGGTTAATATATACACCATCCCCCGGTGATTTACCCACGAAAAAAGGACTGCCGCCTCAAGCGACAATCCTTTTCTGAAATTTAAACCTTATTCATTAAATCACTCGAGTATAGGCTTTACAGCTGCTGCAAGCTTATCCTTCTCAGCCTCTGCTGCCTGGAGGTCCTTACCGAGGGTTGTGAAGTAAGTCTTGATCTTCGGCTCTGTACCTGAAGGTCTTACGACGATGGTAGAACCGTCATCGAGACCATAGATGAGAACATTGGCCTTTGGAAGTCCTGTCTCCTCTGTCTTCTCGTAGTCGGTAACCTTAACAACCTTCTTGCCTGCGAACTCTGCGGGAGCTTCCTTACGAAGACCTTCCATGATGGATGCCATCTTGTCCATTCCGCTGAGACCGGGGAACTCGAAGGAATCTACCTTGTTGAGGTAACGTCCGTACTCCTTGTAGATCTCCTCAAGTCTCTGCTTGATGGAAGAACCGATTGAGCGGTAGTAAGCAGCCATCTCGCAGATAAGCATTGAACCAACTACGGCATCCTTATCTCTTACGTATGAGCCTGAAAGGTATCCATAGGACTCCTCAAATCCGAAAATGAAACGCTCAACCTCGCCTGCTGCCTCAAGCTGTGCGATCTGGTCGCCGATCCACTTGAAACCGGTGAGAACCTCTCTCAGCTCAACGCCATAATGCTCGGCAACAGCATTGGCAAGAGGTGTGGAAACGATGGACTTAACTGCTACGGGCTTCTCAGGCATAGTGCCCTGCTCCTTGCGGCCTGCGCAGATGTAATCGAGAAGAAGTACACCCATCTCGTTTCCGGTAACCAGCTCATAAGTTCCGTCCGGACACTTCATGGCGATACCAACACGGTCTGCATCGGGATCAGTTGCGAGGAGAAGATCTGCGCCTTCCTTCTTGCAAAGCTCGAGACCCTTTTCCATAGCCTCGAAGATCTCAGGGTTAGGATATGAGCAGGTTGTGAAGTAACCGTTCGGGTACTCCTGCTCGGGAACGATGGTAATGTCGTCAATGCCGATGTCATTGAGAACCTTGGTAACGGGAACAAGTCCGGTTCCGTTGAGAGGAGTGTAAACCAGCTTGAGTCCTGAGTTCTTTGCAACACCCGGACGAACCTGGCGTGACTCGATGGCATCATAAAGGCCCTTCTTGCAATCGTCGCCTACGAACTTGATAAGACCCTTCTCAACACCTTCTGAGAAGCTGATGTACTTAGCGCCTGTAAGAACGTCTGTCTTCTGGATCTGCTCATAAACGATAGCTGCCGCATCATCTGTCATCTGGCAGCCGTCAGGACCGTATGCCTTGTAGCCGTTGTACTTTGCAGGGTTGTGAGATGCTGTAACCATGATACCTGCATTGCACTTGTAGTAACGGGTTGCGAAGGAAAGTGCGGGAACCGGCATAAGCTCGTCATAGATACGAACATTGATGCCATTGGCAGCGAGAACGCCTGCTGCTTCACGTGCGAAATTCCAGCCCTTGAGACGAGAGTCGTAACTGATGGCAACTGTCTGTGTGCCGCCCTGAGTCTTTACCCAGTCAGCAACACCCTGTGTAGCCTGGCGAACAACCCAGATATTCATGCGGTTTGTTCCGGCACCGAGAGTTCCTCTGAGACCTGCGGTTCCGAACTTAAGTGCAACCGCAAAACGCTCCTTGATAGCTTCATCATCACCCTTGATTCCCTGAAGCTCAGTCTTTAAATCAACATCCTGGAGGTCGGCAGCAAGCCAGCGCTCATATTCATCTTGATACATATTTAGTTCCCCTCTCTATGACCCGCCATGCATGATTTTTGCACGGTCGAGGTGATTAATGATAAATGTAAAAGCTACTTATAAATATACCAATTTTAGCGTGTCTCATCAAGAGTTTAGGCACCCATTTTGTGGACCCGGGGGACGGGGTTCGTGGACCATTTTATATGAAAAATGGCCCACGAACCCCGTCCCCCGGGTCCACTGTCTTATCATCTTCTGGCCAATGCCAAAAGCACATCTTTTTCGTTTCTCGACGGCACCTTCAGCACCTCGTCAAGGAGCATGTTGAGGATCATGCCAACCTCTGGTCCCTTGGGAATTCCCATTTCCATGAGGTCTGTGCCTGTGACCTTCAGATCAGAGAGGCTAATGCAGTCGCCCGCATCTCTAACGGCTTCCACGTGATTTCTCGTTACCCTGATCCTTTCGAGACGCTTTGCCGGTTCATCACCTGTTATCTGGCGGTTTAAGCATTCATCTGCATCAAGGAATGCGAGGTAGGTATCAAAGCCTATAACCGACAGAGTCTTTCTCACTTCATAAATGCTTTCCGGAAGATCCTCATCGAAAAGTCCCGCGATGATCCGGGCTTTATCAATGGTGTCGTTATCCATCTTCAGTTCCTTAAGGATGATCTTAGCCTCCTCCGGAACCGCTCTCAGGAAGGTGCCCCATCTCACATACTTTTCGTTCGGGATACCGTCGGGGATCCACTGACGGATGTCGGGATAAGGTGCGCCCATCTCGTTTGTAACATCAAAGGCATCATCAAAATGATCGGAAATATATCCGGAAAGTCCGCTCTCCGACACAAGGGCTATATGGTTCGGATGATCTGACATAAGTAGCTTCGTGAGCTCAACATTGATCCTCTCCTTTGAAACATTAATGAGGTTCGGGGCCAGCTCCTTGATTGCCTCGTAGGTTTCCGGATCGATCTCGAATCCGAGCTGAGCCGAAAATCTCAGGGCTCTAAGCATTCTGAGAGCGTCCTCCGTAAACCGCTGCTTCGCATCGCCCACTGCTCTTATGACATGAGCCTCCATGTCCTTCATGCCGCCGAAGTCATCCACCAGGCCGGAGTCAGCATTAACGGCCATGGCATTGATGGTGAAATCCCTTCTTGCGAGATCCTCGTGGAGGGACGGGGTGAATGTCACCGTGCTGGGGTGGCGGCCATCCAGATACTCGCCGTCTATGCGGTAGGTGGTTACCTCGTAGCCGATGAAGCCCTTGCCTGTGCGAACGGTTGACTGCATATCGGCAGCGCCCGGAGCATAGTCAACTCCTTCCAGGGCCTCAGCTTCCTTTGATTCATCCTCTCCTTTGTGAGCCTTCAGAAGAACCGTAACGGTACCGTGCTGTATTCCGGTGTCGATGGTTCTTTTGAACACCTTCTTGATCTCCTCAGGCTTTGCGCTGGTGGTTATATCCCAGTCCTCGGGAAGCCGCCCCAGAAGGCAGTCTCTCACGCAGCCGCCCACGGCGTAGGCCTCATGACCCGCATCCTCAAGCTTCTTAATTATATGTTTTACGTTTTCCGGTAATGTTATCTTTTCCATCTGTCTTCCTTCCATTGTAATGGGGGCAGACCCCATTACAATATTTTACGTAAATTCAGCCGGTGGACCAGGCTTTTGCTTGACTCATAATCTGCTTTACGGGGATATGAGTCATGTAGAATCATACTTGGCATTGACTCATATCTGGGGTTTTGATGATATGGGTCATGTAGAATCGGACTTGGCATTGACTCATATCTGGTGTTTTGATGATATGAGTCATGTGGAATCAGACTTGGCATTGACTCATATCTGGCGTTTTGATGATATGGGTCATGTAGAATCGGACTTGGCATTGACTCATATCTGGTGTTTTGATGATATGGGTCATGTAGAATCGGACTTGGCATTGACTCATATCTGGTGTTTTGGTGATATGGGTCATGTAGAATCGTTCTTAACAATGACTCATTTCCGGATTTTAGAGTTTTGGGTCATGGAGCAGCAGAACTTGAATATCTACTACTCATTCGTACACCATGGTTCACAGGCTGAACTGTTAACTATTTTACCCTATTATAGCAAAAAGTGTAACCTGTTATTATTGTAACAATGCCGCAATCTGTGTTAGAATATGGAGAAGTTTAAACATTATTCCAAAGGAGAGTCACGCCCGGAGAGTTCGGACGTTGTGAGAGGCAGATCATGAAAGACAAATACATGGCGTATATCGGTTCATACAGCTATACCGGAAACGCAAAGGGAATCACCATATGCGACGTTGATGTGGAGAAAGGTGTCCTCATCAAGAGAACAGAGATCGAGGTCAACAATTCTTCATATCTTGTAGCGTCAAGAAACCAGAAAACCTTATATTCCATTTCTGACGAGGGCATCGTTTCCTTCCGGATCATGGAGAACGGATCCCTCAGCAAGCTCAATACAAGAAACATCCGTGGTATGCGTGGATGCCACCTTGCCGTTGACCAGTATGATGAGTACATAATGGTTTCAGGCTATCATGACGGAAAGGCAACACTTCTCAAGCTGGAGAAAGACGGCTCAGTAGGACCTATCGTCGACGGTGTTTATGACAAAGGCATTGGCTCCGTTGCAGAAAGAACCTTCCGCCCCCATGTATCCTGTGCGAGAATGACAGACGACCAGAAGTACATCATGGTTGCTGACCTCGGTATAGACCAGGTGCGTGTTTTCAGATTTGACAAGGGCGACGGAAAGATGCGCCAGATCGACACCATCCGCTGCGAGCTGAAATCTGCACCCCGTCACTTCCGTTTCTCTCCCGACAGAAAGTATCTTTATCTTATGTATGAGATAAAGAATGTCATCGGCGTTTACCGCATGGAAGAGGGCGCAGGCTACGACGACGTTACTTTTGAGAAGATACAGGAAATTCCCACCCACAAAGAAAAGGGCGACACCAATCTCATTGCGGCAGCACAGATGAGATTCTCTCCGGACAAGGAAGCAAAGCATGTTTTCTGTTCCAATGCCGGAAACGATACAGTTTCCATATACGATCGTGACGTGGAGACCGGTCTCCTTACCATGAAGGGAAGTCTTCCTATCGCAGGAATTTATCCTAAGGATTTCTGCATCTTCCCTGATGAGAAGCATATCGCAGTGGCTAACCACGAGTCAGGCACCGTGACTTTCTTCAGCATTGACTATGACAACGGCCTGCTGGTAATGAGCGCAAGAGAAATCCGCGTGGATGAGCCGAACTGCATCTGCATGGTTAAGCTTCCTCAGAAAAAATAATCAGCAGCGAAGATAGCACAGCACTCCATCAATTCACTTGGAAAGATACATTATCTCTCAGAGACAGATGGATACACATCAATCAGATTTTGGAATAGCAGATATTACGGGTCGAGTAGAAGGGTATGCCTTTCTACTCGATTTTGTGTTATTATCACAACGAAGAGGGTTAGGGATTTCAGGGCTAATGTCTAACCCCAGGGCAGAGAGGCATCTCTGCTGTATATTGAAAAAATGTTTGCTTGAAAGGATATAGATATATATGGCCGGTAATACTTTTGGAAAACTTTTCAGGATAACTACTTTCGGTGAGTCCCACGGACCTGCACTTGGTGTAGTGATAGACGGATGTCCCGCGGGGCTGGAGCTCTCGGAAGATGACATTCAGCCATACATGGACAGGAGAAAGCCGGGGCAGAACCTGAAGACCACTGCCAGAAAGGAAGACGACAAGATCGAGATTCTGTCGGGCGTTTTTGAGGGTGTGACAACCGGAACTCCTATCGCTATCATTGTCAGAAATACCAATCAGCACAGTAAGGATTACTCGGATATCGCCCATGTTTTCCGTCCGGGACATGCGGATTATGGATTCTTCCAGAAGTACGGGTTCAGGGATTATCGCGGAGGCGGAAGGTCCAGCGGCCGTGAGACTCTGGCGCGGGTAGCCGGCGGCGCGGTGGCTGCCAAGGTTCTTGCGGATATCGGAATCACTGTGGATGCCGAGGTTACAGAGCTTGCGGGAATTGATGTGACTACACCTCAGGGCAGGGAAGCTGCGGACGCGAAAATCCTGGAGCTTAAGAGCGAGATGGACAGCGCCGGCGGCGTGGTGACCTGCTTTGTCAACAACATGCCCACGGGTATCGGCGAGCCGGTTTTCGACAAGCTGGACGCAAACCTCGCCAAGGCTATCATGTCTATCGGTGCAGTCAAGGCCGTGGAGATCGGTGACGGCACAAAGGTTGCCCGAATGCGTGGCTCTGAAAACAATGACGGCTTCGAAGCAGTTTCCGTTCCCATCGCTCCCATGGAGGATATGGAGGACAATGAAGACATCGAGCACGAGCCTTCACTTGAGGAGATAAACCACTTCCGCATGTCTCACGGTCAGGAGCCTCTCTCTTCGGAAGAGTATGAAGAGATGGTGGAGAACGGCGAGTTCAGCGGAATGGAGGAGATCTTCCAGGTCACCAGCAACCACGCAGGAGGCATCCTCGGAGGCATGTCCGACGGCGCCGAGATCGTCATCAGAGCCTACTTCAAGCCCACCCCTTCCATCGGTCAGCCTCAGCACACCGCCAATGAAGAGGGCGAAAACGTCACCATCGAGATCAAGGGCAGACACGACCCCACCGTTGTCGAGCGTGCCAATGTTGTCGTCGAGTGCATGGTGGCTGCCACCATACTGGACCTACTCCTGGAGAACATGGGGTGCAAGATGGACAACCTAAGAGATATTTACCCGGAAGATTGAGCCTCATATTCATATTCTTCATGATGAGTCAATAATCCATAAGTATTGTTGACTTCAATTCCAGAAATACATTATTTAAGTCACTCCACAGGCTTGCTACTGTTGACTTCAATTCTAGTAATATCTAATTTAAGTCATTTCACGGGCTGTTATTGACTATCCATCATGTAAAGGAGCAGAGCTCTTGCAAAAGCTCCCCCTCGTTGTTACAATTAACGGGCAAACACCCCCGTGGCCAAGGGCTCGCGGGAAAACCTGCAGCGGCAAGGCACAACGGAAGTGCGCTGATGCCCCTGCAAATATATATTAAGAAAGGCTATTATCATGGCAGACAAGAAACTTGTTGAGCAGATAACTCCTATGGAGGAGGATTTTGCCCAGTGGTACACAGACGTTGTTAAGAAGGCAGAGCTTTGCGATTACAGCTCAGTAAAGGGCTTCATGGTCATCCGCCCGGCGGGCTACGCTCTTTGGGAGAACTACATGAACGTTCTCGATAAGATGTTCAAGGACACAGGCGTTCAGAACGTGGCTATGCCAATGCTTATCCCGGAGTCACTTCTTCAGAAGGAAAAGGATCACGTCGAAGGATTTGCTCCTGAGGTTGCATGGGTTACAGAAGGCGGACAGAAGAAGCTTGAGGAGAGGATGTGTGTACGTCCTACTTCTGAGACACTATTCTGCGACTACTTTGCAAAAGTAGTTAAATCCTACAGAGACCTTCCACAGGTTCTTAACCAGTGGGTATCAGTTGTACGTTGGGAGAAGACCACAAGACCGTTCCTGAGAACCAGAGAGTTCTTATGGCAGGAAGGCCACACTGTTCACGCTACCGCTGAAGAGGCTGAAGAGCGCACAGTACAGATGCTTAACATTTACGCTGACTTCACCGAGCAGTATCTCGCTATCCCGGTTGTAAAGGGCAAGAAGACTGACAAGGAGAAGTTCGCAGGTGCCGTAGCTACATATACTATCGAAGCCCTCATGCACGACGGCCAGGCACTTCAGTGCGGAACTTCACACAACTTTGGCTCTGACTTTGCCAAGGCATTTAATGTTCAGTTCCTCGACAAGGACAACCAGCTTAAGCCTGTTCACGAGACTTCATGGGGTTATACAACACGTATGATCGGTGCTCTCATCATGGTTCACGGTGATGACTCCGGACTTAAGATTCCGCCTCGTATCGCTCCTATCCAGATCTGTGTGGTTCCTATCCAGCAGAAGAAGGAAGGCGTTCTGGACAAGGCTTATGCCCTCAAGGATCAGCTTATCAATGCCGGCTTCAGAGTAAAGGTTGATGACAGTGATAAGTCTCCGGGATTCAAGTTCGCTGACTGCGAAGTAAGAGGTATCCCTCTCAGAGTTGAGATCGGACCCAAGGATATCGAGGCAGGACATGCTGTTCTCGTTCGCCGCGACACCCGCGAGAAGATCCAGGTGGCATTTGAGAATCTCGAGGAAGAGGTTGCTAAGGTTCTTGAGCAGATCCAGAAGGATATGTTCGAGACAGCAAAGAAGTTCCTTGAGGACCACACCTCCAGTGCAACCAACATGGATGAGCTTGTTGAGATCGTTAACACAAAGAGCGGTTTCGTAAAGGCTATGTGGTGCGGATGCCGTGAGTGTGAGGACAAGCTTAAGGATATGTCAGGAATCACTTCAAGATGTATTCCTTTCGAGCAGGAGAAGATCTCCGACAACTGCGTTGTCTGCGGAAAGCCTGCAACAAAGATGCTTTACTGGGGCAGAGCATATTAATCAAGAAGAAAAAACAGGAGCACCACCATCCTTTCGGATGCGGTGCTCCCTTCCTTTTTTCCTTTCTTTAAATATTCTTACTTCTCTCCCTTGTTTTTCTAAATCTATTATTTTTCTTTATCTCTTATTTCTTATTTCCTATTTCCTTTATTTTCTGTAATTGAGTCCGGCTCCTTCTACAGTTTTGTTCGCGGTTGATGTTAAGGATTTTGTAATGGGGTCTGACCCCCTTACATTTCACTTACATTCCGTTCATCCTTTTTTTCATGAATGCCATTACCCAACCGATCATCACCGCCAGGGCTGTTAAGAAGCAAATTGCAGAAATCATCATGAAGCTGTTATCTCCGGTTCTTGTGGCTCCTCTTACTGCTCCGAGAACCTGTCCTATCGGGCTCTCTTCGATTTTATCACGGGCTGCTCCGAGAACCTGTCCCACCGGGCCGTTTTCGATGGCATCTCTTACTGCTCCAAGAACGCTTCCACCGGGGTCTGTAGTTTCTTCTCTTTCATGTTTCTTGCGGTTATCCTTAGGTTCTGAACTTGATCCTGAACTGCTTCCGTTGTTTGCAGGCTGGGTTTCAGCCGGTGCTGTCTCTTCCTTCTTTTCTCCGTAATGGTTGTTAAATTCTATGGAGTCAACAGCTTCTGTTCCCTTAGTGATTGTCATGGTGGCTGTCAGAACTCCTGCCTTCTTTTCAACTACTGCCTTAACTGTGTATTCAGTGGTATCGTAGGTGAAATTTGAAAGGTCTTCCTTTTCCTCGTAAATCTTATATGTATAGGTTCCTGCCTTCTCGTACTCTATCTTTCCGAATTCTACTTTACCTGTTCCAGCTTCAACAGTCTTAGCTCCGTCAACGCTTCCTGCCGGCATCGGGAATGTCTTGTCCTCTGCCTTCAAGGTGAAATGGAACTTTGCTGTATCCGGTGCGGTTCCGGAATCATTGGTTACCACCTTCTTTACCGGAGGATCGATTTCCGCCGGGCAGTATCTGTTTATGAAGATAGCTGCATCCTGTTTTGTTCCCGGATCGTCATCCTTATAAACCTTTACTACCGATGCCTTTAAACCCATGGTCTCCGGATCATTCTCTACGAAAACGATGGCGGTATATACTGTGTCGTCATATGTGTATGCATCTGTAGTTCCGGCTGTTTCTCTGATCTCATATCTGAAATCTACAGGCTCTGTGAAAGTCCTGGTAAATTCAGCCTCCACTGTCTCGCCCTTTTTAGCCTGAACCTTTAGAGAAGTCTGATCAAATGCCGGTGCATCGTCCAGCGGAGTCATCACTATGGTTACTTCCTCCGAAGATGCTTTCTCTCCCTCAAGAGTAACTCTCACAGGAATCTTCACAGCTGCTTCATATTTTCCTGTTGCTGCAAAAACGCTGATGTTAAGGAGCAAAGCAAACAGCATTACCAGGAATGCTCCTATATATTTATTTCCAGAATTTCTACTCATCATCACGAGCCTCCTTAGGGGTTTGCTCTGTCGGCACTCGACCTGTCTGTTAGTTTAATGTCTCTGCATCCGGTATCATCTAAACCCTTTTGGGCTTCTCACCGGAAAAATCTTGTCTCAATCTCCGGAAATTGTCTTCCATTCTCTGCTGTTTTTGCAGCTTTGGCTTCTCACCGGAAATCTTCATCTCAATCCTTTTATCTGTATCCTGTGGAGCCCCGAAGGGCTCCACCCGGACTACTACTAAATTTTAGATTGATAGTTTATTCATTGGGGATCAGACCCCCTTACAGGTTTCTTACATCATTCAGGTTTTGCCTGATCCTTTTCCCTGTAATTTATATTAAATACTTTGTTTATAGTTCCGTAATGGGGTCAGACCCCCTTACAGGTTTCTTAATTTATTTACTGTGACTAATGTCTAAAATACTTTGTTTATGGTTCCTACGCTTTTCGATTTCAATAGTGATTAGATTTCACTGTATCTTTGTATATGTTCTTTTGATCCTTTCCTTTTATCACTCTTCGAACTGATCTTTCTTTCTAAGGAATGTAACTGCTGCGCTTCCTGCCAGAACTACCATGAGTGCATATGGAGCGATATCCATTGCTACACCGGTAGGTGTTACATTGTTTCTATCGTTGATGATGGTAAGTGTTGCGCCATCAGCCAGTGCGTTTACAGTTGCCTTTGCATCTGCATCTACAAGTGCCTGTGCTGCGGTTGTGTTTCCTGCATCATCGCCTGTGATTGTGTAAGTTGTTGTGTAACCGTTAAGTCCTGCCTCATTCTCAGATACGTATACATCGTAATCGCCTGTAAGTCCGTAAATGTGAACTGCCTCGCTATTGCTGAGGGTTACTGCAACCTCTGTTCCGTCTGCTGCGATATTCTGCTTTCCGCCATCTGCATCCTCAAGCTGGAATTCCTGAGCGCTTGATGCGCCTGTATCTGCCTTAGCACGGATTGAAATCTTGAATGTGAAGTCCTTGTTAAGCTCTCCGGCATTTCCGGTAACTGACTTTGTGATTGTAAGATCGTGTGTTGTATTATTTTCTGCACCAAAGTCGTTAGTAATGTCAGCTATCTTTGTGCCGTCGTCCTTTGCAATAACTACATTGTCAACCTTTACTCCGCCGCCTTCCTTATTTACTACACTTACGTACATGTAGTAGGTATTGGCATCGTATGTAATTCCGCTGTAGCCGCCGTTCTTCTCTTTTACTGTGTAGGAGTAAACTCCGGGTACTGAGTAAAGACTGTCGGGAACCTTGATTCCGAAATCTGCCTGATAAACTCCATCTGCCGGGTACTCGGTGATGTTTGCAAATGCTGCACCCGTTATGGTCATTCCGGTGATCTGCTCTGCAGTTCCCGGGGTGAGCTGATAAGTATGAGTCTGATCATCGTTTCCCAAAAGGTCTACAGTTGTTGCATCTGATGGGCCAGCTGTTACTTCAAGCTCGAAGGTTGTCTCAGGTGCCATGGTGTGGTTGTTGGTATCTGTCGGTACCTTCTTGGGGATTGCAATTTCATTTGCTGCGAATGCTGTTAAACTCATGGTTGCTGCCAGAATGCCTGTGGTGATAACTGCCATTAATTTGTTTACGTTCTTCTTCATGATAAACCCCTCTCTAAAATTTAGTTTTATGTTGTGTCTTTATTTTTATAAGTACCTACGCATGTACTTATTGAGTTCTGAATAATGTCTACGCCTTTATTTTGACTTTTCTCTGTTATCTGATTCCTTTGTTCTTTCTGAGTCCTTCCGGATCCGGATCTTTGTCCGGATCCCCGGGACTCATTTTATGGTATTCGTTTGTTTTTTAATCCTCGAACAGTCTCTTCTTCTCGAAATCACATGCCAGGAAGAACATTGCTCCGAATCCTGCAAGTGCCAGTGCCATGAATGGTCTCATGTCATCGTTGAATCCTGTCGGTGCTATAACATTGTTTTCATTTACGAAATATATAGCGTTGACTGTTCCGAGAACCTGAATGCTTGTAATGCTGCTTTCATTTGTTATTGCATTTTCTGCTACTCCCCACTTGGTTTTGTAGGTTGCATAATCTTTATTTGCTTTTACTTCAGAAACCTTGTATTTAACTCCTGAAGGAAGTACAATTGTTGCGGTGGCCGGAGTACCGAGAGTGGTTGGTGTTATGGTGAATCGGTAAGCTCCGTCAGACTGTTTAACAACCGTCGTTCCACCCGCATTAAGGGTTTCTATATAGTTTTCTGTGTAAACTGCAGGAGTTGTGCCATCTTCGTTGTAAAGGTACAAATCGAATGCAGTTTCTTGTGCTGTCGCCATATTTCCTGTGTAGGTCTTGGAAACCTCGAGAGAATCAACCTTTATAACGTTATGTGCAGTTAATGTTGTAAGTTCTTCTACGTCTTCGAGACTTTCTATTCCTGTTATGTGTCCTCCTTCATCGTGTGAGAAGATTACGTTCTTCATGACTCCGTCCACCAGCATCGGATGGTAGGTAATGTCTTCAAGTTCGAAACAGATATTTCCGCTTCTTTCGGTGAACTTATAGTCATGTCCTGTTTCTATCATGTAGTATCCGGATATCAGCTCCACGCCCGGCATGGATGAGAATCCGTATTCATCGCCCTTTGCCTTTGATACCAGGATTCCGGGTGATACATTGATCTCTGTATCATTGGTCCAGGTTATCTCAAGTTCGTCTGCTGAAATGGAAGCATTTGAGTTATCAAGTGTGATTCCGGTTCTGTAATCAACTCCGTCCTTCTGTAATGCAAGTACTATGGAGTTATCTTTTATGAGTGAAATCTGATCTTTGTGATTCAGCTTCCAAAGCTTTGCGATGTCGAGTTTTGTGCTTGCCAGAATCATGGGCTCCGGAGGATCGATGGTTACTGTCTGAGGATCTGAGTAAGTTGTACTTGAAGATCCGTCCTGAGTAACAACATCTACTGTCTGGTAAGTAACTTCTGCGCTTGTGTTTGTCTTGTAGGTCCAGCGACCTATTACAGAATCTCTTACAAGATTCGAATCAGTTACTTCTGTTGAATCATCATTCATCTTGTCAGCAACTGTATCGTATGCATCCTGCTTCGGCCAAACTATGAAGCTTACCGAGTAAGTCGCTCCGTCCTCAAGTCTGTAATTTGTACCTCCTAAGTTCCATACAACCGAGCCGTCACTGTAAGCTGCGGTCTTTAATTCACTGTCTACGTCTTCATGATCTACTACTGTATCGTCTCTCTTAACGATCTTGTATGTGTAATTGCTTGTTCCGCCGGAAACCACTACAGAAGCTGTAAGGTTTGTGAGTCCGTCGGTAATGCTTACATTGGCGTATGAGAGATCCTGCTGGATGATGCTTATAATCTGGCTGAATGCTGAGTTCAATGCTGCCTGATCTGTTGCTTCGAAGTAATTCTCTTCTTCACTGAGAAGTCCCTGCATGTTTGTTGCATCACCGAAAGCATTGATTGTATATAAATGTTTGTTGGCGTTTATTATAGCTGTAGCTGCTGTTTTCGCTGCGTCGTAGCAATATCCATGAGAATCCTTGTTACCTTCACCGTAAACCCCGTAAGTATAGTTGTAATCACTTAAGTAACCGTTTGCATTTTGTCTGAAGGTAGGATTACCGTCTGATACGAAGATCACATATACCGGATCATCATCGTTGAAGTTGTAACTGTTGGCTGCCAGTAATGCTGCCTCCCAGTTGGTTCCTCCGTCAGCTGACAGACCGTTTACTGCTGAACTGAAAGCTGAAAGTGTTGTGTACTTACCTGATGTGGAGTTAACCTTTGTTGAGAAGGTTATGAGTCCAACCTCGATGTTGTCCGGATTCTCCGGTGTGTTGTTGGCGAACAACTGCTCTGCCAGGCCATTGATGGAATCCTTTGCTACTTCAAGTCTTGACTTTGATGATGAGATGTATTTATATCTGGTTCCTGTGTAGGTGTACCACTTGTTGCCGGACTTATATTTCCACTTTCCATCTCTTATCTGGAGCTGTACGTATTTTCCGTTAACCTTTCCGTAATTCGCGTCACTTGCGGTTGATTCAACATATGAGCTTGTTACATCATCCATACTTCCCGAAGTATCGAGAACTACCAGAACATTGGCCTGGGACCTCTGGGTTGCTCCCTTGGATGCGCCCTTAACACTGAGTGTTAATGTATAAGTTCCGTCTCCGTTGTCTTCCAGTGTCTTTGAAGTCTTCGGTGCATCCAGCTCTAATGGATCTACCTCTCCGCCTTCCTGAACTTCTGTCTGCTTGTAGATAAGATAAATGTCTTTTTGTACTGTACTGATGTGGCTTCCGGTTAAGCTGCCTTCATAACCTGCCGAATCCTGCTCGACTCTGTTTCCCGAAGCATCGAAGAAGTCTACGTAATAATTTGTTCTCATGCCCATATAGGCACTTGATTCTCTCTTCTTTACTCTTGTTATGACGTTTCCGCTAACGCTTCCGAGTCTTGCTTCCAGGTAGTCGTGATTTGTAACTCCGCCCTGATAATCTGCAAGTACTACCTCGCCATCTCCGAGATCAAGTGTGTATCCGTTCTCGTTGTTGAGGATCTCTGTTCCGCTCTGATCTACGTAGTGAACATGTATGTCTGCTGCGTTATTGTCTTCTATGTACCAGGTGATTGCGAAGAGTGAGAAGCTGTCTACTTCAAATTCTGCTACCGCACTTGCTACCTCAACTGCCTCTTCCTCATCTCCTTCGAATCTGATCTCATCGTCACTTGAATCCAGTGCCTTGACATCGTCTGTATCTGCTACCTTTTCAGTTTTTAATGTGCTGTTGTTGTCCTTGATGTGATGTACCTCGAGTGAGGATGCATCGATTGTATTCAGGAACTGTTCATCGTTTAATGTTATCTTTACCTTTACATTTCCGTTTGGTTCGACTTCATTTCCGTAATCGTCCTTAAAGCTGATGTCAAGTAAGAGTGAATTGTCGTAAATTCCGTTAGCCTTAAGCTCTGCGATCTGTGCGTCTGTAGGAGCTTCTCCGTTTCCTTCAGCTTCTTCCGGCTTGTAAAGTCTCTTGACTTCAAGTGTTGGTTTGAAACCTCCAAATGCGTCCTGTGATGCGAAAATTTCTACTGAGTATCCATCTATCTCTGTGAGGTAATGTATCTTTCCAAGTGAACCGATGGAGTACTGTACGATCTTCGCTACCATTAATTCTTCTTTTGCAGCTTCCTTATCTTCCAGAACGGCTTCCTTCACTTCGGCTATGAGTTCCTTTGCGAAGTCGTCGTACTCACCCTTTGTCTCCTCGACCTCTGATGGTGAAGCAACCGGCATTTTAACTGTTGTTTCCGGCTTCTGAATCTCTTCTGCTGCTGTGGTTTCCGGTTCAGCCATCATTCCTGTAAGGTCTTCCAGTGTCATCTGTCCTTCAGGAATCGTTCCCTCGATGCCTTCTACCGGTTCATCCCCTGTGGATATTTCTGTTGAAGTTGTATCTGTCTGAACCCCTTCTTCCTGATTATCTTCTGTGAAAATGTCCACTATAGTTACATTTGATTCATTTCCTGATCCTGCTTCATTCTGTCCAGCTATTTCTGCTCCGGATCCATCGTTCTGTTCCAATGTCTCTGTTCCGAGTCCATCACTCTGCTGTTCGATTTCCTGTCCATCCTGCTGTCCTTCTTCCTGTCCGTATTCCTGTCCGCCCTGCTGTCCTCCTTCTGCTGCTCCATTGTTGTCGTCTAAGTCTGCCTGTATTTCCTGTTTGTCTGCTGCATCGTTGTCATTTCCGTCTGTGTTTCCCGCTTCTGCAGCTATATCTTCATTTTTTTCCTCTTCTTCTGTTTCGGGACCCTGCTGCTCTTCTTCGAAAACGTATCCCTCGCCTATGACCTCAGCGTAAACAACCATTCTTCCAAGTATTATGTTTGATACATTGTCTACTGCATCTGAGATCTGGTCTGTGATGGAATCTTCGTTATCTTCAATGTCTTCGATCTGTGCCTGTGCTCCATCTTCGTTTTCGACATTAGCATTATCTTCTGTATCGCTGATCTCTGCTGTATCGTTATCTGTCAACTCTGCTGCATCATTGTTTGTTAACTCTGCTGAATCATCATCTGTCACCACTGCTGTGTCATCGTTTGTCTGCTCTGCTGCGTTGTTTTCTGTCAACTCCTGCTGTGATGTGTTTGTGTCGGCCTCGATGTAACCCTGGTTGTTATCTTCTGTATCAGCACCGTTCTCTATGTCTGTGGATTCCCCTGCTCCTGCTTCCTGTTCAGCTGTAACAGGATTTGAGATTTCAGTGCTGCCATTTTCGTTATCTTCCGGTGTTATAATCTCGGATGTATCTGCTATTCCTTCCTGAATGTTTTCTTCACCGGGCTGTGTGAGTTCTTCTGTTCCTGTAGGTCCGGCTTCCATGTTTACAAGTTCCGGTGCCTGTGTAGTTTCAACCGCCTGTGTGGTTTGAACTACCGCTGCTGTTGTCTCCTCAGTCTTCTTTACACCTGCCTGTGCAAGTACTCTCTTGAGAGCTGCTGTTCTTCCGCAAACCTCTACGGAATCGTACTTGACGCCGTCAACCTTAAGTGTGAATCTTACTGCTCCGTCGGAAGCATTGATAAACATGAAGGTGATCTTTTCTTTTCCGGTAAGCTGGTAATCTGAGTTATCTGCTGTGTCCTGTTCCGGATCTCTGTAGTAAGCATCCTCTCCGCCGTTTACCAGAGTGTCGATCTGAGATGACGGCTCATAAAGGATGATGTCATCTTCAGTTCCGTAACGGAAGTTTACGTCTCTTGAAAGAACCGATTCATCAGCTGCGTTCTCGTCTTCAAGATCAACCTTGGCTTTCTTTTCGTCCTTCTGAACGAATATCCTAAGCTCTGATTCTGCTTCACTTGAAAGGATATCTTTCACTGAATCGGGAACTTCTACTACGTACAGTCCCGGGTTCCTGTTGAAGAATGCCTCATATTCTTTTATTGCTTTCTTACTGTCTGAAGTCGCCCCCAGATAGTCCCCTGCATCGAACAGCCGGTTCTCACGGATTGCCGTCAGAGCTGCGTCTCTCAGATCGTCACTTAAAAGGTCAAGTACAACCTTTTTGTTTACGAGCCCTGATACTGTTGCAGTGGACTCTGTCGGAATTGAGGCTTCAGCTGCATATACAGGTGTCTGTACTCCTGAAACTATGAGACATACAGATAATAGTGTTGCTAACCCCTTTTTTATTGATTTTTTGATTGAATATTTAGCTCGTTTCATAATCTCTATCCTCTAAAAAATCCAACTGCTAATCTGAAAAGTTATCTGAATCGTTTGTAGCCTTAACATAGCAAGGGGGGTATTACAAAAAAGATTAATTTTTAAGAGTTTTTTGCAAGAATCTTCTTTTTAATAATGTTTTTAGGAAATTCTTTCTTTTGTTTATAAAGTTAAACAGAAAGTTTATAAATCAAAGAGGATTGATAATTTTAAGTCAATGTATTGATAAATTTAAGTCAATGTTTTGCTTTTTATTATAGAAGAAATAAGTTTTGGGGAATGAAGAGGCTTGTATAAATATTCATACAATATTGAATGATAAACCACAGGTAGAAAAGACAAAAAACGAGAGAGTTTTCACTGGTGAAAACCCTCTCGTTTGGAATTTTTTTTTATTTCTTCGGTGCCTGTATGACTCATATCTTGTATCACCCATCTATAATAGAGCCATCTGTTCACAGTTTTGTCATTAAATCATTGTTGACTTTTGTCTCGACTCCTTGTATTATAAGCGAATCGATCAAGTACATGTATAACATTTCGATATTTCTATTCATATAGAATTCAAATTCTCCGGTTCCGGAGACACATAATCCAAAACTATACTAATTTTATTGTCTATCAACCAATCAAGTATATTGATTATTCTGATATATAGGAATTATTGGGCATTCTGCTCCGTCCATTTATGATATAATGCTCTTATATAATACTTCGATTAGTCTTTTTGATATGTCAATTTAAATTAGTTTAAGGAGTGTAATTATCACTATTTATACTCATTTAATCAAATATGATAAGGAGACTAACCGAATGACAAGGCATAAATATAACTATCTTGGAAAATGCGTTGACATGGTATTCAATACCTTCATCCGCAAACCATTGCACAAGAATTAGCTGATTATAAAATTGAGGAGGTAACAGAATGGATAGCAGATACAATCAAAAGTGTCTAAATGCTGCAGAAACCGTATTAAGTAATCATTTTCGTTCTGATATGTATAGTTTTGATGGGGTTGCAGATTGTGCAGTATGTCTTGTTCAAAGCGAAAACGGATGGGACGTATATCTCAAAGAACGCAATTCCTTAAGTAACCTTACTACACATATGAACGTCATGGATGCCATAATTGACATGATAAACAGAATATCTGGAAGAGAAGCTGAGCAGATTCGTTCTGAATATTATAATCTTGTACTCCAAAAAGATATTGCCTGATTTTTCAATAATCCCACCTTGGACGGTTCTCGCCGGCGAGAACCGTCCAAGGTGGATTACTTTTGCGCATCAAAAAATCTCCGGAAGGTTCCGGAGATTTTTCATATTTATGCATCATTTTGTCAGTCGTCCGATGACCAGGGCGCGGCCGTTGGTGGCGGCGTCGACACAGGTGGAGAGGGCGATGAGTTTGTCGGAGGGCTGGATGTTCAGGTCGTCACGTATGTTGGTGGCGTTTTTCTCGACGTAGCTTATAAATCGGGCCATATCGTCTTCTGTTTTTTTGTTGAGGACGTTGTATACTTCGTCATCATAGGCGTCTGTTTCGATGCATGCCCAGATCTCGATCTCATAGGTTGTGTCCGGAGTATAAAGGGTTCCGGTCTTTCGTTTATCAAAATATTTCTTGTCGATAAACTCCATAACATCACCGAACATACCGCCGTTATCCATGTGGTGACCGTACATCAGGTTGTATCTGTCGCTCAGGTCATGGGCATTAGCCATGGTGAGGAAGATGGCGCCGGACAGGGAGAAATTCCCGTAGATGTCCTTGTTGACATACTCCATGTCATCCTTTCCGACAACGAAAGGATAGTCAATATGTGTGTCATCCACCTGGATCCATCCAAGCACATCCTTATTGATGAGCATCAGTTCTTCAAGTGTCGGATTTCTCTCTCCTACTCCCCCCGAGGGCTTGTACTTCAGAAGGTCGTCATTCAGGAATGCGCCTCTGTAGACGTTATATGTGTCCCACAGAGCATAGCTGCTGTAACTGATGGCCACCACAACAAACATCGACACGAAGAAGTTCAATATTCTGTTTCCTATTCTTGCTGCAAATGAAATTGTTTCCAAATATTTTTCCTCGTAATCTGTATAATTATAAACTCAGATTTACAACCTTATAGTCTTATTATAAGTCAATCTCTCCAAATGTCGAATTATATTAAAGGGGCATCGACATTCTTTCCGAATGACAACGCCCCTATGTAATCTGATTTAATAAATTATCTTGATCTCTTTAAGAATGCTTTGATCCATCCAAGGAGTACAGCCAATGCTGCAAGGAAGCAAAGACCTGAAACCATCATGAAACTGTTGTCTCCGGTTCTGGTAGCTCCTCTTACTGCGCCGAGAACCTGTCCGATAGGACCGTCCTCAACAAGATCACGAGCTGCTCCAAGTACCTGACCTACAGGACCGTCTTCAATAGCATCTCTTACTGCTCCAAGAACGCTTCCTGAACCTGGATCAGGAACATAATCGCTTTCATGCTTCTTACTGTTATCTTTAGTAGTTGATGAGCCGGATGTTGTACCTGGTGTTGTGTCGTTCTTCTTCTCACCGGCCTTTGCATAGTGGTTCTCAAATACTATCTCATCAAATGTCTTGTCGCCGCTATAGATGGTTCTTGTTGCTTCAAGCTTTCCATCCTTCTTCTCAACTACAACCTTGATTGTGTACTGAGTCTCATCATAAGTGAAGCTTGCGGCATCACCCTTTTTCTCTACTACTGAGTAGGTGTAAGTACCAACCTTCTCATAGTACATGTTACCGAACTCAACTTCACCAACACCTGTTTCTATTGTCTTAACACCGTCAACACTTCCCTCTGGCATAGGATATGTCTTATCATCAGCCTTCATTGAGAAAGTGAACTTTACATCATCAGGTGCTGTGCCTTCATCTTCAACAACAACCTTCCTTACAGGAGGATCTGTAAGACATGGCTCATATACATTAACAAACTCGATATCCTGTTTTGCTTTTTTGTCACCATTCTTATAAGCAACTACAGTAGCTTCAAGATTGTAATCCTCATTATTACGTACAGCTACGATAACTCTGTAAACCGTATCATCATATACATACGCATCTGTGTTACCGCTGATCTGTCTTACTTCATACTCATAATCACCGGGCTCTAAAAATCCCTTTGGCTCTTCATATCCACCAGTCTCTCCGGCTGCACCTGACTCATAGGTTGCTCCTGACTCATAAGCCCCATCTGATTCATACATATATTCAGCTGATTCATCATATGCAGATGATTCGTCGATTGGAGATGAACTTCCGACTGAAGAAGTCATTGTGAATTTATCCTTAACTGTCTCGCCCTTCTTGGCATCCACTGTTATGGAATCCTGATCAAATTCCGGTGCTCCGTCGATAGGGGTTATGGTGATAGTCATCTTTTCAGATGATGCCTTTTCTCCCTTCATCGTAACACTAAACGGAACTTCTGCGTCTGCTTTATATTCTGCTGCGAACGCACATATGTTAAGGAGCAACGCAAACAGCATTACCATGAATGCTCCTATATAGTTTTTTCTTAATACTCTACTCATCCTTTGCGAGCCTCCTCTAACCAGTTTGCTCAGTTGATACCATTCGTCCCAATACTACTGCTCTTCCATTAGTCTGAGCATCAACACATGTCGACAGGCTTATGATCTGATCATCTGCTGTGACATTGATATCTCTGTAGTGTGTAGCTGTTTCCTTTACGTAATCCTGGAACCCTTCCATATCTTCTATCGCGTTTTCTACACGATAGATATACTTGTCATATGCGTCACATTCCATCAATGCATACAACTCTATGTCATAGGTCCTGTCAGGTAGGAAAAGCTTACCTGTCCGGTGTCTGTTGAAGTAACCTTCATCTATGAACTCCATGACGTCACCGAACATACCGCCATTGTCCATGTGGTGTCCGTACAAAAGATTGTAGGGATCACTGAAATCATCTTTATTCTTATACGATACGAATATCGCTCCGGAAAGTGAGAACTCTCCGTATACATCTTTATTTACATACTCCATATCATCGATGCCCTGAAGAACAGGATAGTCGATATGGGTATCATCAACGGTTAACCAGGCCTTAACGTCCTTGTTGATTCTTCTCAACTCTTCAAATGTAGGAGCATTACTGCCCTGAGTACCCGGCTTTAACTTCATAAGGTCACTGGACATGAATGCACCGCTGTAGGTTACGTACACATCCCAGAGAGAATAACCACCGTAGGCAAGCATCGTAATGATCATGACCGTAGCCATAAATCCAAGTATCTGATTACCGATTCTTGCAAGATTTGCCGCTCTCTCCATCGGACCTCCCTTTAGACTTTCCATCCAGAAATTTTTTATATCGGTGAAGCACCAAATATGTATTATAAGGCGCTTCACCAAATTTATCTAATTAAATTTCTGTAAAAGGGTTAATTACAGATTAGTCCTCGAAAGACTCTTTCTTGCGAAGGAATGTAGCAGCTGCGCCACCTGCAAGAGCTACCATAAGAGCGTAAGGAGCGATGTCCATTGCAACACCTGTAGGAGTTACTGCATCACGCTTATTTGTGATTTCAAGAGTAGCACCATTACCACTTACATTAACCTTAAGTGTTTCTGTATTATCAAGTTCAGTTCCAACACTAGTGTAATCATCTGCTGTGATTTCAGCAGCACTACCAAGTGCATAAGTTGTTTTATATCCGTTCTGATTGGCCTCTTCCTCCTTAACACCTACAACATCTCCATCTGTAAGACCATAAACACGATATGATACAGTTTCAGATACCGGTAACTGAAGAGCATCACCACCATCCACTAACTTGTATGTGGTTGTTGTCTCGTTTCCATTTTCAAACTTAACTACCTTGAAGTTCTCACCTGCAACATCTGATTTAACTGATAAATCAAATGTGAATCCCTCAGAATGATTACCTAAAGTTCCATCGATTTTCTTTGAGATTGTGAGATCATATACTTTATCTGTTGTTGTATTATCGCCGTACTCATTCTTAAGCTCATTAACCTTGACATCGTTGTTCATTATTACAACATTTGATACTTTTCTCGCAGCTGTTCCATCGTTTACAACAAATACATACATTGTATATGAATCTTCATCGTACTTCATTCCAGGATAATCAACGGTTGACTGGGTGTTGTCATCTATATAGAATTTTTTATCCTCTGATAATTTGTACTTATATACACCGGCTGTAGTGAACTTTGTCTCATCAAATGTAATAGTGAATGTTGCATCATACTCACTAGATAACTCTCCGGGTGTGAACTTTGCCTTAGTTACAGAACCCTCAGGTAATGCAGCAGCAATACCTTTCTTTATGTCATATGTTTCTGTTTTAGCATTTCCATCACTATCTGTTCCAGCGAATTCCTTTGTCTCCTTCTCAGTAACGTCAGCTGCTTCAACTGTAAAGCTGAATGATCCGTTTGGAGCATATGTCTTTCCATCTGTTGTAACCTTCTTGTGAACAGTCATTGTTTTTCCTGTTCCAACAACACTTTCAGCCTCTACAGCGAAAGCGCTGAAGCTCATTGATGCAGCAAGTGCGCCTGTCATTACGAGTGTTGCAAGTTTGTTAATGTTCTTTCTCATGATAATTAACCCTCTCTTAAAATAAAATTATAATCCTACGTTTTTTATTCAAATAAGTACCGCCGTACTTGTTTGATCTCTTGGTTTTCCGGGTAAGCCTTTACAGATTGGATCTTCTGATGATCGTTATCACCTTACCCAAAATTTCGCTTTTCTTCACAGCTCCGAAGTAGCGGCTGTCCTTGGCTCCGTTTCTGTAGTCGCATAAGATGAAGTATTCATCCTCAGCAAGCTGCAGCGGATACTGTACATAATCCTCATACTTTGGTGTGCTGTAGAAGATATCACTTTCGATCATCGTACTGTCGTTGATCTTAAGTGTTGAATCGTCCGTGACTTCAACTTTGTCTCCGCCCTTTGCCACGACTCTTCCGGTGTAGGTCTTTCCGTCTTTTTGGATAACCACCACATCGTCGGAATTGATTCGTGTCTCAAGCCGGTAGAAAAGCATCAGGTCGCCGGCGCTGATTCTTGGTTTCATGTCGTCATTGGCCATGGGTTTCAGTCCGAAGATAACCCAGAACATGATGTAAATCATTACGATCATCACGACAAGTCTTGAGAAAAATGACTTAATATCACTTATCTGACTTAGTCTTCTTCGTCTTTTCCTGATCGCCTGGTCTACAGGACTTCCTTTGGCCGATGCCTTTTTTTCGGGAGAACCGTTTCCATGTTTCATGACTGTCCTCCTTAGTCCATATTCAGTTTTTCTTTTAATTTCTTTATCTCGAGATCCCGTTCCTCGAGCAGTGTCCGGTATTTGATCTCCTGTTCATCGAATACTGATTTGTATTCATTGTTCAGGTCATCGATCTTTTTCCAGACACTTTGCTCGTTCACCCCTCCGAAAAGGGATTTCTGGAACTTCATCTTTTCGATAAATTCTGCAATATCCTCAAGTGATCTTGATGCCATTTGCTTTTGCCTTTTTAACTGTTTAATCAGTCTTCAAACAGACGACGCTTCTGGAAGTCATATGCAAGGAATACCATTGCTGCTAAGCCCGCAAGTGCAAGTACTACGAATGGAGAAACATTATCGCTGAATCCTGTAGGAGGATCAATCTTCTTTTCGTTAACGAAATAGATTGAATGATACTCGCTGAGCTTATAAGTACCCGTTTCAAGTCCTTGTGTTAAGTTCGTTGCATCTGTTCCCCATTTTGCTGTATATCCCTTACCATCATCTACCTCAACAATCTTGTAAACCGCATCTGCCGGTAATGTAATGGTAACAGGAGTTTCCGTCTCGATTGCAGCCGGTGTGATAGTAAATTCATAAACACCGTCTGACTTATTAGTAAGTGTCACTCCTTCATGCTCAAGATCTTCTATGAATCTTTCAGCATATTTCTTATGAGTTGTTCCAGTTTCATCGTAAAGATGTAACTCGAATGTTGCTGCGTGTGCTGCAGCCATGTTTCCGGTAAACTTCTTGGAAACAACTAGCTCATCAGTCTTGATTTCATTTGTTGCAACGAGTGTTGTCAACTCAATATTTGCAAGATTCTTGATGCTCTTTATTACTTTTCCGGTTTCGTCATACTCGAACTCAACATCCTTAAGTACTCCATCCACGATCATCGGGTGGTAAACTTTTTCTACGAGTTCGAAATGAGCATTTCCTTTAGTCTCTACGAACTTGTAATCATGTCCCTTCTCAATGATGTAATATCCTGAAACAAGCTTTATATCTCGTTCTGTATCATTCAGAAGCAGGTTGAAACCGTGCTCATTACCCTTTGCCTCAGATACAAGTATTCCGGGGGCGATATCAAGACTGATATCATTTTTCCATGTTATTGTCTTTTCGTCTTCGGATACTTCTTTGTTTGTATCATTCAATACCAGTTCTGTCTTATAGTCCTGATACTCAGTACCTACTTTTTTCTTAAGGCTAAGTACAATATTGTTATTGTCTCCGGTAAGCAGGTTCTTCTGATCCTTATTGGTAAGCTTCCATACCTTCTCTGCAGATACCTTTGTATCTACCAGAGACATAGTCGGGAAGGTTGAAACTGATGATGTGTAAGTTGTTGTTGAAGGAACCTGAGTTTGTGTTCCGTTCTCATTCTTGATCTTTACAGTCTTATACGAAACAGATGCTCCAGTATTTGTTCTGTATGACCAAGTCTTTTTTTCCTTGTCATACACATACTGTTTCTTATAAATTATAAATTCTTTATCATTTTCGTCCTTAACTGTCTCAACATCAGCTGCAGGTAATGTAGTCGGATCTACATCCAGCACTTCCGCAAGAGTATCGTATGCATCCTGTTCAGGCCATACTACAAAGCTTACAGAATAGGTTGTTCCATCCTCAAGAACATAGTTTTCTCCACCAACATTCCAGTCAACAGAATTTGTTGCCTTGTTATATGTTGCTGTCTTTATCGGATTGATCTTATCTGTATCAGTAACCTCTGTTCCATCAGACTTTACAATCTTATATGTAAAGCTTTCAGGATTACCCAGAACCGCTACGGAAGCAGTAAGGCTTGTCATTCCATCAGTGAAGCTAACGTTTGTGTAACCTACAGAATTTGTTACTATATGAACGATGTTGCTGAATGCTTCATTAAGTGCACCTTCGTTTGTAGCATCAGTGTAATGACTCTCATCGCTGAGGAGTTGCTTCATTTTGCTAATATCACCGAATGCTCCTATTGCGTATAAATGTTTACCCTGGTTTTCCAGTTTCTTAGCAACTTTTACAGCTGCCTCGAGATTGTATCCATAGTTATCATGGTCACCTGCTCCCCATGCACCTTGGCTTCCGCCATCATAATGACCGTTTTGACTGATTCTGAATGTCGGTTCTCCGTCTGATACGAACACAATATATACAGGATCATCATCTTCGAAATCATAAGTAGTCGCTTTGTCAAGCGCTGCTTCCCAGTTTGTTCCACCGTTTGCTGTAAGAGCATTTACTGCATTTACTATCGTGCTTTCATTACTGGTCTTTGATAAAGTGGAATTAACTCTTGTAGAAAAGGTAATCAATCCCATTTCGATAGTATTGGCATTATTTTTATTATACTCGAACAGACTATGTGCCAGATTTCCAATCGCATCCTTAGCTACATCCAGTCTTGTACGAGGATTATCAATTAAACTGTATCTGTCTCCAGTGTACTCATACCAATGCCAACTATCCATATACCATTTATTACCCGACTTATAAAGTTGGATATAATGGTCACTATAGTATCCATAGGTTCCGTTTCTATTGTCTAGTTTATATGAATCATCCGTTACATCCCCCATACTTCCTGATGTATCAAGGATGACAAGGACATTTGCACTGGAATTGGATGTCTTGGATTTTGCAGCTCCGGTAACACTAAGTGTTAAAGTGTATGTACCATCATTGTTATTCGTTATAGTTTTTTTCGCGTCAGGTGCAGAATCCAGTTCAGGAAGCTCTCCACCTGTAGTACCATCTTTCTCCTTGTATACGAGATAGATATCGTTAACATGATACCAGGTATATCGTTTGGTGCTATTGTACTTATGCCAACTATAATCATAATAATAGTAAAGATCTCTACCATTAATCTTCTCATTGTATAACGGATGAAGATAATCACCTTCTAAATAATATATCAATCTTCCTTTGTCGGTACATGCACCATCGGTTGATTCTTCAAGGTCATTAGCTACATCCTGGGCAACCATTTTTCCATTGTGATCGAAATATTCAACGTAAGTGTCATTGCTGCCCCGAATTGCTGAAACACTTTCTATAACCTTTCCGTTAATATTTCCAAGTCTTGCCTCAACAAACTCGTAGGTTGAAACACCGCCTTCCCACTGTGCAAGATTTACTTCCTGCTCTGTTGGTTTGATGTTTTCGTTTTGACCTGTGAGTTCTACATCTTCCCCGCCAAGGGATAAGGTTAAGTTTAATCCACTTGTATTATCAAGAATTTCCTTTCCTGTCTGATCAACATAGTGAACTCTTACAGTGAAGTCGTTATATCCTAAATAGTTCCATTTGATGGTGTAGACTGAGAAACTGTCAACTTCAAACTCTGCAACAGCACTTGCAACTTCAACTTCTGCACCCTCGCCTTCTGAAGCTGCTGATTCATCAACCACAAGATCAGAATCCTTGATCTCTTCATCATTCTTATCGAGAAGTGTTACATCCTTTGCTGCTGCAACCTTTTCAGTTTTCAAGGTATCATTTGTTTCCTTTAAGTGATGTACTTCAAGTGAAGATGCATCAATCTTATTGAGAAGCTCTTCATCACTGAGTGTGATCCTTACCTTTACTTTCTCTGTCGGCTCTACTTCTTTTCCTGACTTGTCAAGGAAGTGGATGTCCAGTGACTGTGAATTGTGATAAATATTGCCAGCTTTAAGTTTTGCTACCTGTTCATCTGAAAGTTTATCCTCAGATGCTTTAGCTTCTTCAGGCTTGGCAAGCTTCTTTACTTCAAGTGTCGGTGTGATGTTTCCAAAAGCTTTCTTCTCTGCGAAGACTTCTACATTGAACCCATCAACCTCTGCCTCGTAATGGATCTTTCCGAGCTCATTGATTGTGTACTGAGCGATCTTTGCAATCTTTATGTTTTCCTTGGCTGCTTCCTTGTCCTGAAGAACTTCTTCCTTAACTTCTGCGATGAGTTCCTTTGCGAAGTCATCGTACTCAGTTATCTCTGATTCGGATGCTACCTTTTTGGATTCTGACTTTACAGCAGCCTTGGTCTCATCAACCTTCTTGATTTCTTCCTTAGGTGCTTCTGTCTCAGCTACGGCTACGGTTTCAGCTGCTGTTGTCTCAACAGCTTCCGTCTCCTGAACCTGATCCTCAGCCTCGTCCTCTGAGATTCCTTCAGCAACTGCATTCTCAAGTGCTGTTGAATCATCTGCTGCCTCAACTGCTTCTGACTTTACTTCATCAGTTTCATCTGCTGTATCTTCTCCGGCTGCTGCTTCAACTGCTTCAGCAACAACTCCGTCTGTCTCTTTTTCTTCTTCCTCTCCGGAATCTTCTGCTGCAGGTGCTTCTGTCTCAGGATCGAATTCAACGCCTTCAGCAACAACGCCTGCGTATACTGTCATTCTTCCAAGTACTACATCACCTACGCCATCGAATGCATCGCTTACTGCTTCAGCGATCTTCTCAGGAATAGTAGCTTCTGTTTCAAGCTCCTCGGAAGCTTCTGTTGTTTCCTCTGCCTCAACCTCAACCTTTACATCAGATTCTGTCTCAGCTGCTTCTGTTTCTTTTTCTGTCTCAGCGGCTGTCTCTTCAACTACTGTTGATGAATCATTTGTATCAGTTGTAATCTCTGCGGCGTCTGTGCCAGCTGCTTCTGTGACTTCAGCGGTTGTCTCTTCTGCAGGAGCTTCTGTCTCGGCATCCTTAACCTCAGCTGCTGTTGTCTCCTCTACGCTTGTTGTTTCTTCAGAAACTTCTGCAGCTACTGTTGTCTCTTCTTTTGTAGTCTCAGCTACTGTTGTTTCCTCGGTAGACTTCTTGATTCCTGCCTCATTAATGATCTTCTGAAGAGCAGCTTTTCTTCCGCCAACCTCTACCTTGTCGTAAGTTACGCCGTCAACCTTCAGTGTGAAAGATACCTTCTCGTCGGAAGCATTCACAAACATGAATGTGATCTTCTCGTTTCCTGTAAGCTCGTAGTCGGAGTTATCGGCATTTTCCTGCTCAGGCTCAACGTAGTATGCATCCTCACCGCCATTTACAAGTGTATCAACCTGTGATGATGGCTCGTAAAGGATGATATCCTTATCTGTACCATAGCGGAACTCAACATTCTTTGACTCTGTAGAATCTTCTTTTGTGATTTCACTGGGGCTTGCTGTAAGGTCAACCGTTGCCATCTTGGCATCTTTCTGAACGAAGATGCGAAGCTCGGCGTCCTCACCGGAAAGTGTGTCCTGAACTGACTCAGGAGCATCCACTATATAAAGTCCCGGATTCTCATTGAAGAATGCTTCATATTCTTTTAATGCTTTCTGATTGTCTCCGGTTGCTCCCAGATAATCCTCGGCGTCGAAAAGACGGTTCTCGCGGATCGCTGTAAGAGCAGCTTCCTTCAAGTCATCGCTTAAAAGCTCAAGTGTGATCTTCTTATGTATAATTCCGGAAACGGAAGCACTTGATTCTGTTACTTCCTCGGCACTTTCAGCAAAGGCCGGAGCCTGTACTGCTGTGACTACCATGCTGGCAGTCAGCAATGTTGCCAATCCCTTCCTGAATATTTTTTTGATTGAATAATTAGTTTTCTTCATAAACTACACCCTCTATGTTTAAGCCAAACCTTGGTTTAATCATTTTATGAACAAATTTTAGCAAACCGAATATTAATAATTCCCTTAAAAATAAACCGAATTTTTCGTAAAAAGTTATTTTTTATTAATAATTGGTGCCTAGGATTTAATTTTTAAGGGCTTAAATTTGTGAGTTTTTGTATAGATTTTAAGTTTTTCTAAAGAATAGTGTAATAATCGGAGGTAAACTTAGTTTAATTTTGGTTTACCATGTAAGGAAAGTGTAGGTTATGATGATAAAATGGATATTAATTTTATAAACTATGATTTTATGGAATTTATTTCTATTATAGGGAATTTATGGGTAGATTTAATTTTTCAGAGGAGACCAGGTTTACGGATCCGATGGTGATTGCAGAGGCTGATTATTAAAAATTGATGATTTTCTTCTATATATAATAAAAAGAGCTGTCTGAGACGGATATGGTCTGAAAACAGACCATATGAAACCCGATTCAGCTGTGGTATGCTTCTAATATGGAACAATTTACAGGATTGGGAAAACCATAGTGGCTGCGGATCCCGACAAGATCAAAAGGAGAATATACATGAACGTTCTTGAGGCTACAATTGCCATGCTGGAATCTATGCCAGATGAAGACATTAACAAAGTTTATAAATATACCAGAAAGCTATTTGAAGAAATCAAACCCGAAAATCCATTTGGACCATTAACTAAAGAGCAGGTCCTGACTGATCTAGCCATATCGAGAAAGGAATTCGAACAGGGCAAAAGCCTAGATGCGCGTGAAGCGATAATGGAGATGCGGAGATCACATGGATTCATATAAAACTCATATTACTCCGAAAGCTCAAGAGTAATTAAACCGATACATAGATTATATCCAGTACAATCTTTCTGATGAACAGGGTGCGAATGCAGTTCTTTTGGATGCATTAGAGACTATAGATATTCTTGAAATGGTTGCCGGTAGTATGACATTTTGCGAAAGTGAAGAGCTACGAAACCTTGGTTACCATAAAATATTATTTCAAAGGCATGACTATGTGATGATATATAGAATAATCGGAGATATTGCATCTATTGATGCTATATATCATCAGATGCAGGACTATGAAAAAATCTTCATGAAGGAGTTAGGCCTCGATTAATTATGACTACTGGGGACGGTTCTCGCCGACGAGAACCGTCCACGGTGGAATTCCTCTTACATCTTTTCCTTACATAACTCCATCATCTTTCCTGATATTTCATCAACGTGTAGAAATCCTTCTTTCTTAAGCTCAGTAACGCTCTTCTCCAAAGAACCCTTAAATCCCTTTGCAAGTCTGTCATACTCTCTTTCAATAACTTTACCTGATATTCCGATGTCTTGTGATGCTTCAAGAAATGTCTCCTTGTTCATCTTCTCCCAGCGTATTTCACCTGCGATCGCTATGGACATTTCAGCAGTTGATTCTTTATACACCATTGTTGAAACCAAGTCATACGCCGGAGCAAGTGACATTGATGACAAATCGGGTGTATATAGCATCGATAAGTTCTTAATGTGGTTATCAGTGTTTCCAATTAAGACATCATATATCAGAATATCCAATAACAATATCTGATCCCGAAGCGGATTTCTTGATTGCTCTCGTACAAGCCGAAATATTCTTTTCAGGTATTCATCACCCGGTGATTCATATTTTTTGCTCCCGGGAATGCCAAGTGCCTGTGCAAAATCTTCCTGATGTAATCTCAAAGGGCATGACATCCCACTAACCAGTTTAACTGAATTCTCCATGTCCCTGTCATACCGTTTTGACGCGAGAAGTATTTCAGAATCATTGAATCCTCCCTGGTTAACGATAAAACTTTCAATCGTAGGTATCCCCAGGTGAGCAGCCGTACGAAGCGCAAGCTGTTCATTCTCAACTATATGCTGCAACCGAACATGGCTTTGCTTTACTATGTGTGTGCTGGGTGCTGTACCTAAAGGTTGAAACCATTTACCATCTTTATAATATAGACCAACTTTTCCCGAAGCACCTGTTAACGAAAGGTGTGATTTGACCAATAGTTCTGTAGACTTTGTCGCACCTTCTGCTGCAAGATCCCTGACCTGTTCAGGAGTAAGTGGCACATAATTTGGCTCCTCTACTCCTGTATCTGAGGACTCTTCTACTCTTATTGCGCCAAGGCATTCTTTTCCGAGACCGGCAAGTATCGTCAGGTAATCTTCTTCGTCAGCATGCAGCCATTTGGCGACGCTTTTTCTGCTAAATCCCTCCGGGAGCAATCCTTCAAAAAAGCAACTTGTTTCTATCGGACTGAATGGCTCTTTACTTAAAGGCAGCGCTACAGAAATACCCGGATATTTGTCTGTATAGTCAGAATCATATGTAAATACAGAATCTGTTTTATCATAACCCATGATGTGTCCAACATAAACTTCGCTGCCTTGAATTTCTATGAAAACATCTAACTTTCTCATTATTTATCCCTCGCCTCTATCGTAATGTTTAATCCAAGAAGCATGGCAACCTGTATAGCTTTTTCAAGCTGTATGGTTTTTTTCCCGTTTTCCAACTCTGACAGAAAGCTAATGCTTAACCCGGTAAAATCCGAAATATAGCCTTGAGTGTATCCGAGTTGTTTTCTCCTTTCACGTAAGGCAGCTCCAAAAGATTTTGAATCTGTTATTTTCACTTTCTTCTACTCCTCTTTTAATGTGGATATTTAGCCGAACGACTAATTGCCGCTCCGATTCCAAAATAATTAGCCGAACGACTAATTGCATGATGTTTATATCATAATTTAGCCAATCGACTAATTCAAGACTTAAATATCCACCGTGGATATGGTCCGAAAACAGACCATATGAAACTCTGTCCGGCTATGGTATGCTTCTAAAGTCTGGTAGACATTCTAAGGTTATAAAGGGGAGAATTCTTAAAAGTTGCTAAAGGAAAATGTTTAGATTTCATATCAAAAATAATAGATGGTATAATGAACATGCAAGGAGGATTAGCTCTATGGCAATAGAAGTAGTAAAAACACCTGCTCAAAATTTTGGCAAACCTTCAATGACAGATTTACCCTATGACTTAGGAAAAAGAATAATTAACACCATTTTAAATTCGCCTAAGCCAGACTTCACCGATTCAGATAAAGAAATTGCTGAATTGGAAGAAAAAATATTAAAAGATAGGTCTGCTAATAATGAGTGAAAAGAAAGGAATAATACAGACAAGAACTTTCTACTGTGATCATATTGCAGAGAAGGATAAGTCAGATATTGAAAATTTCAAAGTAAGAGACCCTAATGTTGCTGCAGGTCTTGAGAATTATATTAAATCTATTGCTCTTAGTGATGAGGCAATTGGTGCAATGAGGACATATCTGGTCAGAGATCTGGTCACCGATGAACTGGTTGCATATTTTTCTTTAAAATCAGGAATGGTTTCCATTAATGAGCGAGAGATTTTAAATGAAGAAGGAAAACTCGAAACGACGTTTGATACTGTTCCCGGAATAGAAATAGCTAATTTTGCAGTAAACTATGGATACGTCCGCGATCACCCTGATTGGAAAGGTATTGGACTTATTGTTTTCAGAGATTTTATTCGCGAGTTAGCCAGCAGGGTTGCAGCTATCTCTGGTACCATGGTTCTTTATATCTTTGCGCTCCCGTTTGAGAGTTTGATAAAAAGATACCACGATAAATATAAGTTCTTGAGACTTGATGAAGCTGAAGAGAAAGATCTTCACAACAGAATCAAACCTTTCTATGACAGAAGCTGCGTCTTCATGTATCAGATACTGTGATATAGTTAAAAAAGAGCTGCCCGGATGGGCAGCTCTTTTTCTCAGCTTGATTTTACGATTTTCCAGCGGTTGTTATAAAGTGAATCGCCTGCAGGGCCCAGGTAGTGATAGAACTCGGAGGTTTTAAGGAGTTCTGAGGTATCAGGGAAGACTGCTTCATTCTCGAGATACTCTTCGTCAAGGAGGTCCATGGCGCCTACATTGGGAGTTGAGTAGGTGATGTACTCGAAGTTCTGGGCTGCAACGTCCGGTCTGCAAAGGAAGTCGATCCACTTCTCGGCATACTCTTTGTTGCGGGCATTCTTCGGGATGACCCAGGCGTCGATCCAGAGGTTGGTGCCTTCCTCGGGGATACAGTACTCAACATCGATTCCGGAGCCGTCAAGTTCGTCCTGAACATAAAGGATCTCTCCGGAGTAGATAACTCCGACGGCGGCTTCTTCGCCGATCATCTTGTCTCTGACCTGATCGATTACATAAGCCTGGACGATGGGCTTCTGGTCAATGAGGTCCTGCATTGCCTTGTCAAGCTCCTCAGGGTTCTCTGTGTTGCAGCTGTAGCCGTTCTTCTTGAGGGCTACCATAAAGGCGTCCCGGACTGAATCCTGCATGAGGATCTCGTTCTTAAGGGCCGGGTTCCAAAGGTCCGCCCACTTTGTGGGATATGGAACTCCAAGCTCGTCAAGCATTCTTGTGTTATAAAGGATTCCGACGGTTCCCCAGGTGTAGGGCACCGCATATTTGTTTCCCGGATCGAACTGGGAAGCCATCTTCATGTAGTCTTCGCCAATGTACTGAAGGTTCGGTATCTTCTCAGGATCAAACTCCTGAAGAAGGTTGTTCTCGATCATCTTCTCGATCATGTAGTCCGAAGGGCATACACAATCATAGATAACTCCGCCGGCTTCGATGACCGGATACATTTCCTCCAGAGTCTCAAACACATCGTAGACAACATTGATGCCTGTCTCTTCCTCAAACTGATCGATGAGCTCGGGATCTATATACTCTCCGGCATTGTATACATACAAGGTGTTTGCAACCGGTGTCGGTATCTCTTCTATATCTTTTTCGGTGGTGCCGCAGCCTGCTGCAACCGCGGAGATCCCGACGATCACAAGAAGGCCTGCTGCCCCGGCGGCAAAGCGCCGTCTGTTTTTTATTAATGTATCTTTCATTTCATAACTCTCCCCAAATCCCAAAACAAATCCATCTTCGATATAGGTCCTTATTTTGCCTTGCCCTTTTTCTTCTCCAGCCACTCCGGCGCATAATTTCCCATGATGAGGATAACGAACACCGTTATGAAGATGACCGTAGACAGCGCATACATGGTGGGGCTGATGCCCTTTCGTACCTGGCTGTAAACCAGCGTCGAAATGGTGTCGATTCCCGCACCTCTTGTGAAGTGGGTAATGATAAAGTCATCAAGGCTCATGGTAAAGGCCAGCATAAATCCGGAAGTAACTCCCGGCATAAGCTCCGGCAGTACTACCTTGAAAAAGGCCTGTGTGGGTGTTGCACCGAGGTCAAGCGCCGCTTCATAGGTATCCTTGCTGGACTGTCTGACCTTAGGCATTACACTGAGAATTACGTAAGGCAGGTTAAAGGTAATGTGGGCGATCAGTATGGTATGAAAGCCCAGGGATATCCTGAAAGCTATGAAGCACAGCATCAGTGAGATACCTGTAACGATGTCGGCATTGAGCATAGGGATATTGGTGATGCTCATGATGGTGTTTCTGGACCAGGACTTCATATTGTTAATGCCGATGGCCGCGATGGTACCAAGCACTGTTGCGATGAGTGCCGACAGGAACGCAATGATAACCGTGTTTCTGAGGGCAGCCATAATGGTTTCGTCAGCCCACATTTCCAGATACCAGTCTGTGGTGAAGCCGGACCACTTGGCGCGGGAACGGCCGCTGTTAAAGGAAAGCACCATCAGCGTCGCGATGGGTGCGTACATAAAAAGCACAATTAAGGCGAGGTAGCAGTCGGAGGCAAATTTCTTTAACTTATCCATCACATGATACCTCCTCTTTCCGAATCTTTATGGTCATCGAAATGGTTTACTATAAGCATTGACACGATAACGAATATCATGAGCACGAGGCTGAGTCCCGAGCCCTGATGCCAGTCGGAATCCTGCATGAACTCCTGCTCGATGACATTACCGATGAGGTAAATCTTGCCGCCGCCAAGCATGTTGGAAATGGCGAAGGTTGTAAGGGCAGGCACGAATACCATGGTGACGCCGGAAACGATGCCCGGGACAGACAGCGGAAGGATGATCTTCGTAAGGGTCTGCCAAAAGCTGGCGCCCAGGTCATAGGCCGCGTTGATGGTATTGTCATCGATTTTCATAAGTGCGTTGTAAAGCGGCAATATCATAAACGGAAGGAAGTCGTAGACCATTCCGATCATAACTGCTGCTGTTGTGTTGATGAGGTGCTGCTCCGGGAGATGAAGGGTTGTCAGTATTCCGTTGATAACGCCTTTTCTCTCGAGGAGTGTCTGCCACGCCAGGATTCTGAGAAGTGAGTTCATCCACATGGGCAGGATGAATATGAACACAATGAAGGAGCCCCGGCTGAACTTGTTTTCACGAAGGATCATGGCCAGGGGGAATGCTATCAGGAAGCACACAATCGTACTGCCTGCCGAAAGGAGCAGTGCTCTGTACAAAGGTCTGTAGTTTTCCCAGCGGCGGATCTCCATGAGATTGCTCAGAGTGAAAGCATTAGTATCGCTTGTAAAACCGTAATAAAGGATGGTGAGCAGCGGGATCACGATGAATCCGACGATCCACACTACATAGGGTCCCGCGAGATATCTGGAGGCTTTGTTATTCAATGTCCATCGCCTCCTCATCCTCAGATTCCGGCTTGTTCATGATCTGAATGTTGGATGGCTTCACGTAGAGTCCGACTTTGGTGCCTGGCTCGCGAAGCTCGGTGGAGTGGATGAGCCACTCGAAGCCGTCGGGAGTGGTGCATTCCATCTCGTAAATCTCACCCTTGAAAATGACGTGGGT
This sequence comes from Oribacterium sp. FC2011, assembly GCF_000701645.1. Classification (NCBI taxonomy): domain Bacteria; kingdom Bacillati; phylum Bacillota; class Clostridia; order Lachnospirales; family Lachnospiraceae; genus Oribacterium; species Oribacterium sp. FC2011. Next base: position 66,692 of record NZ_JNJM01000009.1, read on the forward strand.
CATCTCGCCGTGAAGGATTGCCTTGGGGTCTTCATCGTCCAGGAGCTCCACGTCCTCGGGGCGGATAACAACGTCGACAGGCTTGTTGGTGCCGAAGCCGGCGTCGATACATTTGAATTCTTTGCCCAGGATGCGAACGGAATAGTCCTCGATCATGGTGCCGGAGAGAATGTTGGAATCACCGATGAAGTCGGCAACGAAGGCATTCTCCGGCTCGTTGTAGATCTGCTCAGGGCTTCCGGCCTGCTGGATGTAGCCCTGGTTCATGACTACCACATAGTCGGACATGGTGAGGGCTTCTTCCTGGTCGTGGGTTACATATATGAAGGTGATTCCCAGCTCGTTCTTGAGTCTTATGAGCTCGTACTGCATTTCCTGGCGGAGCTTAAGGTCCAGGGCGCCCAGGGGCTCGTCCAGAAGGAGGAGTCTCGGCTCGTTTACGATGGCGCGGGCGATGGCGATTCGCTGCTGCTGTCCGCCGGAAAGGGAGTCGATGCGGCGCTTCTCGAAGCCGTCAAGGTTTACGAGCTTCAGGGCATATTTGATCTTGTCTTTTATATAGGAATCGGATTTTTTCTTTATACGGAGTCCGAAGGCAATGTTTTCTTCGATGCTCATGTGCGGGAAGAGGGCATACTTCTGGAAAACCGTGTTGAGCTGGCGCTGGTTGGCCGGAAGGTTTGTGATGTCCTGTCCGTCGAAAAGTACGCTGCCCTTGTCAGGCTTCTCGAAACCGCCGATGATACGGAGTGTGGTAGTCTTTCCGCATCCGGAAGGTCCCAACAGCGTTACGAAGCTGTTCTCATGTATGTCAAGGGACAGGTCATCCAGGATGATCGTTCCGTCGTAGGCTTTAGTAATGTTTTTTAATTCCAAAAGATTTCTGCTCAAAGCTTTTTCCTCCCCAAATAGATAAATCGGTACCCATGTAAGCATTGACATAATGCAGGAGAAATCCTCTATTCTCCCACTCATTCACGGAACGCCGGTGGCGGCTTGCTGACTGCTTTCCGGCAGCAAATCCGTGACATAGAAAAAGGCCGGAGTCTTTTATTAGACTCCAGCCTGTATTACGATCGATTCCGAAAATGATTACCTGCACCCCCGCAGGTTCTTTTTGTAGAAGAGTCTAATTAAACCACTATTCTTATAGGTTTAATATCGTTTCAAATGCAAAAATGTATAATATGCATTTTCACTTCTCTTCAGTATTTTGTTTCCGTTTCGTCTACTCAGAGTGCTTACAAAGGCAACCCTATTGATCGTTTCACAAGATGGAGCATTAACTCCGTTCAGCAGTTAATCTCAACACCCGCACTCTCGCCATATTAAGTGCCGGGCATCCTGATTATCGGCAATGCCTTATAAGATACCGCTAAATACTTATAAAATTTGAGTCCTCCTGACCTTTCTAATCAGGGCCCATCTTTCATGTATCCAGTCCCCCCGGGAACCTTTGCATGCCACAGGCTACTCAATCAATAAAATCATTTGTAAAACATCTCTGTTTCACGTATTTTCAATCAGATACTAACAGCAAAAAGATATATCGTCAACGGGATTTTTAATCATCCCGGAATGTAGTCGGAAAATAGACAATATGCTTATTCTGCTCCTTATGTTACAATCCCAATCAGTGCTTGCCAAAGCGGTAGGCGGTTAGCCCTTTCATCACGAAGGGCATTTTGTAAGTCCCTTCAGAAAGAAAGGAGGGCGCCATGGTGAGTTATTCTGATTTATTCCAGTTTGGGATTCTGATTGTAGCTATCATTGGTCTTGTTTATAAGATCGCAAAAAAATAACCGCCCTCAGCCTATCAATGGGCGGTTATTTTTAATCACCTACTAAAGGGCTAACCGTCTATCGGCAAGCACTTTTTACATCTTTATAGTAAATCAATATTCAATATATTTCAACAGGCATTTTCAGCAACAGTTCAGCCGGCAATGGTTCGCGAAGACCGTGGTCGGCTCTTTTCCCCACCATCCGGAGTTATTGGAACCACTGATTGACCTTAAAACTCAGAATTCAGAATATAAGTCAATGTAACCTGCCATTCAGGATGACCTAAATCCTGATTACCTGAAATTGAGTCATTATTACTGCCATTCAGGATGACTCAAATGCTGGTAACCGGAATATGGGTCAATGTAATGCCTTGTTCACTGCGAAAATAAGGCATCCTGGCTGAACTGTTACCATTTTCATTTCTTATTATCCCTTGCATGCTTCGCCAGTATTGCCTTCTGAACTTCATTGAGTTTCAGCCTATCAAGCTCGGCACGTCTTTCGTCAAGCTCCTTATGTCCTACGTGATCGCAGTGACCAAGCTGAGCCTCAGCACAGCCGGCACAGGTTCCGTATTTCTTGTAGTCTTTGTAAAGCTTCCTGATAACAAATACTGTGACTAAAACAAGTATTGCAATAACTATAAAATCTGCCATATGTGACCTTTCCTTCTATATACGGGATATCCCCCGGGATTGGTTCCAATGCCATTCAGATAATGGGACTCCCTGCCGATCTTATCCATCGGGGACGGTTCTCACCGGCGAGAACCGTCCCCGATGAATAACTCGCCGGTACCATCCGGTATTCTCCGTCGTTTAGTTCTTTGTTGTAAGTCCAAGGATGCGGTATCCCTCCGGGTCTATGGTTTCATGGAGGGCCGCCATGAGATCACTAACGCTCTCAGACTTACTGAGTGTGAAGTTTGCGTTACCGGATTCATGAGATGCGGTTACATTCTTTGCATCCGGGATGGCCTTTCTGATGGCATCCTTTATATGTATCTCACACATTCCGCACATCATGCCATCGATAGTCACAGTGATCCTGTCTCCGGACCGGCATATACTGTCCAAAGACTGCGGGTCCTTCGGAGCTTCCGGCTTTTTAAAAAAGTTGATCACTATCCTAACTCCGATTATAAACAAAATCCCCAAGATGAAAAGAACAATCATATCTGTCCGATTCACAGTAATGTTAGATGTCATTTTTCTCTCCAAAAATCCACCAGGTCATCCACCGGGGACGGTTCCCGGCGAGAACCGTCCCCGGTAGATAACCTGTCAAAAGCAGGCCGAAGCCTAAGCTCCGACCTGTTTTAATGTAGAAATATAGCTTTTTACCGGTTCAATTTAATTACGGGCTTCTCCGACTTTCACTGCTTAGTACGAATTAATACTAAGTATCTCCGCTTTACGCCGCTGCTGCCGGGGTAACACCTGTAACCACTCTCTTTGCGTTTGGATCCGGTCTGAAAAGGAGGTACAGATAACCTGCAAGTACAACTACTGCAGCGATTGTGAATACGCTGAAGGCAACCTGTCCAACCATGAATCCGATAAGCTGGTAGATCATGAGTGATATAAGGTAAGCATTAACATTCTGGTATGCGATGGCGAACCAGAACCACTTTTTGCTGTTCATTTCCTTTGCCATGGAAGCGATGGCTGCAAGGCAAGGTGAATCGAAAAGGTTGAAGATGAGGAATGAAACTGCTGCCATGCTGCATGGGAAGAATGCCTGGAATGCAACATTCATTGCTTCATCATACTCCTCAAGCTCTTCTCCGAGCGAGGATACAACCGAAAGTGTAGTTACAAGACCTTCCTTGGCTACGAAACCTGAAAGTGATGCTGCAACTGCCTGCCAGCTGCCGAAACCTACAGGAACAAACATCCATGCGAAGGCATTACCGATGGAGGCAAGGAAGGAGCTCTCAACATCCTCTACAAGCATAAATGTTCCGTCCACGATACCAAATGCTCCAAGGAACCACATGACTGCACAGCAGAGGAAAAGGATGGTTCCGGCCTTCTTGAGGAATGCCCATACTCTCTCCCAAACATGGAGGAATACATTCTTCGCGGTCGGAATGTGGTAAGCGGGAAGCTCCATAACGAATGGTGCCGGGTCGCCTGCGAACATGCGGGTCTTCTTCATGATGATGCACATGATGATGACCATTGCGATTCCGCCGAAGTAAACTGCCGGTGCGAACCACCATGCTCCGCCCATGAGGTAGCCGGCGATAACAGCGATTACCGGAAGCTTAGCGCCACAGGGGATTGAGGTTGTGGTGATCATTGTCATTCGACGATCCTTCTCTTCCTCGATGGTACGGGTTGCCATGATGCCCGGAACGCCGCAGCCTGATGAGATAAGGAACGGGATGAAGGACTTTCCTGAAAGACCGAATCTTCTGAAAAGTCTGTCCATGATGAATGCTACTCTCGCCATGTATCCGCAGTCCTCAAGGATGGTGAGGAAGAAGAATACGATGGCCATCTGAGGTGCAAATCCGAGGGGTGCACCCAGGCCGCCGATGATACCGTCAACCACCAGGGAAATTACCCAGTCGGAGGCGCCGGCATTGGTAAGGATGTTCTCAAAGAAGGGCTGGATCCACTCACCTACAAGTACATCATTGGTCCAGTCGGTAACGATGGTGCCTAATGTTGTCACCGAAACATAGTAAACCAGGAACATTACCACTACGAAAATCGGAAGTGCGAGGATTCGATTTGTAACGATCTGGTCGATCTTATCTGAAAGCGAAAGCTCACCCGGCTTTCTCTTCTTGACTACGGCTCCGTCAACCAGCTTCTTGATATAGGTATATCTCTGGTTTGTGATGATGGACTCGGCGTCGTCATCAAGCTCGTTCTCGCAGTCCGCGATGTGTGCCTCGATGTCCTTCTTTGTAGTCTCATCGAGAGTGAGCTGCTCCAGCGCCACAGAATCGCGCTCGAATACCTTAACTGCAAACCAGCGAAGGTTCTTGTCGTCAACATTGCCCTCGAGGTGCTCCTCGATTTGGGCGATGGCATGCTCTACTGAACCTTCAAATACTGAAGGAAGATTTGCCTTCTTGCCTTCCTTTGCAGCCTCGATACAGAGTCTTGCAGCTTCGTCGATGCCTTCGCCGCGGAGTGCCGAGATCTCAACGAACTTGCAGCCAAGCTCCTGTGAAAGCTTCTTGATGTCTACCTTATCGCCGTTCTTTCTGACAACATCCATCATGTTTACGGCGATGACCATGGGGATTCCGATCTCCACAAGCTGGGTTGTGAGGTAAAGGTTTCTCTCGATGTTTGTGCCGTCGATGATATTAAGGATCACGTCAGGTTTATCCTTAACGAGGTAATTACGGGAAACAACTTCCTCAAGTGTATATGGGGAAAGGGAATAGATTCCCGGAAGATCCTGGATTGTGACCTCACGGTTTCCTTTTAATTTACCTTCCTTCTTCTCTACAGTAACGCCCGGCCAGTTACCTACATACTGATTGCTTCCTGTTAAAGCATTGAACAGTGTGGTCTTGCCGCAGTTAGGGTTACCGGCTAATGCAACCTTGATTTCCATAATATTTCCTCCTTTAAGCCATCTCTAAAATGTCTGCATCGTCCTTTCGGATTGAGAGCTCGTAGCCCCTCACTGTGATCTCGATGGGATCCCCCAGCGGTGCAACCTTGCGAACCTGAATGTCGGTCCCCTTTGTGATGCCCATGTCCATGATCCTTCTCTTGAGAGCTCCCTCTCCGTGGATCTTCAGGACTGTTGATGACTGCCCAACAGGAATGTCTCTTAGTGTTTTCATTAAACTTCCCCCTTTGAATCTATATGATAAAGTTAGTCATGATTACCTTTTGTTAGTATCCGCTAACCTGTATCGCGTAAAAAATGGCTACCTGACATTTGGAAAACATATCTGACAAATGTCAAATAACCTGCTGATGCAATGATTTATTCATTCCGGCTATCGCTCTGATATCCGATCGTTTTATCAATCGACCATTATCATTGATGCCATCTGATTTCTTAATTCCGGTTATCGCCTTGATATCCGATCGTTTTATCATTCAACCATTATTTTTGATGCCATCTGGCTTGTTATCCCGAGCCTGGTCTCTTTGATATTGACGATGATGTTGCCGTCCCCGGTGTCTGAAATGACCTGAACCTCTTCCCCCGGCACAAACCCGAGGTCCGCAAGATGCTGTTTCATGTCTTCTTTTCCGGTCACCCGCGCAATCAAATGTTTACCGCCTGCCCCGACCATGGATAATGGCAACATATAAACCTCCCTGTCAATTGACACACGCCAAATTATTTAAAAGATGGTGTGCATTTGATGATACTTCATCCCTGACACTTTACATTACTAAAATACATGTTAAAATTAGCATTGACTAACTCAAAAGTCAATAGTCACGACTAACTAAAGTTAGGTATTACTAATAGTAAAAATTATGTATTTTATAAAATTTTTATAAATTGAAAGGTGGTAACTATGAAAGCTTACGAAACCCACGAATCTTCCGAGAACTATCTGGAGAGTATCCTGATGCTTTCCATGGATCATAAGGTGGTTCGTTCCATCGATATAGCTAACATGCTGAGTTTTTCAAAGCCTTCGGTATCTGTAGCTATGAAGCGTCTTCGCGAGGAGGGGATGATCCTTGTTGACGAAAACGGCTACATTACACTGACAGATGCCGGCATGTCCATCGCCAAGGGCACTTACGAGAAGCATGTTGTCATAACGAATCTTCTTGTGGATATGGGCGTTAACGCCTACACTGCGGGTCAGGATGCCTGCCGCATCGAGCATGTGCTGAGCCCGGAGACATTCGCCCGCATCAAGGAGTACTACCTGAAGTCTCACCCGGAAGGAGTTCCGGAACTTGACACAATCCTAGAGTTTCAGCAGACGAAGCCGTTTTTCAATAAATGAACATAAAATATCATAGCCAATATGACTTAAAACATTTAATTCCCCGGGTGAGTCAAATATCATGGAGTGTTTCTATGACCGCACTTTAAATATCTTAAAATTGAGTCAACCATTTTAATGAAATAAATTGACCTACATTTCAGTAATAATCGATATGAGTCAATTCAAGCGCTAAGTTTTTTTGACCTCAATTTTCAGATATCTTCTAGTGAGTCAAACATCGATTTTTTACAGAATGATTCAAAATCTTATAATCCACAAACTGAGTCATATCTACAAACATAATGTATGACTACTGTTTTACTATTGCTCAAAATGAGTCAATTTATTGATTCTAAAATTAATTCAAATCAAAATGGACTGTAACACCGGAAATGTTTCTGGTGCTACAGTCCATTTTTTGAGTTTGATTTACCATTATTCTCTCTTCAAAAGTCGCATGGCGTTCAATATGCAAATAACCGAGACTCCGACGTCGCCGAAAACTGCGGCCCACATGTTGGCGATGCCGAGGGCGCCGAGGATCAGTACAACCAGCTTTACGATGAGAGCAAAGGTAATGTTCTGCATCGCGATGCTCACGGTGCGGCGGGCGATGCGGATGGTTGTGGGTATGCGTCGCAGGTCATCGTCCATGATGACAACGTCCGCTGCGTCAATGGCTGCGTCGGATCCGATGGAACCCATGGCGATTCCGATGTCGGCTCTTGCAAGAACCGGAGCGTCATTGATTCCGTCTCCGATGAAGGCAAGTTCCGCTTTGCCGTCCTTGTGGCCCTTCAGATCCAGAGCCCCGATGAGTTCCTCAACCTTTGAAACCTTATCCTGAGGAAGCAGCTCCGCAAAGGTCCGGTCAACCCCCAGCTCTTTTCCGACTGCTTCTCCCACTTCTTTTCTGTCGCCGGTGAGCATGACAATGCTCTCGACTCCTGCACTCTTCATTTCTCTGATGGCTTCCCTTGCCTCAGGCTTCACTTCGTCTTTGATGAGTATGGCACCGAGATACCTGACACCCTCGCCTTCCGATACAGCAACATAGGAAACGGTTGCTGACGGGTCGGTGACATTGGCATAGGTGACACCGATGGAGTCCATGAGCTTGTCGTTTCCGATGTAGATCTTTTTCCCTTCGGCGGTGGCCACCAGACCCCGGCCGGTGACATTATCAACATCCGTCACGAGATTGGTGTTTAATGTTAACTCCGGCAGTTCCTCGCTGAGCTCTTCGCGAATGGACTTCGCGATGGGGTGGTTGCTCATGCCTTCGGCAAGGGCGGCTGCCTTCAGAACCTCGGCGCGGTCAACACCTGCTGCCGTCTCGACGCCGGTAACCTTGAAGTTTCCTTTTGTAAGGGTTCCGGTTTTGTCGGAAACCACGGTGTTAAGCTTTGCGAGAAGCTCAAGGTAGTTGGAGCCCTTGATGAGAACTCCGCTTGCGCTGGCGGATCCGATGCCTCCGAAGAAGGAAAGGGGGATGGAGATCACGAGGGCGCAGGGGCAGGACACAACCAGGAATGTGCAGGCGCGGTAGAACCAGGTTGCGGGATCATGGGTGATCAGTGACGGCAGCACCGCAAGGGCAATGGCGGAGTACACCACGATGGGGGTGTAAACCCGGGCGAATCTGGTGATGAAATTCTCGGTTTTTGACTTCTTTTCGGAAGCATTCTCAACCAGCTCCAGGATCTTCGTAACCGTGGAATCCTCGAAGGCTTTTGTCGCCCTAACCTTCAGAAGTCCGTCGCCGTTGATACAGCCGGATATAATCTGGTCGCCTTTTCTCACACTTCGTGGCACGGGCTCACCCGTCAATGCCGCGGTATTCACAAGTGACTCTCCGCTCAGCACTTCGCCGTCCACCGGTATCTTGTCGCCGGCCCTGATGATGAGAACATCCCCGACTTCAACCTCGTCCGGGTCGATAGTCTCGACAGTTCCGTCTTCCCGCTCCACGTGAGCCTCCTCCGGAACTATCTCCATAAGATGAGAAATGCTTCTCCTGGACTTTCCGACTGCATACTTCTGGAACCACTCGCCCACCTGATAGAAAACCATAACTGCTACGGCTTCGGAATTCTCCCCTGTGACAAATGCTCCCGCCGTGGCGATGGTCATGAGCAGGGACTCATCCATGGGCTGCCGGTTTTTGATTCCGAGAAGCGCCTTCTTCACAACCGGATAGCCGCTCATGAGATAGGGGATCAGGTACAGAACAAAGCTGTACAGCTTGTTCTCAAAGACCACAGGGCAAAGGCCTGTCTTGTCAACTATCAGCATCAGGAAAAACACCGCGATGCCGGCGAGGATTTTATTCAGTTCCTTTTTCAGTTTCTTTTCCATAGGTCAGTAATTCCTCTACTGTCAGTTATTCACCGGGGACGGTTACCGCCACCGGTGACGGTTCTCCATAATGAAATATCGATATAAATTAACCACCGGAGACGGTTCTGAAAGAATCATCTCCGGTGGTTTAGTAGTATTTTCTCAAATCTCAACAGAAAAATCCGGCTCGATCTTCTTTCCTGTCTCGATGGCAAGCTTCAGAATGTCATCGAACTTCTCATCATCGGCATCGAGAGTAAACTTCTGCATGACAAAGTTAACCTTTGCATCATTAACACCCTCAAGCTTCTTTACAGCTTCCTCAACCTTTGCCGCACAGTTTGCACAATCGATTTCACACTTGAATTTCTTCTTCATAACATGTCTCCGTTTCTTTAATTTATATCACATCCTGTTTTTTAATCTTCTTCTATATGCTCTTTGCCCATTGCAATGATCATCTTCACGTGGTCATCCGCCAGGCTGTAATACATCGCTTTTCCGTCTCGTCTCGACTTGATAAGCTTGCTGGTCTTCAGAATCTTCAGCTGATGAGATATGGCGGACTGATTCATTTCGAGATCATCGCAGATTTCCGTAACATTCTTCTCTCCCTGAAAAAGCTCGTAAAGAATCTTTATGCGGGTGGAATCTCCGAAGATCTTGAAAAGCTCCGCCAGGTCGCTAAGCTCATCTTCCGAAACATTCTGTATAAAATGATTTATATTGTCACTACTGTAATCTCCGGACATTTACACCTCTTTCCTTTACACGCTGCCTCAGCTACAAATGAGCAATTTTCAAATGAATCATTATTCATATGAATATATTATCATATGTTTTGCTTTTGTCAATATATCTTTCGGCAACAAAAAAACTGCCACCGGATTTAATGATCTGATGGCAGTGACTTATTATTTATTTGTCATCCAGCAATCCTCCTCCGCGTCATACCTGAGACTGCCGTATGAGACATTTTCACACGTGGTGCCGTCGGTGCCAATGCTGTATTCCGCGTGCTCATACTCTATACGGTTCTTGTTCGGAACCGAGAAGTTGTAACCCTCCTCCTCGAACAGCATAACCTCACCCTCATCCTTCGAGAACCTGAAAATGATACCCGTGCTTTCGGTGCCGGTGGTGCGGCCGGTAGTACCGTAGGCGTCTATCATATACGGCGTGCGGCCATTGTTGACAACGGAACCCATCTGGTAGTCCGGCATAATGGTATCCCGCCAGTACATGGTGGCAGCCAACTGGATGCCCCTGTCCGTTTCGATACGATAGAGCCTGAGTCCCGTCATGACCGGTGCCGAAAAATCATAAAACTTATAAGTCTCGTAGCCATCCGTGAACCACCACTCCGCGTGATAGTTGTAGCCGTTATCGAAGAAAGCATCGGCTCCCTCTTCTTTATCGTCGGGAGCATTGGTCTGCCCCTCCTCCGCCTCAAAATGATCATATGACACAGTCATGACCACCATGTCCTTGGAACCGTCGCCATTGAAATCATCGTAAATGTAATCCATGACCGGATCAGAAGTGAATTCATATACGGCCTCCACCAGATCCCGGGGAGTGTACTCCTTCGCCTTATCGGGATAGTCCTGCGGATTCCTCTCGATAACATCATTCCGCTTGCCCGAATTGTTGGCCTCTATCCTCATTGCCTTTCGGTACTCGTAAATCTCGCCGATCCGTTCGTAGTAGTCCGTAAGCACCGTCATGGGATAGACAGCCTCGCCATAAGAAATCCAGAAATCCGTGACTCTTGCAACCTCGGAATCATTGGCCGGCTTTCCGTCAATCTCCCGGAGACCGATATCCTTTACTTTTCCGAACTCACCATCGGCATCAAACCCGTAAATTCTGTGTTTGCTAATGCCGTCGTGGGCAACAACATACTCTTCGCCCCCATTCAGAGTCTCCGTGGAAACCGAATAGACCATCGGGTTTCCGTTGCCACCCATAACATCGTCAACATAGTTCACCAGCTCTTCATTTCTGTAACCATACACCCTGAAGTGATACTTCTCCTCCTTGGGATCAAGATACCCCACCAGCATCTCATCCAGTCCGTCACGGTTAAAATCAATGAGCTTTATAAGCCCGATTCCCGTTATGTCATGGTACTTGTCAGCGTCCTGAGCATTGACATCGGAACTCTTCACTCCGGTCTTCCCCAGCTTTTTCTCAAGCTTCAGGATCTCATTATAATAAGCGCCGTAGGCCTGACCCGTCATGCTGATGACTTCTCCGTTTTTGTCAACACTTCGGCCGTCGGGTGTGACAGTATCCTTAAGCATTTTTCCGTCTTCGTCCACGTAGTAAATATCATCGATCCACTGGTCTGTCAGAGGTTCGTGATCCTCATCAAGATAGTACCACTCACCGTCTCGCTGTACCCATCCCGTATCCTTTTCGGGATCAATGTTTTCCTCCGGCTGCTCCGTTTCTTCGTTTATGAGATTCTCAATGGAGGCCGGCAGATCCAGCTCATCCACCGATTCTATGTCCTTCTGTTTTCTCAGATATTTTATCAGTAACTGAGAGTCACTAAGGTAAAATCCGGCGCCCAGAATGACCAAAAGAAGAACGACCATCCCTACGATAATCTTGCCCCTCCCGGTCTTTTTCCGTGGATTCCCACCTTTAAATTGTCTGTCGGGTTTTTCCCCGTACAGGTTTTGCTGCATCCCCTCATACTCCTCGTCTGTTAACGCTGAATTTTAAGCCTCAATATCTGACATACAGATTCATATCTGATAGGCTCATAACACAGTCTGAAATCATTCTGCCGCTCCTTCATAATCGAAAGGATTTATTCTGTCCCCAAAACAGGAAAAAATGTTTCAGACTCTTATAACTGATTATCTCACAGCTTGCGGCTTCTTACCAGTGCAAACGGTGGAGCTCCCCTTCTCTATTCAGGTCCATGAAGTTATTCTGCCTGTAGGCTTCATAAAGTAGTATCGCCACAGAATTACTGAGGTTCAGTGACCTCATCTCTCCCCACATAGGGATGCGAATGCAGGCCTTAGGATGCTTCACCAGAATCTCCTCCGGAATCCCTGCAGACTCCTTTCCGAACATAATGTAGTCATTGGGACCGATCTTCGCATCGCTGTAAACAGTTCTGCCTTTGGTTGTTGCAAACCAGAGCTTCGGGGTTTCGATGACCTCTTTGCTCCAGCCGCTGTACTCGCAGGAGGCATTACCCTTTTCACAGCTGATGCACTCGCCGGAAGCATTACCCTCTTCACAGCTGATGCGCCCGCCGGAAGCATTACCCTCTGCGCGGCTACTGCGCTCGTTGGAAGCATTATTTTCTTCACTGAAGAAATCATCGGCAAAACAAATCTCCGGATGCTTCTCCAGAAAATCTTCATAATCCAGATACTCCGAAAGCTTCAGCTTCTCCCAGTAGTCCATACCGGCTCTCTTGATGTACTTGTCATTAAGCACAAATCCATAGGGTCTGATGAGATGAAGCGGCGTATTCGTCGCAACACAGGTTCTCCCTATAGCCCCGGTATTAAATGGTATTTCGGGTTCATGTAAAACTATATTCAGCATATATTATTCCTTATCTAATATTTTATACTTATTTCTCAATAAGAGTTCAGTTACGTGAAGAAAGCCTGAGCCGGTGGCTCAGGCTTCGCCGTCTGAAAGTTCATCGTGAAGGTCATCCACGAAACGCCCGTCATCACTGTAGCCGGGCAGATGACCTATGGACTGGTGTTTAACAGTTCTGTATTCGTCATTGGTATGCCAGTAAGGACAATGCCTATTCCTGCTGCCCCAGATGCGAGCCATATCATCCTCGTCCATATCCACGTCACAGACCCACTCATCATATTCATCATCATAAGTGTAATTTGAACACATCTCACATTCTGACATAATTACTCCATTCTGTTTCTTTCAGCCGGTGGCATGAATAGTGCTGAAAAGTATTTTTCACATTATATATAACAGTTCAGTCGGTGGATAACTCGGCGGCACCTTCAGTCACTTTATTACTTCTTCTTTTTCTTCCCGCTTGTGACTCCCGCTCTGGTGGCCTCAAGGATATCCTTGTTTCCGCAGCTGGGGCAAAGCTCCTTTGCGATGCAATTCTCACAGTCGGGGGATGCGGACCTACAGTAGTTCCTTCCCAGAGAGATGATGTGGGTGTTCCACCTTATCCAGTACTCCTCCGGAACGATGTCATTAAGCTGGTACTCTGTCTGCTCCGGATCCTTTGAATCCGCAAATCCCAGTCTGTTGGAAACCCTCTTCACATGAGTATCCACAACGATGGCGGGCTTGTTGTAAATGTGTCCGAGAATGAGATTCCCGGTCTTTCTGCCGACCCCGGGAAGTGTGGTGAGGTCTTCAATGTTATCCGGTACCACTCCTCCGAAACGACTCAGGAGCTCTCCCGCACAGGCCTTTATATTCTTTGCCTTGTTCTTGTAGAACCCCGTGGACTTTACATCCTGCTCCAGCTCTGAAAGGTCTGCTGCCGCAAATGCCTCAAGGTCCGGGTACTTCTTAAACAGCTGCTCCGTCACCATATTGACTCTCTCGTCGGTGCATTGAGCACTGAGGATCGTGGCAAACAACAGCTGCCAGGCATTATCACTCTTCAGAAATGCCGGCGGGTCGGAACCATAGGTGCTGTCCAGAATCTCCATCAGCTTCCGGACTCTCAAAACCCTCTCTTCGCTTTTTTCTCCCTTAACGAACATATTACCTCACTTAGCTCTAGACCACAGAATTGCATTAACTAATCGCATTCTTTCAGATTCTTCTGAACCGGCGCAAAATCACAGATCCAATGTCACCTTTCTTCCGGTTGGCTGATACTGATAATATCTCACTCCTGCAGCATCAAGCATTCTCTTACTTGCTCTTGTGGCGTCAGTATCCGCATATTTGTCTGAATAGTAGATAAGAGTCCTGATACCGGCCTGGATAAGAGCCTTTGCACACTCATTGCAGGGGAATAATGTAACATACATTTTTGTCCCCTCCAGTGAGCCGCCACGGTAATTGAGGATGGCATTGAGCTCTGCATGAGTTGAGTAGAAATATTTTGCATTATAGGGGTCATCCACCGCATGGATCTTGGTCCAGGGAAAATCATCATCTGAGCATCCCTTGGGGAAACCGTTGTAGCCCATTGAAAGGATCTTGTTGTCCTGACTTACTATGCAGGCTCCAACCTGAGTGTTGGGGTCTTTGGAACGGCGGGCAGACATCTCTGCCACTCCCATAAAATATTCGTCCCAGGTGATGTAGTCTCTTCTCTTGCCGCTGTCTTCCATCTCTTTATTTCTCCTCCGCTAAAATCTCTGTCATCCCCGCCGCCTTCCGCATGCGGTTCATCAAAGCAAAACCCACACCTCTGTCGCTGTAGCTTTCCGCGTAAATCCGTTCTGCCTTGTCGTCGTCGAACTCTCTCAAAACTCTGAAAAGCTCATGAGTCATGGACAAAGGCTCGCTCCGGTGTCCGAGCACCTTGATATCCGCTTTATCCCCGGAAACCTTCTCGTAGTATGCCAATGTCTCCTCACAGCATATTACCCCGACCTTAAGTCCCGCTTCCACATCCTTTTTCACAAGCTCATTGATGCAATCCGAAACCTGTCTGTCTGCGAGATTTCTCTCTTCTTCACTTACCTCATAGTCCTTTTCTTTCAAAAGACCAGTGGTAACCAGCACCATCTTTGCATTGGGAGCATAATGTCTGTACTTCATGCCCGGAGCCTTCGGGTGTATGCCCTCTTTAACTCCACCGGCAACGATTGCGGGATCAATCTCTACAGTTTTACCGAGAACTTCTGAAAGATCCTCCACTGTAATTGCTCCCGGTCTCAGAAGTGTGGGAACCTCACCTGTCAGATCCACTATAGTTGACTCAACTCCGATACCCACCGGCCCGTCGTCAAGGATCATATCTATGTGCCCGTTCAGATCGTGAAGAACATGCTCCGCTTCAGTGGGACTTGGCTTTCCGGAAGTATTGGCACTGGGCCCCGCAATGGGAAGGCCCGCAGCCTTTATAAAGGAAAGGGTCAGCTTGTTTTCGGGACACCTGATAGCTACAGTGTTGAGCCCGCCGGTTGTCTCCATCGGCACGATGTCCGCCTTCGGCATGATGATGGTCAGGGGTCCCGGCCAGAAGCTGTCCATAAGCTTCTTTGCATCCTCCGGAAATGCCGACACCAGTGGTTCCACCTCTTCTATACATGACACATGTACGATGAGAGGGTTGTCCGAAGGCCGCCCCTTCGCTTCATATATCTTCCGGCTTGCCTCAGGATCCAGAGCATTACCCCCGAGTCCATATACGGTTTCCGTTGGAAATGCCACCAGCCCGCCACGTTTTATAATGTCCGCGGCCTGCTGAACCCCCTCCATTCCTTTGACTATTGTTTCCATTGTTACTCAGACTCCTTCTAAAACAGATCTGATAGACACGCAGACTACCTTCTATTTTTCTTCCGCGTGTCATATGCCAAGCCCAACCTTTTTGAAGACTAACACCTTATTGATTAATGTTTACGATTTCCCATATCTCGTTTGGCTCCTGGCCAAGCTTCCAGGCACCGACGCCTCCGCAGCCGGCTTCCTTGATGGCATCGATCTTCAGCTGCATTGACTGCCGATCCTCAAGCCATACCTTCTTGGTGATACCGTCCTCAACCACTTCGCCGTAATTCTGGCCGATGTCATCGCCTATCCAGCTAAGCTGTACGCCATGGTTCTGAACCCAGTCGAGAGCATCCGACATTCCGAGAGCATCGGAACTTGTCTCGCCTGCTTCATTGGTCATCCATATTCTCGTATAGAACGGAACCGCAATGATCACTCTGTCAGCCGGAACCATCTTTGTGGTCTCGGAAATTCCGTGATTAAGATAGCTTATGGAAGAAACACTTCCCGCATCACTTCCGGCATAGTGCTCATCATAGCACATGATGAGTACGTAATCGATATGTTTTCCCAGCTCCTCAAGGTCATAGTAGCTGTTGTAGCCGTAAGGAACATAGCAGTCGGCAGAGAGAATGATTCCGGTCTTCCTGCATTCAACCGCAAGCTCCCTCATGAACTGAACATAATCTCTGCCCAGCCTCTCCGGTATCAGCTCGAAGTCAATGTTTAGTCCGTCAATGCCTCCGGCCACCGCAGCATCCACAAGGTTTGAGATAAGCTTTTTCCTGATCTCTGTGCTCTTTAAGAATACTGATTCATCGATGTCGCCGCCGTCGAAGTTATTGACTGTAGCCCAGACCTGGTATCCTCTTGCGTGAGCATTATCAACATAATCCTGGGTCCAGTAGTTGTCGAAGTCACCTTCGTCGGAGGTAAGAATAAACCAGGTGGGGGCAATGACATTCATGCCTGTGACACCCTTCACCATGTCGTCGATGTAGGCATTGGCCGCAGTGGAAGTTATCTGGTGGAAACCAAGCACCACCTTTGAGCCGTCATTTCTTGTGATATGAGTGTACTCCGGAGCCTTAAACTCAGATTCCGGTGTTACCTCGGTTTTGTCGGAAAGATGATTGTTCCTGAGCCACCCGATGTAACCGTCTCTTGTCTGAACCTTGCTCCAGTTCTCCATAGCTTCAAGGAGCTTAACCTCATCTCCTGACTTAAGCGTCGTCAGCACCTCGGACTTGATTCCACCGAGAAGTCTCACGGATTCTTTGCCCTTGACCTTACAGGATTCGTATGGGTTCCAGTCATTGAAGATGAAGGCTCTCTTCACCTCGTCATCCAGATGAGCGCTGTAGCGGATATCCGTATATTTCTGAACAAATTTAATGTTCAGGTACAGATCTTCTGTGGTATCCCCTATACGGACAAAGGCCGTTGAGCCGTCCTCCAGGGTATCCCCGAGACCGTATTTCTCAGTCCTGTCGGGTAATGTATAAAAGATTTCATTAACATCCTTTGCCCAGTAGAAGCCTCTGTTAAGCTCAGACATAACCCACTCATAGGGCAGGAAAAGTCCGCCGTTAATGGCTCTGGCCGTCACGGGCTTGTCTTCTTCATTAAACAGCTGCTCTTCGTTCAGGAACAATGCCACGTCATCGCCGCTGACATGGAAGTACGCTGCCTTATCCGCAA
Organism: Oribacterium sp. FC2011; assembly: GCF_000701645.1. Lineage (NCBI taxonomy): Bacteria > Bacillati > Bacillota > Clostridia > Lachnospirales > Lachnospiraceae > Oribacterium > Oribacterium sp. FC2011. Next base: position 83,883 of record NZ_JNJM01000009.1, read on the forward strand.
GAACCTTTGTGGGCGCAAACTTTTTCTCGTAAATATAGTAGCCCACCAGTCCGAAGGCCAGAAGGATCAGTATAAACACAACCACAAAGGAAGTGCCTTTTTTTCCTCCCGCTTTTTTCTTTCTGGTCTCACGACGCTGCTTTAAACTTTTCAATTCTTTTGCCAAAATGATGTTCTCCCTGATCATTCTTTCACATAGACATCCGTCTATATGATTGCCCAAAGTAAATATACTCGTCTATAATTACGTTTCTTGTTCTAATTTCAGATGTGCATTAAACGTATTTGCTTCCTGTTCTGAATTTAGAATGCTCATTCATCGGATTTAAATCACTTCATTGTTCAGTTCCTGAAGCTTCGCTGCCTGGTCCGCGGAAATGATGGGATCCAGAAGCTCATCCAGGTCACCGTTAAGTACCTTATCAATTGAATAGAGTGTGAGACCTATACGATGGTCTGTAACTCTTCCCTGCGGGAAATTGTAGGTTCTGATCTTCTCGGAACGGTCTCCGGTACCAACCTGTGAACGCTTTGCCTGAGCCGCTTCGCTCTGCTTTTTATTATACTCTATTTCATATAATCTGGCTCTCAGAAGGCGCATTGCCTTTTCACGGTTCTGAACCTGTGAACGCTCCTCCTGACACTCTGCCACCATACCTGTAGGCTCGTGAATGAGACGTACTGCGGATGAGGTTTTGTTGATGTGCTGTCCGCCGGCACCGGAGGATCTGAATACCTCCATCCTTACGTCAGCCGGATTGATCTCTACATCCACGTCCTCTGCCTCAGGCATAACCGAAACTGTGGCGGTGGAGGTGTGGATACGTCCGCCTGACTCGGTCACGGGAACACGCTGCACTCTGTGAACCCCGGCCTCATACTTAAGTCTTGAGTAAGCACCCTTTCCGGTGACAATAAATACAACTTCCTTCATGCCCCCGATGCCGGTTTCATTGGCAGAAACAAGCTCAGTGCGGTAGCCTCTCCGCTCCGAGTAGTTAAGGTACATGCGGTAAAGCTCGTAGGCAAAAAGAGCAGCCTCGTCTCCGCCGGCACCGCCTCTTATCTCGATAATGATATTCTTGTCATCATTTTCATCCTTCGGAAGGAGCAGGATCTGAAGCTCTTTTATAAGCTCCGGCTGGTCTGCCTTCGCCTGGGCAAGCTCCTCCTTCGCCATGTCCAGAAGATCCGGATCTTTCTCTGAAGAAAGAATCTCCAGAGCATCTTTCTCCGACTGAACTGCATCGCAGTACTTGTGGTAGGTGTTTACCAATGTCTCAAGATCGGAGCTCTCCTTCATGAGCTTAAGGTATTTTTCTGTGTCATTTACTATATCAGGCTCTGTCATAAAGCGCTGAATCTCTTCATAATGTCTCGATATGGACTCGAGACGGTCAAACATATCCATAATTTTCTCCTCTATAAAAGTGGTTTTTCGATAGTTTCATGTGATCATGACAACTATCATTTACAATTGAATCCGTGGTGACGATGCTTTACAATAATTGTACGAACCCGTCTTTTTCACTAGCGTCCACGAACGCTCTAAAGGAGCCTGGGTCTTGCGGTACCTGCGTGATTTGTCGTGTAGCCTTGAAAGCACCTAGAGGAGATTTGTCTACACCGTACCGCTTCGTTACGAAGCATTCGGCGATAACACTGCGTGTAATGCGCCACCCCAATTGATTGCTGCCACAAGTACATTTCATCAGTACCATTCATCTTCATATCAGATACGAGTCTTTACGAAGAACACCTTCGTCTTTTTGTGTTGTCACATCATTCCGTAACCCCACTTTTATATCTGACTTACAGATGCCCTCTATCTAGTTGGCTCCTCTATAAACGCATGTTTTTCGCCGTTTATCTCTGACATACAGATGCAGATCTGATTGGCTCCTTATAAATGCCCTGTCACTACTCTGTCGTTTCCGCCGTAATCCTTTATGACCATGACATCCCGAAATCCGGCCGTTTTCAAAAGCTCTGCTACAGCTTCTCCCTGGTCATATCCAATTTCAAATGCCACATGCCCTCCGGGATTCAGATACTTCGGTGATTCCTCTGCCAGTATCCGGTAAAACCTGAGTCCGTCCTCTGTTCCGTCCAATGCTATCCTCGGCTCATATTCCCTGACCTCAGGCTCCAGAGTATCCACCACCTTTGAGGGGATGTAGGGAGGATTTGAGACGATCAAATCAAATCTGCCCTCTACCTCACTGAACATATCCGACCTATACAGCTTGAACCGGCATTTTTCATCCTCTGTCAGAAGGCTTTCTTTGTTATATGTTGCGATTTTTAATGCTTCTTCCGAGATATCCACAGCCTCGACCCTGCTGAAATGCCCCGTTTTACATAGGGTTATGGCAATGCATCCCGTTCCGGTACAGAGATCCAGCAGCGCAGCGTCCTCTTTTTCCACAATCTGCTTTCCGGTTGTCAACCTGTCCACAAGGTCTTTTCTCTCCCGGAGTTCATTCCCGGTTGTCACCCTGTCTACAAGATCTTTTCTCTCCCGGAGTTCAGCCGGGAGGTTGTCATATAATAGGTTTCCAAGCACCGTGTCGATCAGGGTTTCCGTATCGGCTCTCGGACAGAGCACATCCTTCGTGACCTTGAATTCAAAACCATAAAACCACGCTGATCCCAATATCTGCTGCAGTGGCTCCCTTCCTTCTCTTCTCGATAGATTCTCTTCGAAGGTCTCTGCCGCCTTTTTCAGCGCCCCCTCATCCTTAAAATACCGGGGGATAAGATCTGAAGGTTTATCCTCTGAGACAGAAAGATAATTTGATCCTTCCAGCTTAAAGGCATCCATAACAAGAGCCCGCGCATCAAAACGCGGGTCCGGAACATTTGCAGCCTTAAGTCTCTTTTCTGCCTCTGACAATATTTCTTTGAAAGTTTTATCAATCATATTTTTCTTCCTTATAACCTTGTATCCAACAGTTACAGGAAGAAAAGCTAATTTTCGGTACCGGTAGCATTATCCTCCGGAAATTCCAGTCCAAAGGTTTTCTTCTCGAATTCACGCCAGTCAAATACCTTTTCAACTGCCGCAATAGCAACCTCGATCTCGCTGTTATCCGGCTCGAAAGTAGTGAGTCCCTGCATCCACATGCCCGGAATGAAAAGTATCCGGGTCAAAGCATTATCATGAGTTCCCACTATGCGAAGTACCTCATAGCTGATGCCGGCGATCACCGGGATAAGCACCATGCGGCTTGCAAGCTTTAACATGATATTGTCAAATCTTATGACCATGAAAAGCATGATGGAAATAAGCATAACGTAAACTATAAAGCTGGTGCCGCATCTCTTGTGCTCCTTGCTGGAGGCAGCAACATTTTCCACCGTCAGCGGAAGTCCGTGCTCCACACAGTTGATGCACTTGTGCTCTGCTCCGTGATACTGGAAGGTTCTTCTGATATCCGGCATTCTGGAGACAAGCTTAATGTATATGACGAACAATATTACTCTGATGATGCCTTCCACAAGCCCGAGAAGTGCTTCGCTTGGAAGCATTGGCTTTAAAAAGCTCGCTATAAAAGCAGGAAAAACAACGAAGAGACCTATGGCAACTACAAAAGAAAAAAACATAACTATTCCGGAAAGTACCGGTTCCAGTTTCTCTCCAAATGTGTCATCCAGCCACTTCTCAAATTTGCTTGGTTCCTGATCTGCATCCTCAGGATCATCCTCTATAAATGTTGCGCTGTAGTTCAGGCACTTGGACCCCAGCACCATCGAGTCAATAAATGAAAAGATTCCTCTTATAAAAGGCGCTTTGCAGATAGCAAACCTGTCAGTCATGGAGATATAAGTATCTTCCATAACCTCGATGCTTCCATCCGGCTTACGAACCCCCACCGAGTATCTCTTTCCGTTTCTCATCATCATGCCCTCAAGGACAGCCTGACCGCCGATTCCGCTGTAAACCTGTCCCCGGGCCTTAGCCATAGCTTCACAGGGTGAAGCCTCTGTAGTTTCTGTATGTGTAGAAAAAAATATCATAATAGTAACCTTTATAAAAATATGTGTATCTTTAAGTGTATACGAAGTGAGCTATTTATTCAAGAAAAGAGGACGCATGCCGTAGCAAGCGTCCTCTTGAATCCCGTTTCTGTTGACTTATTAAGAAAGACCGAACTTCTTGTTGAACTTATCGATCTGACCAGCAGCCATAGCTGACTTCTCCTTGCCTGTATAGAATGAATGGCAAGCAGAGCAAACTTCTACGTGGATCTCAGGCTTTGTTGAACCTGTTACGAATGTGTTACCGCAGTTGCAGGTAACTGTAGCCTGATAATACTTAGGATGAATTCCTTCTCTCATTTTGTACCTCTTTCTACATGGTTTCCAACCATATAAATTCGCACATGATACAGAATCACGCGCTTAGTTAATTGTAAAGCCATATCAAAATAACACAAATCATTTTTTATTGCAATAGGTTTTCAATAATCAATATCCTGAAATATAGTCGAAATTCAGACTATAGGATAATTCTGCATCCTATGCTACAATCCAGCCAGTGCTTGCCAAAGCGGTAGGCGGTTAGCCCTTTCATTACGAAGGGCATTTTGTAAGTCCCTTCAGAAAGGAGGGCTCCATGGTAAGTTATTCTGATTTATTCCAGTTTGGGATTCTGATAGTTGCTATCATTGGTCTTGTTTATAAGATAACAAAAAAATAACCGCCCTCAGCCTAACAAACTTGGGCAGTTATTTTTTAACAACCTAGTAAAGGGCTAACCGTCTATCGGCAAGCACTTTTTACATCTTTATAGTAAATCAATATCTAGTATATTTCAATATACATTTTCATCGTAAAAGTAATATCTATTACTGTGGTCTGTTGATCTTTATAGCCAGTCGCGAATTCGGATTTGCAGCCGAGTTGGCAGTTGCATTTGAATTGCGCATCACAGGCTTACCATTCACGATAAACTGACATACCTCATCATTGTTAAAGGTCTTATCGAAAAGACTGATAACCTCTTCTGCGGCTCCGGCCTTCTCATCATAGGTTCTCTTGTGAATGATATCCACCGCTTTCCGTTCAAGCTCGGAAAGAAGCAGATCGTCACGGCGTGTACCGGATTTAACGATATCGATAGCCGGGAATATTCTCCTCTCCTGAAGCTCTCTGTTAAGCACCAGCTCCATGTTGCCGGTACCCTTGAACTCCTCGTAGATAACGTCATCCATACGTGATCCTGTATCCACAAGTGCTGTTGCAAGGATGGTAAGAGAGCCTCCCTCTCGCATATTTCTTGCAGCACCGAAAAATCTCTTAGGCATATGAAGAGCCGCAGGATCCAGACCTCCTGAAAGGGTTCTTCCCGAGGCGGGAACCACCAGGTTGTAGGCTCTTGCAAGTCTTGTGATGGAGTCAAGAAGTATTGTAACATCCTCGCCCTGCTCAACAAGGCGCTTTGCTCTCTCGATAGTCATTTCCGCAACCCTCTTATGATGCTCCGGAAGCTCATCGAAAGTTGAGTAGATAACTGTAACAAGTCCTCCCTCTACCTCTTCCTTCATATCCGTAACTTCCTCGGGACGCTCATCAATAAGAAGGATAAGCAGATGCATCTTTGGCTCATTCTTAACTATAGCCTTGGCAACCTGCTTAAGAAGCGTGGTCTTACCTGCCTTAGGCGGTGACACGATCATTCCTCTCTGTCCCTTACCGATAGGGGCAAGGAGGTCAAGAATACGTAATGATGTAGGAGCCTTCTCGCCATCAACTTCAAGCTTTATTCTTTGATTTGGAAATACCGGTGTGAGCTGGTCAAAGCTCTTTCTCTGGGAAATAGCACTGAGCGGCTTACCGTTAACTGTCTCTATATAGGAAAGAGCACCGAAACGCTCATTGGGATTCTTACTTCTGTAAAGTCCCTTGATGACGTCACCGGTCTTAAGTCTGTATCTCTTGATGATGGCCGGATTTACATAAACATCACTCTCGCCCGGAAGGAAATTCTCGGATCTTGTGAATCCAAAGCCATCCGGCATAACCTCAAGGATTCCGCCGCAGGGATTTCCTGTAGGAGTCTTCTGAGTCTCGTTATCAAGCTCATCGGTCTTTTCATTCTCGGCAGCCTTAGCGATAGCGGCATCTCGTGTTGCCATATCTTCTTCTGTACGATCGGCAGCATCCTTCTCGATAAATTCAGATTCCTTGTAAGGATTTTCCTGCTTTGGAACACTTCCCGCCTCTTTCACAGACTCCGGCCTGTTAACATTATCGGTTCTCTGGGTATAATGCTCATTCCTTGTGTCCCTGCCCTGACTTCTGACAGGCTTAACCCCGTGGATGCCCTTTCTGTTAACAACTATGGTCTTGTGATGGGCATTTGTCCTGTTCTCCTGAACCTTTGCGTCAGTATCATCGGAAGCCTCTGCTGCCAATGCTTTCGCCGGAGCTTCGTCATTACTGCCCTCTGCCTGAACTGCGGATGTATCGGACAGTTTCTCCGTTACGCTGTCTGCAGAAACAGTCTCAGAACTCTCAGCCTGAGCCTCTTCCTCATCACTCTTTTTAGACGCAGTTTTCCTGGTTGTGGTTCTCTTACGGACTGTCTTCTTCTCTTCTGCTGCAGCACCCTGAGCGCCTTCTGCCTCTTCCGCTTTTTTCACAGTACGTCTGGTTGTGCGCTTTTTCGGCTTTTCTTCACCGGAATCAGCCGCTGCTTCCCCTGCTGCCGTGACTTCCTTCTCAACAGCTTCCGCAGCTTCAGCTTTTGCTTTTGTCTTACGGACTGTTCGCGGCTTTTTCTCAGCTGCATCACCGCTTTCTTCCTTAACAGCCTTAGTTCTGGTTCTTCTGCTAACCGGCTTAGACTCAGCTGTCATTTTCTCGTCTTTTTCGTCTGCCATGTATCCTCCTTGATCGGTTGGCGCAAGATTTATATCACTGACTGATTGTTCTTGAGCAAGTATTTATGATTGATTTTTAATTCTGAAAATATAAATGACTATACCCAGATTATTGGAAATATCTATCAATGAATAACTCTTGTTTGATATATTAAATATCTATCATTAAATGTAATTTTATAAGTGTTTTGGGAAATAATTATCGATAAAAAGATTAAATTTTCCGAAAATAGTATTCAAGTATTGATAAGTATAACAATAACCGTCTTGTAACGCAAGATTCATTTTGTTATACTCACATAAGTCTAATATTATGTTGGACTTATATGCGCAGTGATTCTTATTATCACAGAAAGGTAAATATGACAAGAGCAAATACAGACAGACGCCCTTCACGTAACAGTGCTCAGGGACGCCAAATAAAGGACGATTCTTCAAAGTCAGGGATATTGAGATTCTTCCTCGGATTCCTGATTCCGTATCTGGTGATCAACGGTCTCATCCTGTTTTTCGTTATCCAGACACCGACCATTACTGCTGATGAACCTGATACAAAGGATTACAAAAGCGCTGATGTCTCCTTCAAGGTTTCATCCCTTATTCCAATGAAATCAGTCACAGCTACCATCGAGGGACAGGAAGTTCCTCTTGAGAAGAATGGTTCAACTTACAAGTGTACACTCACAAACAACGGTAATCTGACAGTAAAGGCCGTAGCCATTAACCAGATGACAAAATCAACATATATACAGGTTAATCTCCTGGATGAGGCAAATCCTGTTATCGATGAGGATTCCATCGTACTTGGCGCAGGTTATCTAGAGTTCGATGTTTCCGATACTCAATCCGGCGTAAACTGGGATTCCATCTACGGTATCGATAATCTGGGTAACAATGTTAAGCCCACAGATATCAATCAGACCACCGGAAGAGTTACCTTCTCCATGGCAGGCGATGCCATAACAGTCTATGTAAAGGATCTCGCCGGCAACGAAGCTCAGGCAAGTTTCTCAGTCAACTAAATAAAGATAGCTGCAAAAAGCCCCGGTTCACAACGAACCGGGGCTTTTTTTCGTGAATAAATCAAAAACTCTCTTCTTCCAGAAGGCTTTCATCCTCCGGAGTTGTTTCTTCTACCGGAGCAGCCTCCTCCTTATGATAATACCGTCCGTAAACTCCGACGATCTCAGACATCTTCCGCTTTATCTCATCGGTAAAGGCGCCCTTACTCATTCTCCACTGCCAGTTACCTCCGCTGGTTCCGGGGGTGTTTATCCTTCCCTCGGCTCCCAGACCCAGATAATCCCCCGCAGGTACTATAACCGTATCCGCCACGGTGCTCATGGATAGCCTGATCAGAAGCTCCGGCATGGCATTCCAGTCATTGTGAGACCTGCTCATGTACATGTACATATAGTTCCTTATCCAGTCCGGTAAGGTCTCAAACCAGTTTTTAAGGGTGTCGTTGTCATGTGTGCCGGTGTAGTAAATGCAGTTAGGCGTCGTGAGACTGTGTGGGAGGTAAGCATTATCAGGACCGGAATCCCAGGCAAACTGAAGTATCTTCATACCCGGGAAGCCTGTTTTCTTCATAAGCTCCTTCACCTCATCCGTGATGATACCGAGATCCTCTGCGATGATGGGAAGGTCCTTCCTGCCATAATGCTTTGTCATGGCGTCGAAAAGGTCCATTCCCGGTCCCGGAACCCACTCTCCGTTTTCAGCGGTTTCATCGCCGTAAGGTATAGCATAATATGCTTCAAAACCTCTGAAATGGTCAACTCTCAGTGTGTCATACATTTCCAGGCAGTAATCCATACGTGAAAGCCACCACTCATATCCGGTCTTTTTATGTACATCCCAGCTGTAGAGAGGATTTCCCCAAAGCTGTCCCGTAGCTGAGAATGCATCTGGCGGAACTCCCGCCACCTTCTTGGGCTCGCCCTTTACCGTGTACTGGAAAAGCTCGCGATGAGCCCAGACATCCGCGGAATCCGGGGCACAGTAGATAGGTATGTCACCGATTATCTCAATGCCTTTGATCTTTGCATACTCATGGAGCTTACCCCACTGTTTATTGAAGAGGTACTGGATGAAGGCATAAAAATCTATCTCATCCTTATGAGCGGCTTTGAATTCTTCGACCGCTGCTTTCTCACAGTCTCGAAGATCTTCGGGCCAGACGTCCCAGCTTGCACCGAAGTAGTTGTTCTTTATAGCCATGAACACACAGTACTCTACGGTCTCCGGTCTCAGCTCCTTGTATATCTTATCGATCTTTCCGCCCTGCTTTTTGTAGTTCTCAAAAGCAAGCTTCAGTGCTTTAAATTTACTTACATAGATCTTGCCGTAATTTACCTTGAAGGGGCTGTCTTCCTCTTCGTACTTATCGATTCCCTGGTTCAAAGTTGACAGAAGATTTCTTGCCTTCTCATCGCCCTCCCAGGCTTTTTTCTGCCATAGAGTTTTAAGAAGCGCAATGGCTTCGCCGTCACCGAAATCGAACTCCTCCGGATCCTCCAGATCTTCTTCAGTGAGAAGCCCTTCCTCTATAAGAGCCTCCAGATCCACAAAGTAAGGATTTCCTGCGAATGCCGAGAACGACTGATAGGGTGAATCCCCGAAACCGGTCGGCCCCATGGGAAGCACCTGCCAGATCTTATTTCCGGTATCCCGCAGAACATCTATAAAACTGTACGCCTCTTTCCCCAATGTTCCTATGCCGTATTTTCCGGGAAAAGAAAATACCGGCATCAACACGCCTGCTTTTTTCATTAACTGATCTCCTCGACTTATCCCTTACGGCGTCTTGCTGCACCTGAGGCCTGCTTTGAAGCTTTGCTTGCCGCCGGCTTTTTTACTGTCAGCTTGCTGTCCGTTTTTGCTTTGCCTGCTGTGGTTTTTGTCGTACTTTTACTTTTTCCGGCAGTTGTCCTTTTTGCAGCCGGCTTCTTGGCGTCTGAAAGATTTACAACCTCAACATCGGCAGCTGCTGTCTTCTTTGCTGCTAACTTTTCTTCGGTATCCTCTTTCTTTGAGGATTTCTTTGAGGTACTCTTCTTTGCTGCAGCCTTCTTTGCAGGAGCCTTCTTTGCAGGAGCCTTTTCATCTGCTTCCGCACAAGGTGTGAGCTGATAAACGGTTGTAGACATGGACGGGATGTCGAGGTCTACGGCAAAGTCTCTGTCGTCCCAGAGGATTCTCTTTGCCTTTATCTGAGTATGCTTAACCATACCGAAACCGCCGTACTTCTCATCATCTGTTGAGATCAGGGCCTTGGCATTACACATAAACGGAACACCCACTCTGAACTTAGGATGGGCAACATTATCAAAGTTTGTAACTACAAGGATGGTCTCACCCGGCTTGTCGGTCTTTCTGATGAACATCACCATGGAAAGATCGCTGTAGCTGCAGTTGATCCACTCAAAGCCGTCCGGATAGTAGTCAAGCTGCCATAATGCAGGCTGTGCCTTGTAGATTGCATTAAGATCCTTGACAAAGTCCTGGGTTTCCTTATGAACCGGATACTCGAGAAGGTTCCACTCCAGCTCCTGATTCTCGGACCACTCATCATACTGGCCGAAATCCTGTCCCATGAAGAGAAGCTTCTTTCCGGGATGTGTCCAGAAGTAGCCGTAAGCGGTACGGAGGTTTCTTGCCTTCTCTTCAAAGGTCTGTCCCGGCATCTTTCCGAGAAGTGAACGCTTTCCGTGAACAACTTCATCATGTGAGAACACAAGCATGAAGTCCTCTGAGTAGTTATAAAGCATTGAGAAGGTAAGCTGGTTGTAGCTTCCCTTACGGAAGAAAGGATCTGTCTCCATATATCCCAGGAAATCATTCATCCAGCCCATATTCCACTTGAGGTCGAAGCCCAGTCCTTCATCCTTTACAGAGCTTGTGATATTAGGCCATGCCGTTGACTCCTCAGCTATAAGGAGTGTTCCCGGAAATCTCTTGTGGAACTGTGAGTTCAGGTGCTTAAGGAACTCTACGGAATCAAGGTTCTCATTTCCGCCGTAGATATTTCTCGGTGCTCCCTGACCCTGGCGTCCGTAGTCAAGATAAAGCATTGACGCTACGGCATCCATACGGAGTCCGTCAACATGATACTTGTCAGCCCAGTACATAGCGCTTCCGATGAGGAAGTTTGAAACCTCGTTCTTACGATAGTTAAATGTCAGGGTTCCCCAGTGAGGATGGCTTGCAAGTACAGGATCCGGATTCTCATAAAGTCCTGTTCCGTCGAACTGCGCAAGTCCCCAGGTGTCTCTCAGGAAGTGAGCCGGAACCCAGTCAAGGATAACACCGATTCCTTCATTGTGAAGGTGGTTAACAAAGAACATGAAATCTTCAGGTGTTCCGTAACGGCTTGTTGGTGCATAGTAGCCTGATACCTGATAGCCCCAGCTTGCATCAAGAGGATGCTCCATGATAGGCATAAGCTCCACATGTGTGTAGCCCTGTTTCTTTACGTATGCAGCAAGCTTCTTTGCAAGCTCTCTGTAGTTATAGAATTCTGAGCCCGGAACCTCGGTTCCGTCTTCATTTATCATTATCTGCTTACGGGCGAAGGATCCGAGATGAACCTCGTAAACGCTCATAGGCTGCTCTTTTATGCCGGAGGTCTTGAGCTCAAGCTTCTTGTCCTCCCAGGCCTTATCTGTCCAGGTGAATTTCTCAAGATCAGCTACAACGGAGGCATTGTTGGGACGCATCTCCATTGCATTTGCATAAGGGTCAGTCTTCAGGAAAGGCTCCTTATGACGGCATTTGATCTCATACTTATAAACTGTTCCCGGAGTGAGCTTAGGAATAAAAGTCTCAAATACACCTGAATTCCCAAGTCTCTGCATCATGTTGCGTCTTCCGTCCCACATATTAAAGTCGCCAACTACTGACACGCGCTCAGCATTAGGCGCCCATACTGAGAATACTACGCCCTTTACCCCGTCAATGGTGATGGGGTGTGCGCCCATCTTGTCATAGATGTTGTACCAGATGCCGGCCTGATATTTCTTGATATCCTCTTCTGTATAGATGGAAGCAAATGAATAAGGATCCTCAGACTCGGTGGTGGTGTCATTATCATAGGTAATGATATAGGAGTACTTGGGAAGTTCTTTCTCCCACTTCTTTTTCATGGGAACCAGCACTGCGTAGAAGCCTTCTTCATCAGCAAGCTCCATCTGATAAACCCTGTCTCCCTGGATCTTTACTTCGATGTCTTTTGCCGTAGGAACAAAAGCCTGAATTAAAAGTCCCTCGGGAACAACATGTGCTCCAAGAATGTTTTTGGGATCTGCTGTTTCCGCATAAGTTACATCTTCTACATCTGCCCAATTCATTACATCATATAATTTTTCGGTCATGAGTTCCTCTCCTCCTTAGCGCTTCTTTTGAGAAGCGCCTTCTATTGCGTCATTCTTTTTCTCTGTACTAATTGTATCTTCTGAAGATGCCGCGGCATCTGTATCAGCTTTTGACTTCTTCACCGGAGTTTTAGGACTGCCCTTAGCTTTTGATTCCTGCTCCGGGGCTTCCGGTCTGCCTTCAGCTTTTGATTCCTGCTCCGGAGTTTCCGGGCTGCCCTCAGCTTTTGATTCCTGCTCCGGAGTTTCCGGGCTGCCTTCAGCTGTTTTTCCGTTGTCAGTCACGTCCTTTTTCTTCCGGACTGCTCTCTTCCTCTTCGGCTTATAGCTCTTATCCTTAACAGCCTTAAGAACCACTATGGTTCTCGGCTCAACTATGATATCCGAGATATCCAGCTCCGGCTCCTGCCCCTCAGGATAGATGCCGTTAATGTCATCCTTTGAAGTATCTATGGCTACTGCCCACTTCTTGCCTACAGGAGCATGCGGCGGCATGAAGTCATGTTTCTCCCAGTGGAAATTGTAAAGCACCAGGAAGGTATCATCATCCGCATACTCACCGGCATACATGGCTCCGAGCTGACGCCTGAAGTTTTCCATCTCCGGCCTCCAGGCATTCTCGCCGTGGAAGCTTAAATCCGGGATGCCTACGGAACGGTAGTCCAGCATCCTTAGCGCCTGGCTCTGATGGAATACCTTGTGATTTTTCCTGAAGGCGATCATGTATTTTGCGAACTCGTAAAGCTCTTTGTTCTTATCAAGAAGCCGCCAGTCAAGCCAGTTAATGTTGTTGTCCTGGCAGTAGGCATTGTTATTGCCAAGTCTCGTCTGCCCGCACTCATCACCTGAGTTTATAAGGGGAGTTCCCTGGCTGAGCATGAGGAGGAGGTAAGCATTCCTCCACATCTTCCTTCTAAGCTGCTTGATGGATTTCTTTCTTGTCTGACCTTCCTCTCCACAGTTCCAGGAGAAGTTCATGTTGGTGCCGTCACGGTTGTCCTCATGATTTCCTTCGTTATGCTTTCTGTCATAGCTCAGGACATCATAGAGACTCATGCCGGAGACATTGGCCATATACTGGATGTTTGCCCGCTCTTCAGGATTGTATCTGATCCTGCTCATAAGGGCCTGCAGCATGCTCTCGTCTCCCTTCAGGATGCGGCGCATGTCGTTCTGGAAGCCGTCATTGTAATCCGCAAGGTATTTCGTGGTCGCATGGCGGTAGGCTCCGTATCTGTCATTTCCGCGGTTCGGATCCTCCCAGCTGTCGGCCCAGATCTTGAATCTGCTGAGATAAGGATCACGGGCGATGACGCTGTAGGGGGCGGAACCTATCATATGGATGCCGTCCACGTGATAGTTGATGCGCCAGTACCTCATCACCGTGGTTATGTAGTCCGGTAATGTCTCGTAGGTGAAATACAGGTCGACGATTACTTCTATATTGTTCCGGTGCAGTTCATACACCATTTTTCGAAATTCGTTTCTAGGGTTTTTGTGATCTGAGGTAAAGCTTGATTTGGGTGCCAGCTGCATGGCGTCTTTGGTGAAGCCCCAATAGTTTATGCGGCCTGTAGGCTTAACCTCTGTCTGATAGGGATTCTTGCTGCCGTAGTCCGGGAGCATTACCTCGTTAAATTCGTAGGCCGGCATGAGTTCCACCGCAGTTACTCCCAGGGATTTAAGATACGGTATCTTTTCTATGATGCCCTGGAATGTGCCCCGGACATCGTTTTTGAGTCCGGAGGAGCTGTGCTCCGTGAATCCTCTTACATGAAGACGATAAATGATGGTTTCGTCATAGGGAGTTTCCAAAGGTCTGTCCTTCATCCACTCCTCGCTGATTTCAGGCATGGCCACCGCCTCCCCCACAGGGGTTTTCAGTATCCTGGTGCCATCCTTCAGATAACCGAATCTTTTCCTTCCTTCAAATACCGTTCCGTTGGGATCGGTAAAAACATTTCCGTCCGCTTCATAGCAATAGCTGTAGCCTGAGATATCTTCCGAAATCTCAAGCTTCCACACATCACCTATGCGCCGGTAAGGATCAAAGGCTATCTGTCGAACCTTTCTGTTACCGTCATATAGATTGAGGAACAGCTGCTCGGTATGAACAACTGCCTCAAATATATATATATTATTTTCTTTTCTTAACCCAAACATTTTTTCCTTACTTTTGTTTCCCGGTGTGGCATATAAGGGATAGGATAAATACATTTATGTATAGTTGGAATAAGTATATCATATAATGTACTTGTTTAGGAGATTTTTTCCAAAAAACGTTACGGTTCACGGTTTTTCTATTCACACCAATACGAGAGGCTTATAAACGGATAAACTTGCTTGACCTTATTTAGGGGTTTTTCGATATGAGTCATACCACCTTCATGCTTTGCTTGACTGCAATTGGGTATTTTTCAATTTGAGTCATAACTGTAGGTTCTTTTGTTTGACTGCTTTTAGCTATTTTCCCAATTTGAGTCATAGTCGCAGCTTCTTTTGTTTGACCGCTTTTGGCTATTTTTCCAATTTGGGTCATAGCTGTAGGTTCTTTTGTTTGACTGCTTTTGGCTATTTTTCCAATTTGAGTCATAGTCGCAGCTTCTTTTGTTTGACCGCTTTTGGCTATTTTTCCAATTTGGGTCATAGCTGTAGGTTCTTTTGTTTGACTGCTTTGGGCTATTTTTCCAATTTGAGTCAATTTTTCTATTTTGGTTTCAATCCATGGAGTCGCAATGTTTTTCTTAATTACAAATTTAAAAACAGCTTACATAGGAATTCCATCCTACACAAGCTGTTTATCTAAATATATGAGCTTTATTGGCATTACAGAAAATTTCGAATTATCTATTCAAGCAATCAATGCATATGATCTTAATCTATGTATAGAACTATACCGTTTAATTATTCAATGCAGAGCTCTATTGGGCAAT
Source organism: Oribacterium sp. FC2011 (assembly GCF_000701645.1). Taxonomy (NCBI): domain Bacteria; kingdom Bacillati; phylum Bacillota; class Clostridia; order Lachnospirales; family Lachnospiraceae; genus Oribacterium; species Oribacterium sp. FC2011. The sequence continues at coordinate 99,078 of NZ_JNJM01000009.1, forward strand.
GATCCGATCCCATTATCTCCTGATGAATGCTTGCATCTTTAATCCTGTCCTTCAGCTTTTCGGATACAACAAAGTAGTCTATACGCCAGCCTACATTTCTCTCTCTCGCCTTCATGCGGTAGGACCACCAGCTGTACTCATCTGCTGCGTCCGGATGAAGCATACGGAAACTGTCAACAAAGCCTGCTGCCAGGAGTCTCGAGAACTTGGCACGTTCTTCATCCGTGAAGCCTGCATTATGATGATTTGTTGCCGGGTTTTTAATGTCTATTTCCTCGTGGGCAACATTGAGATCTCCGCAATAGATGACCGGCTTCTTCTTATCAAGCTCGCTAATGTAGTTTCTCCAGGCGTCCTCCCACTCCATTCTGTAGGGAAGCCTCTTGAGTTCACCCTGGGAGTTGGGAACGTAAACAGTGAGAACATAATAGTCCGGGAACTCTGCTGTTATAACACGGCCTTCCATATCATGCTCGGGAATTCCCATGCCGTAAGTCACATTCAGGGGCTCTTCTTTAGTGAAAAGAGCGGTGCCGGAATATCCCTTTTTCTCTGCATAGTTCCAGTACTGGTGATATCCCGGGAGGTCCAGATCTATCTGTCCGGCCTGAAGCTTCGTCTCCTGAAGACAGAAGATATCGGCATCAAGTTTTTGAAAATCTTCCATAAAGTTCTTGCCCATAACGGCACGAAGACCGTTAACATTCCAGGAAATCATTTTTTTCATAGCATATTCTCCTTGTAAAGTATATTCAGAATTCAGGATTCACATCCCTATTAATCTATAGCTCTTATGGTATTTTAGTATTTTACCACATCCTTATGGGGTGTTACACTCGTCATATAATGAATTTTCAGGAGGTTTCACCTTGGCATCAACCGCTACGGATTTTTCAAAAGGGTCTGTCATAAAAGCCATCATGGCTCAGTCCATTCCGCTACTGGTGGCTCAGATCATACAGCTCCTTTACAACATAGTCGACCGAATATACATCGGGCACCTCCCGGGTTCCAACGGCCTTGCCCTGACGGGAGTCGGTGTCTGCTTCCCGATCATAACTCTGATCACCGCATTCACAGACTGGTTCGGCATCGGCGGAACCCCCCTCTTTTCCATAGCGAGAGGTGAGGGCAATGAAAAAAGAGCTCACAGCATCATGAGTGAAAGTGCATTTCTTCTTATCGTAACCTCAGTAGTCATGACTGTTCTGACACTTATCTTTATGAAGCCAATGCTTTATGCCCTGGGAGCCAGTGATGCCACCTATACATATGCAAAAAGCTACTTTACTATCTACATCCTGGGCACAGTATTCTTCATGACGGGCTCCGGACTTAATTACTACATCAGTGCTCAGGGATTCCCAAGGACCGGTATGATAACCACTGCCATCGGCGCCATTCTGAACATCATTCTGGATCCGATTTTAATGTTTGTTTTAAACTGGGGTGTGGTTGGAGCCGCCATCGCCACTGTCATTTCCCAGATAGTAAGTGCTGTCTGGGTTATAAGATTCCTGCTTTCAGAGAAAGCTTTGTTCAGACTTAAGCTTTCAGAGATACGTTTCAACAGCGGGATAGCCCGTGAGATCGCCACCCTGGGCTTTGCCAATTTTTTAATGAAATCCACCAACACCGTAACTCAGGCAGCCTGTAATATCATGCTTCGTGACTACGGCGGAGATTTATACATTGGCATCTTTGCCATCATTAATTCCATAAGAGACTTTATTTCCCTTCCGGGAACTGCCATCACTCACGCTTCACAGCCCGTGCTTGGCTACAATTTCGGAGCGAGAAAATACAAGCGTTTAAAGCAGGGCATCGTCTTTGCGTCTGCTGCCGCAAGCAGTTACGGCGGACTTGTCTGGATACTTATACTTATCTTCCCGACTTTCTTTATCCGCATTTTCACGCCGGATATGGAGACCATCACAGTAGGAACTCATTGTCTCAGGCTTTACCTTCTGGCCTTCATCTTCCAGATGGGACAGTTCTGTGGACAGTCGGTTTTCTCAGCCCTTGGACAGTCGAAGAAGGCTATCTTCTTCTCAACTCTCAGGAAGATCATCATTATCCTTCCGCTGACCCTGATACTTCCGCTTTACATGGGTGTCGACGGTGTATTTGCCGCTGAGCCGATTTCAAACATAATCGGCGGAACAGCTGCATTCACAACGATGCTTATGACAGTGTACTTCAGGCTGCCTAAGCAGGATGGGGAAGAGGCAAGGCTGTAGAGTAGAATGCTATGTCAAATCGGAGAAATGTGATGATTTCAATCGGAGAAATATGAGGTTTTGAATCGGAGAAATATGAGGGTTTCAGTCGGAGAAATATCAGGTTTTGAATCGGAGAAATATTAGGGTTTGAATCGGAGAAATGTGAGGGTTTTCGATCGAAAAAATATTAGGACTTTTAGTCCAAAAGTAAAAAAGCCCGTGTAGGACATAATATGCCTACACGAGCTTTTTGATTTTATGAATTGATGATCACTACATCTCCAAATATAGGAATGCTTACTTCTGCACACATTTCCTTAAGTTCTTTCAGTGCAAGCTTTCGTGCCTTATCTAATGAAATCATTCTCACAACCATGTCGGAAGAATGTAATTTCTTGAGATCTTCCGGTGATTTTAAAGGGTCACCTGCTTCAACATCTGAAATCTGGGATTTTAAATCATTAACCATCTGATCAGTTATGGTTTTTGCATAATCGGATGAATCATCTCTGGCAATAAAAATGTGATTAAAGTTCTTTTGCTTACAGTACTCTGTTATCCTTGTTACAGTTACCGCCGCAGCCTCTTCATCCTGCTGCTCAGCATGTCCTCGTAGTTTGATGCTTTTGGCAATTCCGAGAAACAGTTTATCTAATCCTTTAAAGGGTTTTTCTTTCTTGTAAATGCATCCGACCAGCTTTATTCCGGTGAATCTTGAAACATCTTCAACCGTCTTAAAATCACCTGCAAACAAATACATGAGACATAAAACTACTGCTACAGCAAATGCTCCGGCAAATCCACCGACAACAACATATTTCTTCCAGCTAGGTCTCTGTGTAACGAAATCATCATGATGGATCATGTATTCAAACAGTTTCTGCTCCTGGCTGTTAAGGGAGGACTTATTATCTTTTTCAAATGCATTATAGCTGGCAACAAGCTCACTTCCCATTGCCATCCTTGACTGTTGCTGCTCCACCAGTCCCGTGTCTACACTTTCTGTATAGTTCACTCCTGACTGGGTCAGCTTTACTGTAACTCCGATATCCGTTAACTCTGTCACAGCTTTTGATAGTGCCTTGTCAACAATCCCGGCAATTTTTTCACACTGTTCTCTGTTACTTGCCTTGATTCTGAGTTTTACCAGGCCACGGTATTTATTTGAAATATCTCCATTGACAATTATCTTATCCGGCATATCCGCATCAATGATCTTGTCATCAGCTGCTGCGGTACACCGAATACTCAGTACTTCATATGCAAATCTGGGGTCAGCCTCATTTCCAAGAATCAAAGCAATGTCTTTATAATCATCAAGATTTAGTGAAAAATCATTAAAATAATCCACCGCAGTCCGCTGATCTGCCTCAAATACATAGCTTACATAGTAATTTGAAACATTGTTGGGATCCATATTCATGAGAATAGAATGATCCATATAATACTGATTATTTGTAATTCGTTTCCTAAAAGTCTTATAACGATTATATAGCTGGTTGACTGTTTCGATTTCTCCCTTGGTCATGTCTTCCTGTATGGCATCCAGCGTTGTATCAGCATATTTGCTCTGAATCTGCCTGTACTGCCTGTATGTAAGCGGACATCCTATCAAAAGGACACCAAAAACAAGACCTGCCAGCAGAAATTTCCATTTTTGGAAAAAATAAGCCAGCATGTCCAGCAGATCGATCACAACCTCATCGTTGTCACATGTTCCCATTATTCTATTCTCCTACTATATACTCTTGCTTTCGTCGTTTATCTCAGACATTTACATGTCATAAGTTCGGTCTCCTCTATAAATGCATGTTTTTCGCCATTTATCTCTGACATACAGATGCAGATCTAATTGGCTCCTAAAATTAAGTAAACTAAACACGATAATACACGAATATGATATATATTTTACTGGATATTCCAGTAAAATCAACCGCGGGTTTAAAATGTTTATATGATGTTCCGAGGAGAATTCCATGAAACATTTATGAAATATTACGAGCGAATCAGAGAACTCAGGGAGGAAAAAAATCTCCCTATGAAGGCTATTGCCCACGAGCTTGGCATCAGCCAGCAAACTTACAATGAATATGAAAAAGATTATCGTTCCAGAATTCCGGTCGAGCGATTGATTCTGCTCGCCCAATTTTATGATGTTTCCATGGACTACATTTCAGGTGTCAGTAATATTCGAAAGTCTTATCCGAAAGAATAAACCAGCCCGCGTAAGTGGATTTGATCCGTTTACGTGAGCTGGTTTTTTAATGTTTTTTGATTTGATAGATGCAAATCTAATTGGCTATAAACGTAAGTTTTTCGCCACTGATTTTACAGCCTCTGTCCCTTAAGCTGTTTCGGAATCCTTACCGTCAGATAGATATCCATAAAATCATGTCCGTATTTGATATCTGCAATTCCTTTCTCAGCCAGTGAAATCAGTGTTTCTTTGGAAAACGGGAACTCATCTGACATTACGCTTTCCTTCTTGCTTACCATCTGGCGCAAACGCTTGATCAAGGCTATTTCTTCATCGGAAAGCAGTTCCTTTACCCTTGAGGGCTTTTCTAAAAGTGCCTGAGATACCAGGGCTGCACTCTCTGATTTATTCTTTCCGGAAGAAACTCCCAGTTTCTTTGCCATTTCAGTCAGCTTCTCTTTGGTGCATTGTCCTAATGCTTTCGTCCAGTCCTCGCACCATTCCGCATCTATCATACCCGGCGCCAGGTCATCGTCAAAGTCATCATCGAATCCATCTTCATCCATATAGTCATCTTCGTAGTATTTTTCTGTGACTTCAAAAAACTCATTGATCAATTTGATTCTTTCCCGCATATTTTTAGGCTCCTGCCATACGAGTTCATAATCACCGTCATCATAATAATCATCAAGATCAGGCAGATCATCGTCTTCAGGCCCACCTAAATACATACCTCCGAAATCATTACCATATTCATTTCTTAAATTTTTACCCAGAATATCTACCAATTCTTCTTCCGTTTTCACGCCGGCCATTTTCATAAGTGCAGAAATTTCCTCATCCTTGAGGCCTATTGCTCTAAGCATACTTCCATCCGCCTCGGGACCCATTCTACGCATATCCCTCTGCAGTCCCCTTTTGAAATCATTTATATGACTCTTTTTGGCGATCTCAACCGGTACTCCAACCGCACTCTCGAGAACAGACAATAACTCTTCCATGATATCTCCGGATACAAGAATCTTCTTAGGTATTCCGTGCTCATTCATCAAATTGGTAAGATACCTGCATACTGCCAAATGATCATCTGAGGGCTCAAGCATTTGCTGATAGATCACCATTCCGGTATTATGATCCAAAACAAATAAAAGGTGAGGGAATAAAGGTCTGTCGTATTTCTCATCCTCTACCATAGAATTCATGTGAGTAATATCCACTTCCCATAAACTATTAAGCTTCTTCCATTTTGCGGATTCATTCTTCAGAGCATCATTTTGTACAACAACAGGTAATTTACTAAGTTCATTCTGGTTCCACACAATCATATCAGTCTTCCATTCTGACTTTTCTGATTTATGCACAAATCCATGTCCCATCAAATGCATCCCCCGAGGTTTTAAAGCTTCAATCTGTGGTAATGCTTCGATCAGTTTTTCCAGATACCTGGTTGTATTTATAACATCCTGCTGATCAGGTATGTATGGGCAGTATCCTCTGGCGTGGTTCTCAAAATAAATCCATTTTCTTCCTTTACCATAATTTCGTCCAATTTTTTTGATGACTTCCATTTGCTCCGGAGGAATAACTTCCTTACGATCCATGAACATCACAATGCAGTTTTGCATATACATCATGTAATCGTCTCCGTTATGACCATGTATCTGTAGTTGCATTTCCCTAAAGGCAATATCTCCGAAATAAAGTCCAAAACCATATTCCATCCCGCCGTTTCCCATAACGGTAAAATATCCGCGGTCTTCCTCGGAAAAGCTTACACACACCATTTCTTCATTATCCAGCACTTCCCATGGTTTCATCTCGACATACTTTTCCGCAAAATCATACAGCTTCTTCCACTCCTTCGTTGTCGCTTCTTTTCTCATATTTTCATTATCCTTTCAGGTCCTCTTAATCAGTTTTTCAGGCAGCACAAGGGCACTACATAAACTCCGTTTTCCATTTGATAAGCAACCTTATTTTTTGTTACTACCATCAAAAATGCCGGCTTTCCTGACTTCTGCCAGTCGATATCTTCAGCTATTTTTATAAGGTTCTCTGAGGCCTGAAGTATATCTTTTTCGCCGCCAAGCTTTACCTCTACTAAAGCCCATGTACCATCATTAAACTGTATGACTGCATCGGCTTCTCTTTTTTTGGAATCTCTGTATTTATAGACCCTTGCCCCTATAGTATCCGCATATACCCTGAGATCATGTACTACCAATGATTCGAACAAAAGACCAAATGTTGTTATGTCCTTAAATATACCTTCAGGCGTTATTCCAAGTGCCGCCGCACCTATAGATGGATCAGTAAAATGTCTGGTTTCCCTTGTCCTAATAGCAGTTCGGCTTCTAAGATTGGGGTTCCAGGCAGGGAGCTCTTCTATAACATACAGGTTGCGAAGTGCATTCAGGTACTTTGCAAAAACATCTTTATCAAAGGTTTCGTCGCCTCCTGCACAATCATCACGAAGCGTCGTATCTGTTGCAGCGATAGAAACATTTCTGGCGTAGGAACGCATCAGCTTCCTTGCTTTTTGCTCATCTCTTTTGAGGGGAATATCTTTAAGCGAAAAAATGTCATCAGTTACAACTACTTCGTAATAATCCCTTGCCTGTGCCAGCGACACATCCCTGTCTTTATTAATGGCAATCGGCCACCCTCCACGGCATATGTAGTAAGCGTAGTCATTTATATCCTTATTTGACATTGCCTTTGAGAATTTACCGTTCTTCAGATCAATAAGTGATACTGTACCGTTGCTGTCACCGGTTTCAAAAAGAGACATAGTCCTCATCATCTTTCGAATGATCCTGCCATTACCCGTATGTCTGCTGCTCTCGTCATCCATATCAGATCTGGTTTTGTCAGTAACGCTTCCTGTCAGAATGTACTGTCCAAATTCACCTGTTTTATCGACTTCGTACTTTACCTGATCCCAGATAAATGCCACATGTTGCCATTCGTCAATCAGCAGAGGCTTAGGTCCATAGTTTAAAAAATTGGACGGAGATATCTCTGCCAATTCAATAAATTCATGCCTTGATTCAAGAGGCATCAGGTCTATTACTGTCTTCGCATATCTGTTTGCTGTAGTAGACTTTCCACACCATTTTGGACCGACAATCACGACTGCACCTTTACTCTTAAGGGCAAACTCCAAAATTCCGTCAAATAGCCTGTTTATATACGGTCTTTTTTTCATTTGTTTCGCTTCTCCTTCCTCAAAATTTTACTTTAAATCGGAGAAAAAATCAATTTTGAATCGGAGAAATGTGAGACTTTTGGTCGGAGAAATATTAGGTTTTCAATCGGAGAAATATCAGGTTTTGAATCGGAGAAATGTGAGACTTGAATCGAAAAATGAAGCTTTGAGAGTCCTTTATCGTAATGTAACAGGGTTTACTTTTGTAATTTCTTGGGTAAACCAGTGAGGACGGTTCTCTCCGGAGAGAACCGTCCCCACTGGTTTCTGTGAAACCTTTTTAAATTACTTCTCATCACAAACCTGGAAGATGTAGAACTTAAGATAATAGCTGTTTTCATCCTTTGCCCAGAGGATCGGGTGGTCGGAGCACTGGGTGCGGTACTCTACCTGACGGAGGCGGCGGTGAACGGAGTTGGCTGCCTCGGCGATGGTCTTTGTGAAAAGCTCAGGAGTCATGAAGTGGCTGCAGCTGCAGGTAGCGAGGTAACCACCGTCTTTAACAAGCTTGATTCCCTGCATGTTTATCTCGCGGTAGCCGCGGATAGCTGCCTTTGTAGCTTCTCTTGATTTTGTAAATGCCGGCGGGTCGAGGATCACCACGTCATACTTCTCCCCGGCTTTGTTGAGCTTCGGAAGCTCATCCAGCACGTCAGCCACGCGGAAGTGAACTGTATCGGAAAGACCGTTTCTCTCAGCATTGGCGGTAGCCTGCTGCACCGCAAGCTCAGAGATGTCGAGGCCCTCAACGGAAGCTGCTCCTGCGATTCCGGCATTGAGCGCGAAGGTTCCCATGTGGGTGAAGCAGTCCAGCACCTTCTTGCCCTTGCAGAGCTTGTGGATAGAGAGACGGTTGTACTTCTGGTCGAGGAAAAATCCGGTTTTCTGACCGTTTACAACGTCCACCATATACTTAACGCCATTCTCTGTGATGAGAACATCAGTATCGAACTCAGGCCCGATGAACCCCTTGTGCGGCTCCATGCCCTCTTTCTTTCTGACCGGGGCATCTGACCTCTCATAGATTCCTCTTATGCTAATGCCGTCTTCCTTCAAAATCTCAACCAGATCCTCAAGTATCATCTCCTTGAGTCTGTCGATTCCAAGTGCCAATGACTCAACCACCAGCACATCCTCGTACTTATCAACTGTGAGTCCCGGAAGCCAGTCAGCCTCACCGAAGATGACTCTGCAGGAACTTGTATCAACCACGGTCTTTCTGTAGTCCCAGGCATTCTTCACTCTCTCCCGGAGAAACTCTCTGTCGATGGGTTCCTTTCTCCATCTTGAAAGCATTCGAACTCTTATTTTGGAATTGTGATTTATAAAACCGTAGCCCATGAAGAAGCCGTCAAAGTCGGAAACGGTGATGATATCTCCGTTTTCATATTCACCTTCATACCGGTCGATTTCATTATCAAAGATCCAGGCTCCGCCCGCCTTGATGGTGCGGCCCTCACCCTTTTTTAAAACTATTTTTCCGTTTGAAACCAAAGATTCTGACATATTGATCTCCTCTATAAGCGAATGTTTTTGGTCATTATGTGCCTTAAAAAAATATTATATCTGTGTTATGATTTCAAGCATATTCTACCAGTAATAAGCGGCTTTTGCCACAAAGTCAGAATAGTAACATAAAATCGGGCTGTTTTGCCGGTCCGTGTTATATGTTTGTTATATCTTTTGATTCAGGGGGTAAACTATGTACGATATAAAATGTGACACACATACACATACTTTATACAGCAGGCATGCCTACTCAACCATAAAGGAAAATGTTATCGAGGCCAAAGAAAACGGAATAGAGCTTCTGACATCCACAGACCATTTTTCAGAAATGCTCTGGCCGGAATATACTAATCTCAAAAACTATCAGTACCTTGCAACTTCTCCAACCATCTGGCCAAAGGAATGGATGGGCGTGACACTTCTCTCAGGCTGCGAGGTAGATATAGTGAATCTTGATGGAGGACTGTTCGGACAAGACATCAGCATCGACAAAAATATCGTCGGAGATCCCATAAGACCCACAAATCTGTATGAGCTGGTTACCAGAAAAATGGATTATGTAATCGCAAGCATTCATGGAAAGGCATTTACAAAAGGGGCAAGCAGAACTCAGCTTACGGACATGTATATAAAGGCGCTCCAGGATGAGAAGGTATTCATCCTCGGTCACCTGGGAAGAAGCGGTCTCGATGTGGATTTTAGAGCTATCGTTGACGCTGCAAAGAGTCTCAACAAGCTTCTGGAGGTTAATGAACACAGCTTCGAGTTTGGCAGCGAGGCGGAGGACAGCATAACCAGAAGCCGCTGCAAGGAGCTTCTTGAAATCTGCGCCGAGAAAGGCTGCAAGGTTTCCATCGCCACCGATGCTCATGTCTCAAATCTTATCGGTCGTTTTGAGAAGACGAAGATCCTCCTTGAGGAAGTTCATTTCCCGGAGGAACTGATCGCAAGTTTAAACAGAGAGACCTTCCTGGAGGCTTTAAAAGAGTCCGGGATAAAGGGACGGATTGTATAGATTTATAAATCTGACTAAACTGTCACCTGTAACAGTTCAACCGATGGACCACTAACTCCGTCCCCTTGGTTCACTGACTGAACTATTACCCTTTGTCCCTTTTCTTCTCAATATTTTTTGTGTTTTTCATTTCTATTTTATATAATACATGATATAGTGTGATAAATTTTTTAAATAAGGGGATAATTATTATGAAAAACAAAACACTGTTACTTACTATGATAGCCGCAGCTTCAGCTATGCTTGCGCTCTCCGGTTGTTCCGTAGAACGTAAGTCAACTTCGGAAGTCAATTTTTCTGTCAATACAGACGGGAATTCAAAGGAATACAGTTTCAAGGCCGAAAACAACAACGGCGTGATCACAACTGAGAAGTCAGTCACAGAAGAAACTGCTGCTGCAACCGAAGCTCCAGAGGAATCAACAGAAGCTGCAGAGGAATCAACAGAAGCTCCAGAGGAATCAACAGAAGCTGCAGAAGAAACAGAAAACGAAGATTTCTTAAATGCAATATACTACGTTGACGATACTATCAGCGAAGCCTGGAACGATGAAGGCTGCGCTCATAAAATAACTTATGATCCTGATGAAATCTATATTCACGTTTGGCGTGAAGGCATAACCACCATCGATGATATCGATGTTGATCCATTCCGTGATGAAACCATTCCTGCATGGCTCGATATCGTTAATGATTGTCGTGAAGAACTGAATAAAAGAGGTTACAGTGACGTTGAACTGTGTTTACAGTTTATAACCGATGACCCTGAAAATGAGCTGGTTTTCTTAACCATTGAGGGTGGAGAAGTTATATACTTCATAGGAGACGAGGCCTGATTTTATAAGGCCAAAAGGTCATAGAAATGCACAAAGCCGCGCAAGATCAGAGATTTTCTCTATGAAAGCTCTGATTTTGCGCGACTTTTGCATTTCAAAAAGAATCCGAAAGGATCCTTTCTTTATCTGAGTCGGAATTTTTTTTATTTTTTCTGCGAAGGTGCCTCGGTTTAAAATGGATGCCCTCCGGATCTTATTTATTCCTCTGCTGCCTTAAGCTTCTGTGTATCCTGAATCTCCATGATCATATTAACGCGGGTCTCATGACGACCGCCCTCGAACTTTGAATTTAACCAGGCATCAACGATCTGCTTAGCAGTCTCGATACCGATAACTCTTGCGCCGAAACATATAACATTTGCGTTATTGTGACGCTTGCTCATCTCGGCAGAATAGGGTTCACTGCAGCAGCAGGCACGAACACCGTCTACCTTGTTGCAGGCAAGGCTGATGCCTACGCCGGTTCCGCAGATTGCGATGCCGCCGTCAACCTTTCCCTCTGCAACCATCTTTCCTACACGGTATCCTGAAATCGGATAATTGAAGCTGTCTGTTGAATTGGTTCCAACATCAATCATCTCAATTCCCTTCTCCTCGAGATACTCCTTTATCTCATTCTTCATATCTACCGATGAGTGATCATTTCCGATTACTAATTTCATAACTGATCTCCATTCTATAAATTCTATTTTAATGTAGCAGCTCATCCGGAACCCTGGTGACGGATGAACTGAAACATTTAAATTTGCTTTTTCTCCAAAAAGTATAACATAGGATATTTTATTTCTCTATAACATCACCCTTTGGTTCCTGCTGAGAAAAATTCAGCCAAACTTGACCCATACTTCGATTTTCGTGTTTTAAGTCATACAGAACCCTGCTCTTGCTTGACCCATTCTCCGCTTTTCGTGATTTGAGTCATACAAACCCCTGCTTTTGCTTGACCCATTCTTCATTTCTCGTGATTTGAGTCATACAGGACCCTGCTCCTGCTTGACCCATTCTTCATTTCTCGTGATTTGAGTCATACAGAACCCTGCTCTTGCTTGGCCCATCCTCCGCTTTTCGAGTTATAAGTCAATTGATCATCACTTGATAGTTGACTCAAAGACATTATTTCGGATATGTAATCAATCCAACAACGCCTTCGCATGCAGATACCCGGTATCCACTATCATATCCTCATAGTTCTCAGCCGTCACAACTAAAGGAAACAACTCGATAGCGGGCACCACAATCGCCCCGTTCTGGTACATCTCAGCGTCCGTGATCTCCATCTCTGTGCCGTGATATATGTCATCCACAAGCTCCGTTATACTGAAAGCATACTGCGCAGGATCGTAAAATACAGACATTGACTGCTTTCCCTGAAGTATCCTGTCCAGAGCCTCTTCACTTGAACCGTCTCCGGTTATGACCGGCATAGTTCCTCCATATGTGCCGTCCATAACGGCCTCAGCCATCGCCCTGGATACGCCTCCCGCAAGCACATCGTCAATACATATAACAGCATCAAGATTTCCGGAGGTATAAACCTCGGCAAGAAGCTCCTTCATACGTTCATAGGCCTCAGACTCACTGTTGTCCAATGTACTCACCTGCTCAAGCTCTATCTGCCCGGAAGGTATAACAAGGGCTCCGGAATCGATATACGGAAACAATGCTTCCATCAGACCCGGGAACCTGAAGTACAGGGTCTCATCCGACATGTCTCCCGTAAAGATTTCCGCGGTCTTTGGCTCCTCCGCTGTAGCATGCTTGAGATCCAGCGCATCAACGATGTAATTACCCATGGTTTCACCCACATGGTAGTCATCACATCCAAAAAGGAAATTCACACCGTCTGTTCTCATGGGTACATGATCGATGGCGACAACATAGATACCCGAGTTTTTCACCTGTGTAAGCTCCGCTGCAAGGGCTTCCGACGAAACATCCCCGGGGGCCACAAATATGATCCCCGCTCCTTCTTTTACCAGCTCTTCGATATCCTCAATCTGCTTTTTAACCAGCTTATCTTTATGGAATCCCTCCACTGAAGGGCCTTCCTCCAGAGGCTGCTCCACAGCATATTTAAAGTCTGCATTATATCCGGAAGCATGAAGCACCTTATCAATCTGCTTCTCCATAAGCATCCACTTTTCACATTGCTGATCCGGGAAGGAGAAGCCTATAAGCTCTCCGTTTCCTCCGATGATATCGAGGTTTTCAATGTCATTGGGCGGCGCCACGTTCTCTTCGATCAGATATTTTGAGGCTGTGGTTTCTTCTTCTGATTCATCTCCTGTAGGAGTGTTCTCATCTGCCGCTGTACTGCTGCTTTCCGAGACCTCCTGTGTCTCATTGATTCCGGATCTGATTCTCTTCCCCAGGAAAATGCAGAAAAGCAGAAAAACAAAGAAAATGATACTGCCGATGGCAAACTTTACCATCATCTTATGTTCTGTAAGCCGTAATTTTTTATGAGATTTTTCATGCTCACCATGGAGATTCTGATTAACATTCCTCTCATTCATCCTGATGGATTTATGATGAAGACTCTCCCACTGGTACTCAGAATCTACCTGGACCCTTTTCCTTTTGGGCTTTTTAACAGTATTTTTTTGATCATTCTTGAGATTTTCTTTTTTAATTTCGTTATCCTTATCCAATGATCTCCCCCATTATCCATTGGGGACGGTTCATTATCCTATCCATCCAGTCCCCGTCGAATTATACCCCTCGCTTCATTATACTAAAAAAGGACCGGTATAAAACCGGTCCTCATAAATCTTTAAAGATTTTTTAATCTGAAGTGTAAATGTCGAGCTCCATTCATATCCGAATTGCTGCTATGAAAGCAGTATCCGATTAAGAATGATCTGTGAGCACTTCGATTCTTTGGTTATCGTCTTAGTTCTTTGACTTCTCAGAACCATCCTCAACCATGTTCTTTGCTCCTGCCTTCTTGGCAAGCTGCCAGACAAGGGATTCACCCTGGGCGATCTCAAGGTCAACGCCTGTAGCATTAGGCTCGCTGTCCTTAAAGGCATAATCCTTACCGGGAAGGATGGCATTCAAAATGATACCTACAAGTGAACCTGTTGCGATACCTGAGAAGTTGATCGTTATAGCTCCAAGCGGGATGATGATGGCGCCGGCGCTGGAGTAGTTGACTCCGATGGCAAGAACCATGATGAGTGCAGCGATGATGACGTTTCTTGTCTTTGAAAAATCAACCTTTGTTTCAACGATGTTTCTGATTCCGACAGCAGAAATCATACCGTAAAGAACCAGTGAGATACCACCGACTGTAGCCGCCGGCATTACCTCGATAAGAGCTGCGAACTTAGGGCAGAAGCTGAGGATGATAGCAATGCATGCAGCCAGGCGGATAACCATAGGATCATAAACCTTTGTAAGTGTAAGCACACCTGTGTTCTCGCCGTAGGTTGTATTGGCAGGTGCTCCGAAAAGAGAAGCAAGAGCTGTTGCCAGACCGTCACCGGTAAGTGTTCTGTGGAGACCCGGCTCCTTGATGAAGTTCTCTCCTACTGTTGAAGAGATAGCTGAGATGTCACCGATATGCTCCATCATGGTTGCGAATGCTATAGGCACGATGGTTATCACTGAAGTTATGAGCAGTGAAGTGTCCATGGTTCCGTCAGTGAAAAGTGAGAATACTGTACGGCTGTAATTTAAAGGAAGTCCAAACCATGCAGCTTCAGAAACAGGTGAGAAATCGATAACTCCGGCAACTGCAGCAACAAGATATGAACCTATAACACCGAGAAGGATAGGGATGATCTTCACCATTCCGCGTCCCCAGATATTACAGATAACAACTATGAAGATAGCTACCAGGGCGATAGGCCAGTTGGAAGCACAGTTCTCGATAGCTGACTTTGAAAGGTTGAGACCGATTGCGATGATGATAGGGCCGGTTACTACAGGCGGGAAATATTTCATTACCTTTGACTCACCGAAGGCCTTGAAAGCAGTGGCAAGTACAAGGTAAACAAGACCTGCACAGGCTACACCGAAGCATGCATATCTAAGGAGATCGGGCTCACCGTTAGGAGCAATTGCTGCATATCCTGCAAGGAATGCAAAGGATGATCCCAAAAATGCAGGTACCTTTTTCTTACTTATAAGGTGGAACAAAAGTGTACCAAGACCTGCCCAGAGCAATGTTGCCGACACGCTGAGTCCTGTGAGCAGTGGTACCAGAACAGTTGATCCAAACATCGCAAACATATGCTGGAATCCCAGGATCAATACCTTTCCTGTTCCAAGCTTTCTGGCATCATAGATACCTTCTTCTCCAATCTTGATTTTTTCGTTACTCATTTATTAACCCCTTTCCTAATTAGTCATTACAAAGAAAAAGCACGCTTAGGAGGAAATATTCCCTCCTTGCGTGCTTGATAGATATTTACAATGACCTTTTAATCAGTATCTTCATCTTAATTTTAAAATCCCTCGTTTGATTTTTTACTATTTTAACAAACTTTTTTATATCGTCAATAGTGAGAACCAAGGTTTTTTTGAATAAAAATCCAATTTAAAACTATTAATTTTTTAATAAATATTTTTTATTTAAAGATTGATAGCTCTCTTTTTTTTATATATACTATTCCATGCTTTATTGAAGTGATGGAGATAATTTGAAAAACACTTTACATCACTGTTTGTACCGCCGGCTGAAAGAGGCGGAATGGAGATATTATGGAAATAAGACAGCTAAATTCTTTTGTTAAAATAGTAGAAATGCAGAGTTTCAGTAAGGCAGCCGAGTCCCTTGGTTATACTCAGGCTGCGGTTACTATTCAGATACGTCAGCTTGAACAGGAATTCAATACAAAGTTTTTTGACAGAGTGGGAAGACACGTTGTCCTCACCCCTCCGGGCCGGGAGTTTCTCCAGTATGCCAATGAAATCCTCCGCCGGGTTGATGATGTCCACACAGCCCTCGGAAATCCCCAGATGCAGGAACATAAGCTTCGTATAGGCTCACTTGAATCTCTTCTTACCTATAAGATTCCGAATGTGGTGAAATACTTCTATGACAATCACCCGGAGATAACATTGGAAATAAAAACAGGTTCACCTAAAGAGCTTATAGATATGCTGGAGCATAACCTGGTGGATATGGTTTATTTCCTCGACCGACGTGTTTATGACTCTAACTGGATAAAGATACTTGAGGAACCGGAACCCATCATTTTTGTGGCAAGCCCGGATCTGGAAATCCCCGGAGAAGACCCAAAAACCGGACAGGTTCATATGAATGACCTTCTGCAGCTTCCTTTCTTCCTGACAGAGCAGGACTCCAATTACAGATATGCTCTCGAGCAGGATCTGGCCGCAGACCGCATGCAGATCCGTCCTTTCTTCGAAACCGGAAACACTGAGGTCATCATCCGCCTTGTTAAGGAAAACAAAGGCATCACCTTCCTTCCGGCCTTCTCCGTACAGGAATGTATCCACAACGGTGAACTCAAGGAAATCAAACCTACAGATTTCAGCATGACCATGTACCGTCAGATCTTCTACCACAAAGACAAGTGGGTCACAGAAGAAATGAAAGAACTGGAAAAGCTCGTAAAACAGGGACTGCTGTAATAACCTGCAACAGTTCAACCGGAATATAAAGACCAGAGCGGTCAGGCATCCATTTAAAACCGTTGAGCTGAGTCGTGAAAAATCAAAATCGGACCCCTTAGAACCACTTGGCTCACTTTTTCCTTAGCCCCCTCGCCAAGTCAGATGTTGTCATAAAGAGAACTCTGACATTGGCGAGGGCCTAGTGGTTCTTAGGGGTCCGATTTTAGATTTTTCCGACGAAGCGACTCGGCTTTAAATGGATGCTTGACCGCTCGTAATTAGTTCAACGCCTGATAGTAGTACCAGGCCTGCTTCTTTGTTGTAGGTGTCTCGCTGGCTCCGTTTGAGTTCCAGAGACCGAAGGCGTAGCCCTGAACCGCCTCCACAGGAGCGTCCACAAGACGGCTCAGAAGGAATGCCTCAACGTAAGGATTCTCCTTGGCCTTTTCCCAGGCCTGCATGATTGCCCAGCTCTGGGCCTCTTCACCTCTTATGGAACTGAATCCCTGCTCTGAAAGAATCAGATGTCTCACCTTTCCTTCGGGACTCAGCATTTCCTGATTCTGCATGTAATCGGTAAGAACATGGAGATTCTTCAGGTTAACAATCTTTGAATCAGCATCATCTGTTGCCAGTGGTGAAGTATTCATGAAATCAGGATTTGTAAGATCCTGAGGGTAAGGATGCCATGCTATGCCATAGTCTGTATCTGCAAGATACATATTGAGATAACTTAAAAGATCCCTCGAAGCATAGTACATATCTCCTCCGGACATGGTCCAGTTATAATCAAAGGGGATAAAAACTCTCGCATCGGGATTATAGGTCTTTATGGCATTATAGAAAATGCGGAAACCATCCGCATAAGCCTTGGCATATTTATTTATATCCGACACTCCGAGATAGTTCCACTGAACCTGATTGTTGATCTCATTTCCGATGACCCAGTTGGATATCTTATCTTTATATCTGTTTGCCAGGGCATTGGCCACCTCTTCTGTTCTGTGTATTCCCATTTCAGTTAAAGTATTAAACTGATACAGATTTGAAACCGCCATATCAACAGGCAGTAACTCATCATTAGGCTGGAAATCATTCATGACACCTATAGTAACAGTAAGATCTGCTGCATCATATTCATCTACCAGGGCGTCAATGCTTTGCATTTGAAATTCATCTTTCAGGAAGCTTGCATTGAACTGGAAAATAACCTGCTTGCATCCCAGATCCACCATATCATGAACCATTGTTACGTGAGATGAATGTATACCCTTTATACTCTCCGGTGTGTTATAAAATGCCAATGCCTGTATGCTCATGGAGGCAGTCATGATGCTGCTAAGCGCCAATGCCGCTGCTTTCTTTAATATATTGTTTTTCATACATTACCCTTTCTTCATTCTCTAATATAAATACTCTTGTTTTTCCTGTTTATTTCTGAAATACGGATGTAGATCTGATCAGCTCTGATAACAAAAACCAATTATTCGCGTTTTACCTGTTACCCGCTCACCTTCCACTTATGTTTTTTTCATTATACAATATTCTTAACCAAATAAATTTTACTTATTATTACAGATTTATGCAGATTTATACCCTTTAAATACCTTGCTTTTATGCGGTGTCTCGGATATAATGCCTAAGGTTAATGACATTTAAGAGCGGCTACAATGGCCACTCTTTTTTTACATAATATATATCAGAAAAGGAGAAGCGAATGATTGCAGCAAACAATATTACCTTTCGTGTAGGCAAGAAGGCACTGTTTGAGGATGTTAATATCAAGTTCACCGAGGGAAACTGCTACGGTATCATCGGTGCCAACGGTGCAGGTAAGTCAACATTTCTCAAGATCCTGAGCGGCGCTCTGGAGCCCACAAGCGGTGAGATCACCATGACTCCGGGACAGCGTTTAAGCGTTCTCGAGCAGGATCAGTTCAAGTACGATGACTGCACGGTTATCGACACTGTTATCCGCGGAAACCAGCGTCTTTATGACATCATGAAGGAAAAAGATGCCATCTATGCAAAGCCTGATTTTTCAGATGAGGATGGTATGAGAGCAGCCGAGCTTGAGGCAGAGTTCGCTCAGATGGACGGCTGGAATGCTGAGGCTGATGCAGAGACCATGCTTAACGGTCTCGGAATCGGTACAGACCTTCATTACAAGCTTATGAATGAGCTCAAGGGATCAGAGAAGGTTAAGGTTCTCCTTGCCAAGGCACTTTTCGGAAATCCTGACATCCTTCTTTTGGACGAGCCTACCAACCACCTGGATCTCAACTCCATCGAGTGGCTTGAAGAGTTCCTTATCAATTTCGAGAATACCGTCATCGTCGTATCCCACGACCGTTACTTCCTTAATAAGGTATGTACCAACATTGCGGACATCGACTACGGCAAGATCACAGTATTTGCAGGAAACTACGATTTCTGGTTTGAGTCTTCACAGCTTATCGTTCGCCAGCAGAAGGAAGCTAACCGTAAGAAGGAAGAGAAGATCAAGGAGCTGCAGGAATTTATCCAGCGTTTCTCTGCCAATGCTTCCAAGTCAAAGCAGGCAACTTCCCGTAAGCGTGCTCTCGAGAAGATCGAGCTTGATACCATTAAGCCTTCTTCAAGACAGTATCCTTACATCGTATTTAAGCCAAACCGTGAGATCGGTAATGACGTTCTTGAGGTTAAGAATCTTACAAAGACCATTAACGGCGTAAAGGTTCTGGATAATATTTCCTTCATCGTAAACCGTACAGATAAGATCGCACTTGTTGGTCCCAACGAGCTTGCAAAGACAACCCTTATGCAGATTCTTTCCGGTGAGATGGAGGCTGACAGCGGCGACTACAAGTGGGGCGTAACCACAAGCCAGTCCTACTTCCCTAAGGACAACACAGCAGAGTTCAAGTCTGAGGATACCATCGTTGAGTGGCTCACTCAGTACAGCCCTGACAAGGATACTCAGTTTGTCCGCGGCTATCTTGGAAGAATGCTTTTCAAGGGCGACGATGGCTTAAAGAAAGTTAATGTCCTTTCCGGAGGAGAGCGCGTAAGATGTATGCTCAGTAAGATGATGATCTCAGGTTCCAATGTTATCATCCTTGACGAGCCTACCGATCACCTTGACATGGAGTCTATCTCAGCTCTCAATGACGGTCTCAAGAACTTCCCGGGTGTTATCATTTTCTCATCCCGTGATCACCAGGTTGTTGAGACAACCGCAAACCGTATCTTTGAGATCATTGATGGTCATCTCATCGATAAGATGACGACCTATGATGAGTACCTTGCATCCGACGAGGATATCAAGAAGAGATTTACATTCACCCTTTCTGAGGATGATGCTAGCGATAACTAAATTTCAAAAAAATCCCACCTGCCATTTGGCAGATGGGATTTTTTTTACATTCCGAGCTTGGTGAGGGCTGCTCGTTTCATTTCATTTACCCAGTAGATGTAGTACTGGTAGTTGTAGTGTATCTTCTGGTCTATGCTCCAGCTGTCAGGGAGGTTTCCGTTTCCGTCGCTCATTATTTCCTGGACGTCTATGAAGGTCCATCCGTTTTCGGCACATTTCTGTTTCATGGCTGCATTAAGCATGCGGACTGAGTCATTGTTGTAACCGGTCTTCTGGTAGGCTGCAGTCATATAAGTGGTGGAGATGACATTGATATCTATTCCCGGGTTCGCGGCCTGTATCTCTTTTAGGAGAATTTCGTAGTTATTGGCAGCATTGGGATCCGCAAGATCCTTGTAGCCGAAAAAGCTGTAAACGTGCTTGGCTCCGATCATGCCGATGGCTTCGGGAAGTCTGTATCTCTTTCCCTGGATCATGGGATGGATATTCTTTCCGTCATTTGGAAGAAGAGCATTTGCGATACTGTAACCTGCGACTCCAAGGGAAGTGAAACTATCACTTACAACGTCCCCTGCCCCACCGGCCATGTTATATCTTTGGAAATTCTCTGCAACTGAATCACCGATGATGACAGATCCCTGGAAATAGTTCCGAAGAGCTTCTATTTCATCATTTGTAAGATAGGCCACATCTCTCTGCGCCCATTTCTCTGAAACAGAATTAGCTATATTGACCGCGGTTCCGGCAATTTCATTGACAGCAGCTCCCGGGGTCTCGCCTGATACCGTTCCTGCAGCTTCACTGGCAGCAGCTCCCGGGGTCTCGCCTGATACCGTTCCGGCAATTTCATTGGCAGCAGCTCCCGGGGTCTCGCCTGATACCGTTCCTGCAGCTTCACTGGCAGCAGTACCTGTGGTATCACCTGATTCTGTTCCAGAAACTTCATTTACAGCAGTACCTGTGGTCTCTCCGGCCATAGGTCCCGGCCCCATCATATTGCTTTCCATGTTGCTGACATCAATCCCGTAACCGGCAACTCCTGCCCATACGGGAACTGTCATACTTAATGAAAGTACAGCAGATATTCCTGCAATATAAAGTCTGACTTTCTTCATTACATCTCCTTTTCCACATATATCTCATAACACCAATCGGATGGAAACCCTGCTATATGAACATATGCAAATCATAATCTGTTTACAGTGACTTTTATTATATCGGATTTATCTCATAAATTGTAAATCTATTTCCATAAGAGTGCTTACAATTCTTGCCGATAACTTATACATATTTTCGAAAAATTCGATATAATTATTATTATCTGTTAGAATTGTACTAAGCACACATAAAAAAATCATTACCGTTAACAGTAAAGCCGATCCGACATGCTTCTGTATGTCGGATATTCAGGCTTCAAAAAACAGAACTATAAGAAGCACCAATCAGATCTGTTTGTCAGAAATAAACGGCGAAAAACATGCTTTTACAAGGGAGTATTTATGAGAATCAATTTCAAAAAAAGTTTTGCAACACTATTGCTTTTGACCGGCATCATGGTCACACAGAGTCTTTCTGCTTTAGCCCAGGGAACCCTCCTCGCCATGACACCCTCTAAAGCTGTGGGTGACCCTTCCGTAGCTGCTTCTGTGGCTGCTGCCAATCCTTCTGGAGTATATACTTTTACCGGTACTACCACTGAACATCAAAACCAGCTTCTGAAACAATATTTCAAAAATTCCGTTATCATTGGCGATTCCATAGGCTGCGGCTGGGGATATCAGGCCATTAAGTATCCTTCTGATCCTGTAATGGGAAATTTCCTGTATCTGGCATGTCCCGGATTCTGCGTTCATTCTGCTTTTGACGATACTATAGAAGATCCCGGCACTCCTACATATAAAGGTGTAAAACATCCGGTATGGGAGTCCCTTAAGCTCCTGGCCGAAGATTTTCACCCCGGAGAAACCACTCATATTTATCTTCACTTCGGATACAAGGATCAGAAGTGGAATGATACTCCGGAGCTCTACGTTAAGCTTATCCAGACTCTTCAAGAGTATGTTCCTGACTCAGATGTCACTATCATCGGTGCCAGCTACATGTATCCCGGTAAAAGCGGCGGGCCATACACCAGTAAAAATATCAAAAAACTTAATCTTGCAATGCAAAAATATGCCAATACTTATGGCTGGGGTTATGTGAATGTCGGTGATCCTCTCGCCAATAAAAACGGTGATCTGAATCCGGCATACTGCTGTGACGAGTTTATGCACCTTACCGAAGAAGGCTACGATGTCTGGAAGAAGTCCCTTATGGGCTATGCCTTTGCAAGAATGACAGCTGCAGGAATCAGCTGATATTCTGATATAAATATCATCTGGCAATGTTTCCATTACGGAAATCTGAAAACACGGATTAACATCTCCCTGACAGAGATTTGAAAACACGGATTAACATCTCCCTATCGGAAATCTGAAAACACTGAGTAACATCTCTCTGTCGGGGATTTGAAAAAACTAATCATCATCTCCCCGACGGAGTTCTGAAAAAGCACCGATCTTGATCGGTGTTTTTTTAGTATATTACTTCAAACCTGTAATTATCCGGAACAGTCAGTTTCGGATGTTTCCTTATGTACTCCACCAACAGATCCTGAACATTGTCGGGATCCTCGTACACTGCTTTAGCATTGCCAATCATCTCATAGCCTCCGGTTCCGGTGGCTCTGTAATTTGAAGTAACAAGACGGTAGGTTTCACCTTCCTGAAGAGGGGTTCCGTCAAGCTTCCTTAAACGTACTACTCTGCTGCCTACAGGCTTTCTCAGGTCAAAAGCATAATCAAGCCCCGCATAAAAATCATAATTGTAATGCTCGATCTTCGGCTTCATAAAAACATCCGAAATGTATGGCTTTCCTTCCTCGTCAAGCTCCAGATACTGTGCGCATCTTTCCAGAGCTTCCTTAAGTATATCCACTGTAACTTCCTTCACCACTGAGGTATTGGCAAATGTATATGCCGCATAAATATCTCTTATGCTTACATTCTTCTTAAAGCCTATTTCGCCATTTCCAAGACTGGTGCAGGAAAAATCACACTCAACCGATTCCAGCTGCACCTGGTTAAAAAGAGCTGCAACCTTACTTCCGTGAAGAGCTATCTCAAGTTTATTTTCAGGCTCTATTTCTTTATCAAACTCTCCGACTGTCTCATCAAGCCACTTTTCAGTGCTTTCTTCCAAAGGCATTATCTTTTCTTTGGCGACTTCATCAGTTTCAGAACCTGTTTTCAAAAGTTTTGAAGAAAAACTGATTTTTCCGTCTTCGCTGTACTCTGCCTTAAGACTGATAAATTCCTCTGCATTGGCTGAAGGCTGAACGCTCCAGGTTCCGTAAAGATCAAGTCCCGACACAGACATATGCTGATGTCCCGTAAGCATAAGGTCATAATCAAGCTTCCTGCACATTTCACAGGCAATATTCTCCCTGCTGTCAGTAAGACTCCTGCCGGTTTTCAGATCTTCCTCATATCCGCCGTGATATATCAGTATAGTGATGTCGCATCCCGCCTCTTTCATCTCCTTATAGACATTTGAGGCGGATTCAAATGCATCCTTAACCCTGAGCTCCGTAAGGTTTTCCGGCTGTTCCCATACATTTACGTAATCTGTAACAACGCCTGTGATACCAAGTCTGAGGCCATTCGGAAGAGTACATATAACGAATCTTTTATGTCTTATCTCACCCCGGAGATCCTCCACATTGGCAATGAGGAGAGTTGCGTTCATGGCATTAACATAATCACGTATAACATTGTAGCCGAAATTAAAATCGTGATTTCCCAGGGTGTAAAAATCAAGCCCCATGGCGTTAAAAGCCTCAGCCACAGGATGGCAGGAAAACTTCTGTGGATTCTCCAGATAGTTTGTTATAAGCGGAGTTCCCTGAAGACTGTCTCCTCCGTCCATTACCAGTATCTCTTTTTCAACAGTTACTTCCGTTTCTTTAAGAAACCTTTTGTTTTCCTCAATGCTTACGGTTCTGTATGTTTCCGGCGCATTAGTCAACAAACTGCCATTTTCGATGGATACTTCAGCATTTCTTTTCTGTATATCCCGGGCGACATTTAAAAGTCCACAGTCTTTTTTACTACCTGTGGCATAGTCCACCGGCATGACCTTTCCATGAGTATCAGAAGTAAAAAAAATCTCAAAGCTTTTCATTTACAATTCTCCAAAAACATTATCTATATATGTGCCAAATGGATAGTTTCCTATACGGCATAGCCTGAAGGCATAGGAACTGGTCCGGATATCACATAAGATATTTATCTTCGTATCATAAGTCAGCAAAAGGCGGAGAAAACTCTCCGCCCATCTTTATTAACCTCTTGTTAATTTAACACGAATCTTTGTACTGATCCACTCTACGATAAGAACCAGCACCACAAGACCGATCAATATAGAACCCGCTTCATTCCAGCGATATGCATTCATGGCAAAAATAAGCGGTGCACCGATACCACCGGCACCAACAAGACCAAGAACGGTTGCATCTCTGAGGTTTATATCAAAACGATAAATAGCCGTTGATGCAAAGTTCGGCATGAGCTGCGGAAGGATACCGTAAAGTATCTTCTGCCAGGTTGAACATCCCATGGCATCCAGTGATTCCAGGATCTTTGTATCCAGATCCTCGATGGCTTCGATATACATCTTGGAAACCATACCTATGGAGGTCACAGACATTGTCATAAGACCGGCAAAGGGTCCGGGACCTGTAACTCTGATAAACATAAGTCCGTAAACGAATGCAGGCACAGTACGTACTATCATGATGAGTATACGTCCGATAAATGCAACCGGCTTTGGTGTCAGGTTGCTTGCGGATAAAAATGCCAGAGGCACTGAAAAAATGGCACCGACAACCGTTCCCATAAAGGCTATACAGATAGTCTCCACAAGGAGGTACGGAACGCCTTCCTTTGTAAGATTGAACAAAAGCTCCTGATCCGGGTGAATTATACCGTTCAGGATGTTAATGGCCATTTTTCCGCCATTTGCACTGGCGCCTGAGGTTTCCATGGCACCGAGACTCCATATAAGAAGTCCTATAACAATAACAGCTATGGCAAGCTGCCAGATCCAGTCCTTGGGACGGCTCTCATATGCTTTTACAATTCTTTCATCCATACGAGCACCTCCTTAAACAAGCTTCTTACGCGCATAGCGGCTTACAGACTCGATGATAAATACAGTCACAAAGAGTACCAGAAGGATCATTCCGACATTGGGATACTCTCTCCATCCAAGCTGCTCATTTAGAATGAGACCGATACCACCGGCTCCAACGTAACCAAGTACGGCAGCGTAACGAACATTACCCTCAAAATTGTAGAGACTGTTTGAAAGGAATGCCGGCATAACCTGCGGAACTATGGCATGTATAAAGGCTTCGGTTCTGTTAAAGCCCATGGCTTCCATGGCCTCAAATGCTCCCATATCCACAGTCTCAATCTCCTCATACATGATCTTTCCGATGTAAGAAAATGAGAATATCGCAATGGCTGTGGTTCCGGCTATGGTTCCGAGACCAAATATAAATGTAGCTATAAGTGCGCTGACAAGTGTAGGCAGTGTACGGATGATACTGAAGATAAGTCTCATTGTCGCAACTACGAAACGATTTTTGCAAATGTTGGTGGACGCCAGCATTGCAAATGGTAAACATAAAATAGATCCAAGCGCTGAACCGAGAAGAGACATCTTTACTGTATCAAGGATCGGATTAACTATATTTTTGAAATATCCATACTCAGGCGGAAACATACGGTTTAAGATTACAAAAAACTGATTGCCTCTTTTTGCAAGTGTAGCCGGATCAAAGCCTGTTACCCTTATGGAAACGTAACTCATAATAAGTACAAGGATAACGTAAATTGGTGCTCTGGAGCTCTTCTGCTCCACTGATTTTCCGTTGTCCAGAGTATACTTTTTAGGTGGGAAGATTTTATCGTAAATACTCATTCGTTATCCTCCCGTCCTCCCTTGTAGATCTTATCGAGGACTTCCTTATCAACCTCTGATGCAGGTCCGTCATAAATGATCTCACCGGCATTGATACCTATAACTCTTGAGCAGTACTTGAGAGCCAGGTCTACATGGTGGATATTGATAAGGATACTTATGTTCATATCCTTGTTGATACGTGTGAAATCATCCATAACCTGATTTGCAGTTACGGGATCCAGTGCCGCAACCGGCTCATCCGCAAGGATTATCTCAGGATTCTGTGCAAGTGTTCTTGCAAGGGCAACTCTCTGCTGCTGTCCTCCGGAAAGCTGATCCGCACGGACAAAGGCCTTGTCAAGGATTCCTACCTTATCAAGGGCTTCCAGCGCCTTCATCTTTTCATCCTGGTTGTAAATACCGAAAACAGAACGGAACCATGGCATATCAGGAACGAATGCCGTAAGAACATTATTGATAACAGTAGTACGTGTTATCAGGTTGAAAGACTGGAAGATCATACCTATCTTTCTGCGGAAACGACGAAGACTCTTTCCTGAAAGCGTCATAACATCAGTTCCATCCACAGTAAGCTTTCCGCTTGTTACGTCATGCATACGGTTGATGGTACGGATCAATGTTGACTTGCCGGCTCCTGACAAACCGATGATGGCAACAAATTCGCCCTGCTCTATCTCCAGATTGATATGCTTCAGGCCTTCATAGCCATTTGGGTATCTTTTTCCTACATCCTCAAACTTTATCATGGTTATTTCCTTTTCCTGTTATGAAATAAAATTGTTTATTTAACCCAATGTTCCATGTGAATGTTTAAATCGTTAAGCACTCACATCTAATATCGGATAAAAAATAATAAATAATTAGTCGAATTCAGTAATTATCATTATGTCCCGCTAATCCTGATACTCAATTTTACAAAGAAAGAAAGTCCGCATGAATGCAAGCATTCTGCGGACTTTCCGAATCTTTAACGTGTACCGCTTTTATCAGTTCTGACCAAGACGAAGTTCCTTGATAAGATTCTGAGCATCACGAGCAGAATTGTAGTCAGCGTCATTAGCCTCTACATAACCCTTGTGGCTGTAGATAGAGATGATCTCCTTACCCTCTTCTGTGCTTCCGATGTTGATCATAGCCTGCTTGAATGCAGCCTTGAAATCCTCATCCATCATAACGTCAGATACTCTTGAACCTGAGATAGTGTCATTGTAGATTCCTTCTGTAACACCGATAACATTAGTGTCATCCCAGATTGAATTCGGCATTGCATACTCAGCATTCCACTTCTCAACATAATCACGACGTGCATCAGCATATGTGCAAAGTACGTCGATCTGTCCCTGAGCAAGACGTGCAAAAGCTGTACCATATGAATCACACTCTACAGCATGTGCGAGATCTGTGATGTTCTTTCCAAAGTTCTTCTGGATCCAAAGTGCCGGATAAATGTAACCTGCTGAAGATGTAGGTCCCATTACACCCCAGTTAAGACCGTCAAGGTCTTCCCATGTAAGCTCTTCACCGTTGTTTACCTTCTCTGCAACAGCCTTACCGTTATCTGAAGGTCCTGCAATGATAAGTGCGCGGTAGAATGTTACCTGCTTCTCAACTGCCTCTGTAGGCTTCTGATCGTTCCAGTCCTTTGCGCTGTCACTGTCGATTGAAAGACCGTCTCTTGTAGCTGTAAGAAGAACTTCTGCGTCCTGATCATAAAGAACGTAGGTACCGCCGGGGATGAATCCGATATCGATAGTTCCTGCAGCAAGTCCCTCACCAACAGCCTCATAGCTTGTTCCTACTGTGATGTTAACATCCTTGATATTGTAACCAAGAGGAGCCATCTCCTTCTTGATCATCTCCTTAAGGGGTTCTGTAGCTGTAACGATCTCGTCCGGCTCACGTGATGGAACGAATGCTACATTAAGCACGTCTACGTCCTTTGCATCTGCAGGTGCTTCTACAGCTTCCTTCTTCTCTCCCTCTGCTCCTGCAGCAGTTGTCTCCTGTGCTGCCTTTGTTGACTCAGTTGCAGGTGTTGATGATCCACAACCTACAAGTGCTGATGCCGCAATTAAAGCAGCCATAACTAAAGAAATAGATTTCCTCATTCTTCTCCTCCTGGCTTGAAGCGTTTAGCTTCCTATGAATTTTTACAGCGTTTCCGCTGTCTGTCCAAAACTTTAAAGAGTATATCTAAGGTTTTGGAATGTGGCAATACATTACACAACAATTATATATAAAAATTGAAAGTTTGCCATAGTTTTTGGTTATATAATGGTACAGAAAATGCAAGGGACGGGTGACGGGCCACGAAGTTGAAAGAACAACACGGTCGGAATGTTCGTCCCAGCTGCACTGGCGTGCATCTGTGCCGTACATTCCGACCGTGTTGTTCTTTCAGTTCGCAGCCCTAGCCACCCATCCCTTGCATTTTCTTCACGTTTTCTTTTTATTTAAAAAAATAAGTGCAGATGTCAGAGTTTATTATTCTCTGACATCTGCACTTTTTAGGTTTAAATACGTCACTAATCAATTTTTTCTCATTTTCACAATTGATTATATTAACAAATTTTATCCACACATTTTATGCAACATTTTTTATCCACATAGTTGTCCACAATTATGCAAATTATTCCACATTTTATGTGGAATAAACGTAAATTAAACTGAATTACACCTTCATAAAATCTGCATTCATAATGGTTTTCCACATTTCAATTGCTTCCCGTAATAGCGCTTTGACTCATATCAGATAATTCCAAATTTTCAGTCATCAAGAACAGGCACTTTGAGATTTTTGACTTAATTGTGAAGAATATGAATATGCAGTCAATGTGCTAAACATTTAATACGACAACTTTACAGGATATCCTTATATCGGCCGAGGAAGGTCTGCATGCGCTCGTTTTCGGAGTTGAAGACTTCTTCGGCGGAGCCTTGCTCGACGATTACTCCGTCGGCCATGAAGATAACTTTGTCGGAAATGTCTCTGGCGAAGGACATTTCGTGGGTTACTATGACCATAGCGATCTTAAGATCCTTCAGAGATTTAATGACCTTCAGAACTTCGCCGGTAAGTTCGGGGTCCAGTGCACTGGTGGGCTCATCGAAGAAGAGGACTTTTGGATTAAGGGCAAGAGCTCTTGCAATTGCTACTCTCTGCTGCTGTCCTCCGGAAAGCTGAAATGGATAGTAGTTTGCTTTATCACTTAAGCCCATCTTTTCCAGTAGCTCCATTCCGATCTTCTCGGCTTCGGCTTTTGATTTTTTCTGAACATTTATCACTGCATCAGTAACATTCTGCATAACGTTCCAGTGCGGGAACAGATTGAACTGCTGGAAAACGAGTCCGAATACGGAACTTACTTTTCTTATGGTTTTTTTATCTGCATATGCAGCCTTACCGTTGGGATCATTCTCGGCAACTATAGTATCCTCATACTTAAGTGTACCTGAGTCCATTGTTTCCAAAAGGGTTGCACACCTTAAAAGTGTAGACTTTCCCGAACCGGAGGGTCCGATTATGGATACTATCTCACCGTCTTTTACTTCAAGACTGATATCTCTTAATACTTGCAGATTATCGAAGCTTTTTTTCACATGCTCCATTTCCAAAAGATTCATTTTATTATCTCCGTTATTGAGTTCATCGCCCCATAAAATTTTTGTCTACTTAAGGGCCGAGGATGCATATCAGATTTTCACAAAAAATCCGAATTTTTATTTATAGTAGTCAAGTTTCTTTTCTGCCTTATCCATGAGAAACGCCACTACGAAATTGAACACATAATAAAACAATCCCGCAACAATAAGCGGTGTCATGGAGGTCTGACTTGAGGATAATGCCTTTGCCTTTGTGAACATTTCCATTACTGAGATGGAGAAGGCCAGGGAGGTATCCTTGACAAGTGTTATAACTTCATTGGTAACAGACGGAAGGATTCGTTTGATAACCTGCGGAAGGATGATCCTCACAAAGGTCTGGAATTTGCTGTATCCGAGAAGTGTGGCAGCCTCGTACTGTCCGACAGGCATTGACTGTATTCCTGATCTGTAGATTTCAGCGAAGTAGGCAGCGTAATTGATTATGAAGCCTATATAAACAGCAGAATGTCTGTATGTGGGACTAAGCTTTATATTAAAGAGATAGTAAGGTCCGTAATACACAACAAAAAGCTGAAGCATAAGAGGGGTTCCCCTCATTATGGATATATATATCTTTGTTATGCTGCTGATAATGTTATTCTTCGACATCCTTCCAAAGGCTATAACAAGCCCCAGCGGAAGACTGAAAAGAAGTGTTATCAAAAAAATCCTTACCGATACGGCAAGACCTTCCAGTAATTCTATTATTATCTGTGAAAGAACCATGTTTTCCTCCAACGTATTTCCTTTAACGTGTTTCTGTCTGATTATACATAACGCTTTAGCTCAATGCAATGATAAATCGTTAAATCAAGTGTATCACTGAAAGCCGGAAGGGACAGTTCTCGCCGGCGAGAACCATCCCAATGGATTTACGATTTCGCTATCCCTTCTTCCAGCCTACATCTCGCGATGTAAACCTTGGGATTCGGTCCGGGATTCGCTGGCAACTACGTCCCTTGTGGACTTTTACCACAGATTGACGACATGCCCGACATACAAAAAGATGCTGTGGTGTTATCCCACAGCATCTGCGTTATCGTCATCAGCCTGACCATCCGAATCATTCTCAATGAATTCAAGATTGCCCTGCATCCATATTTTTCCTTTAAATCTTCTTCCCACAGCCGGGATGCCCACGAGATCCGACTCATTGATGGCAACATGGAAGATACAGTCGTTGCAGCTGATCTTCATATCCACCACATTTTCATGGGTGTAAACATTCTCCTTTACTCTGAGAGAAACTATCTCTCCAAGGATGGAATATATATCACACTCCACACCCGTCGGCATGAATGTCGTTTCTACTATGCTGTATAAATCTTCTGTAACTATGCGCTGATGGAGCTCGTTAAACATATTGATATCCGTTTCGGTAAGAGTATCAATTGCTTCCTGGTCTCCCTGCCTTGCGGCTTCAAACAGTCTTCTGCGCTCATTGCTTTGTCTTTTTACTGCTTCAGGATCTTCATCCTTCTTCTCTATCGGTAAAAGGATCTTTCCGTCGCTGGCAAGTCCTGTAAGAAATGCCTGTCTTGCTTTTACACGCATATCCATTTTTTGGAGTTCTCTGAGCTGTACTGAGTTGGTCACATAAAAAATCAGTGTGATACCTGACTTAAAGTCTTCAAGTACTCCTGCATAAGTTTCCTTTTCCAGATGTCTCTCCACAGATCCTGCTTCTGTCAATGTTCCATCATAGGATCTCATATACGGAAAATAATACTTCCTGTGAAAAACACCGTCGGGAGTTCTCTCTCCCACAACCGCAATACCCATAGAAGGTGCCACCGGAAGCTGATACTGCTCAATGACTGAACCCTCGTTACCATTGATGATAAGAGTCCGGTACTTGTCATTAACAGCACGCTCCAAAAGCGGCTCAAGCTGCATGTCCGTTTGTATTTTTGAAAATCCGATCGTTTTCAGAAAATTATGCATCTATAACCCCTTTAGACTGCAATCTGAATAATCTTATATTTTCCCGTAAAAATCAATGCTTTTCAACAGAATGAACGTCTACCAATCTGAAACTCAATTGATTTCATTTAGAAATGTAAGATAATTACATTTACGGGAATAACCAATGAAAGCCAGGTGTTAAATACACCTGACTTTCGTATATTACTATATCAGTTTCTTAATTGCAAGCAATCTCAGAATCCCTGCATCAGTCTATCATAATACCTGCTGATACTCCGTTTACGGGATCGGCGGCATTACACAAATCCATCAGCAAAAAGTAATATTATACCAGTCCCTGAGCGAGCATTGCATCAGCAACCTTCTCAAAACCTGCAATGTTGGCACCAACTACGAAGTTGCCCTCATAGCCATACTTCTCAGCTGCAGCTGCAACGTTCTTGTAGATATTTGTCATGATATCCTTAAGCTTTCCGTCAACCTCTTCGAAGGTCCAGCTGAGTCTCTCAGAGTTCTGAGACATCTCAAGAGCTGAAACTGCAACACCACCGGCATTAGCTGCCTTAGCAGGCATGAAGAGGATCTTTGCTGCAAGGTAAGCATCGATGGCATCTGAATCAGATGGCATGTTAGCACCCTCTGCAACTGCCCAGCATCCGTTGGCAAGAAGCTTCTTGGCATCCTCACCGTTGATTTCATTCTGTGTTGCGCAAGGAAGAGCGATATCGCACTTAACGCCCCAAGGTCTCTCACCCTCATGGTACTCTGAACCGGGAACTCTCTTTGCATACTCTCTGATTCTTGCTCTCTCTACCTGCTTGATCTGGCAGAGAACGTCAAAGTTGATTCCGTTAGGATCATAAACGTATCCGTTAGAATCAGAACATGTAACAACCTTTGCTCCAAGTGCGGTTGCCTTCTGGATAGCATACTGTGCAACATTTCCCGAACCGGAAACAACTACTGTTGCTCCGTTAAGAGACTTGCCTGCTGCCTTTACCATTTCGTCTGTGATATATACGAGACCGTATCCTGTAGCCTCAGGTCTTGCAAGTGATCCGCCGAAGCTGAGACCCTTACCTGTGAGAACGCCCTCATAGAGGTTTGAAAGTCTCTTGTACTGTCCGAAGAGGTATCCAACCTCACGTCCGCCTACACCGATGTCTCCTGCAGGAACGTCTGTGTCTTTACCGATATACTTGAAAAGCTCTGTCATGAAGCTCTGGCAGAAACGCATAACCTCTGACTCTGACTTTCCGTGAGGATCAAAATCAGAACCACCCTTGCCGCCACCGATAGGAAGACCTGTAAGAGAATTCTTTAATATCTGCTCGAAGCCAAGGAATTTGAGAATTGACTGTGTAACTGAAGGATGGAAACGAAGACCGCCCTTGTATGGTCCGATAGCAGAGTTAAACTGCACTCTATAGCCAAGATTTACATGGTTTACACCCTTGTCATCTGTCCAAGGTACTCTGAATGTAATGATTCTTTCCGGCTCTACAAATCTCTCAAGGAGAGCATTCTTTCTGTATACATCCTCGTTCTTCTCTACGATAGGATCCAGAGAATCAAGAATTCTCTTTGCAGCCTCAAGAAACTCCGGCTCATTTGAATGTTTAGCCTTTAAATTTTCGTAAACTTCTGTAACATAAGACATAAGATTTTCCTCCTTCAGGAAATACTTCTTAATTTAAAAAAATCCGGTGCCAGGACAGACCACGCCCCCTCTTCCTGAAAGGCGCCCCCATTGGCTCCGAATCGTTTGCTTTACATGAGATACTATATCACGATATAACTTCAGAGTAAATAAAAAATAGCAGACATAACCAAACGGTATGTTTTGAAATGGTACGGAAAATGCAAGGGATGCGCGACGGGCCACGAAGTTGAAAGAACATCCTGCTCCTAATGTTCGCCCCAGCTGCACTGGCGTGCATCTGGTTCGTACATTAGGAGCAGGATGTTCTTTCAGTTCGCAGCCCTAGCCACACATCCCTTGCATTTTCCTCACATATCGATAACAATTTACTGATGAATTATTCACGTATATTAAAAGAAGGCTGTGTGAGATATAGATCTCACACAGCTTCACTTCATGAACTTGTTGCCACAAGATTCAACATGTATTGAATATCAAAGTAAGGTGGCGTGACGCTGAACTTTACTCTGTATACTCCTTTACGCAACCAAGTATCTCTACAGGGGTTTTGTCGTTCTTCTTGTACTTCTTTCCGTAGAAGGCAAGCATGTAGATTTCCTTGAGGTCTGAGATCAGCGGGTAGCGGGGATTAGCGCCGGTACACTGGTCGTCGAAGGCCTTGACACTCATTTCATCGAGGGTCTTTAAGAAATCTTCTTCTGTTACGTTGTAGTCCTGTATTCTTTCCTTAACGCCTACTGTCTTCTTGAGTTCTGTGATCTTCTCGCAGAGCTTCTCAACAGCCTTTGCATCATCCTTCTCGTTAATGCCTACGAAACGTGCACACTCAGCATATCTCTTAAGTGTGTGAGGATACTCATACTGAGGGAATGTTCCCATCTTTGGCGGCTGCTCTGATGCGTTATATCTGATTACAGCATTAAGAAGCAGTGCGTTTGCAAGTCCGTGAGGGATGTGGTGGAATGCGCCAAGCTTGTGAGCCATGGAGTGACAGATTCCAAGGAAAGCATTGGCGAAGGCCATACCTGCCATGCAGGAAGCATTAGCCATCTCATCACGTGCCTTGATGTTTGTAGGCTCGTTGTAGGCTGTAGGAAGGTAATCAAATACTCTCTTCATAGCCTGAAGTGCGAGACCGTCTGTATATGGTGAAGCCATCATACTTGCGTATGCCTCAAGAGCGTGTACAAGTACGTCGATTCCGGATGCAGCTGTAAGTCCTCTTGGCTGTGTCATCATGTTGTCTGTGTCAACGATGGCAATGTTAGGAAGAAGCTCGTAGTCAGTGATAGGATACTTTGTTCCTGTCTCCTCATCTGTTATAACCGCGAACGGTGTAACCTCTGAACCTGTTCCAGAAGATGTAGGGATAGCTATAAACAGAGCCTTCTCGCCCATCTTAGGGAACTGGTAAACCTTCTTACGGATATCTATGTAACGCATAGCCATGTCAGCGAACTTTACTTCAGGGTGCTCATAAAGAACCCACATGATCTTTGCTGCGTCCATTGCTGAACCGCCACCGAATGCGATGATGGTGTCAGGATTGTAACGTGCCATCTGCTCAGCACCTTCAGTTGCATTTGCAAGTGTAGGATCCGGCTGAACATGAGAGAATACTCTGTAGTCGATTCCCATCTCATGAAGCTTATCTGTTATAGGCTTGATGTATCCTGCCTGATCAAGGAAGGAGTCTGTTACCAGGAACACCTTCTTCTTATCGTAAACGTCCTTAAGCTCACTGAGGGCTACAGGCATACAGCCCTTCTTGAAATAAACCTTCTCAGGTGTTCTGAACCAGAGCATATTCTCTCTCCTCTCTGCAACTGTCTTGTAGTTTAAAAGATGCTTGATACCAACGTTCTCAGATACGGAGTTTCCGCCGTAAGAACCGCATCCCAGTGTAAGAGAAGGAGCAACCTTAAAGTTATAGAGATCACCGATTCCACCATGTGAAGACGGCATGTTGAGAAGTATTCTGCAGGCATGCATTGCAACTGCGTGCTTATGAATCTTCTCAGTCTCTCTGGGATCAATAAAGATAGATGCTGTGTGTCCGGGGCCTCCGTCCATGAGAAGGAGCTCTGCATTCTTAATAGCAGCATCGAAATCCTTTGCCTTGTACATTCCGAGAACCGGTGAAAGCTTCTCGTGTGCAAATGGCTCTGCCTTTGTGTTATCTGAAACCTCTCCTATGATAACCTTCTTATCGTGAGGGATCTTTACGCCGGCAAGCTCAGCGATCTTCCATGCAGGCTGTCCAACGATCTTGGCATTGAGTGAGCCGTTGATAATGATGGTCTTTCCAACCTTCTCACGCTCCTCCTTGTTAAGGAAGTATGCGCCTCTGTACTCCAGCTCTTTCTTTACCTTATCGTAAACGTCTGCAACAACGGTTATTGACTGCTCTGATGCACAGATCATACCGTTATCAAATGTCTTTGAATGAAGGATAGAGGAAACTGCCATCTCGATATCGGCTGTAGAATCGATGATACATGGGTTGTTTCCTGCACCAACTCCGAGAGCCGGTGTTCCTGATGAATAAGCTGCGTTAACCATT
Source organism: Oribacterium sp. FC2011 (assembly GCF_000701645.1). Lineage (NCBI taxonomy): Bacteria > Bacillati > Bacillota > Clostridia > Lachnospirales > Lachnospiraceae > Oribacterium > Oribacterium sp. FC2011. The sequence continues at coordinate 134,830 of NZ_JNJM01000009.1, forward strand.
CCCGGTCCGCCGGTAGCAAGGATGCAGTCAGCATCATGCATGATCTCTGATGTCATCTCCAGTGACGGCTCATCGATCCATCCGATGATGTTCTCAGGTGCACCTGCTGCAACTGCTGCGTCAAGTACGATCTTTGCTGCAAGGCTTGTACACTTCTTAGCTCTTGGGTGCGGGCTGATGATGATACCGTTTCTTGTCTTAAGGCAAAGCAATGTCTTGAAAATAGCTGTTGATGTAGGGTTTGTTGTAGGAATTACAGCAGCGATAAGTCCTAAAGGCTCGGCAACTGTCTTTGTTCCGAACGCAGGATCCTCGTCGATAACTCCACAGGTCTGTACATTCTTGTACTTATTGTAGATATACTCAGCTGCGTAGTTGTTCTTTATAACCTTATCCTCAACCACGCCCATTCCTGTTTCTTCTACAGCCATCTGCGCAAGCTCTATACGCATCTGGTTTGCTGCTGTAGCTGCTGCATTGAAGATCTTGTCAACCTGTTCCTGACTGTAAGTCGCGAACTTCTCCTGAGCCTCACGAACTACCTGGATCTTCTGAAGCAATGAATCCATGTCATTTACAACTTCCGGATTTTTTACTTTACTCATGTGATTTCCTCTTTTCTGTGGCAACAATAGTTTCTGAAAAATAATTTCACGAATCTGTTCTGATTCGTTTGTTATTTTTTTATCAATCTATGGACATAGTATATTTCCTAAATCTCTCCTTGTCAATACAAATTGACATTTTTTTAACATTCTTTTAATAATTTACAGAGCTTCCATATATCCACAATACATCAAAATCATCTGAAATGGTGAAATATTGACCGGCTGTTTCAATGCCAGAAAACCCATATAAAAAGGTAGCCTGTTGTAGCTGCAACCAATGTGAAAGGAAGCCCTATCTTCATAAAATCTCCAAAAGACACTTCATGACCGCCCTTCTTCAGCATACCCACTGCCGTGATATTGGCACTTGCACCTATCGGTGTAATGTTTCCTCCCAGGGTAGCTCCTGTAAGAAGACCAAAATAAAGCACATAGGGCTCTATACCAAGAAGGGATGTTATACCCGTCAGTATAGGAAGCATGGTAGCAACATAAGGAATATTGTCTATAAAGGCAGAGAACACTACGGAACCCCAAACAATGATGGTGTACAGTAAAAACAGATTATCGCCGCCTGCATCTACTATGAGTTTTGCTGCATCATCTATAAGTCCCACATCGGTTATTCCGCGTATAACCACGAAAAGACCGCACAGAACAAATAATGTTTCGAAGTCAACTGACGCAAGGGCACGTCTGAGATTTGTAATGCTTCTCCTGGTAACGTAATCGTAAATCAGACATATAACCGCGATGACCATACATATGGCACCGTTTGTTATTGACGGAGTATCCGGAATGAAAGATGCGATAATGAGACATACAACTATTCCGCAAAGTGCGATAGTGGGAAACTTATCCTCCACAACGGTTTTTTCATTTGCCTCAACCGGCTGGGTGAGCTTATGAAAAAGAAACATCATTACAGGTACTGTCATGATCGCTCCAAGCTCAACAGCCCAGAAAATTCCGGGACGTCCCTTCATCCAGAAGAATTCCATGAAGTTCATGTTTGCGTAATCACCAAGCATTATGGAGGTTGTATCACCTACCAATGTTGCAGCGCCCTGGAGATTGGATGAAACAGCCACCGAAAGGATCATGGATACCGGTGAGATGTCCAGCTTCTTACATATGGCAAGACCCACCGGCGCTATCATGAGAACCGTAGCAACATTATCGATAAATGCCGAAACAGCACCCGAAAAGAGCGACATGAGTATGATCACCCACATTACATTAGGACATTTATCCAGGATGATGTCTGCCATCAGGTTAGGCATCTTCGATTCGATAAAGAAGAAAACCACTAACATGGTTCCGCCTATCATCATGAGAACGTTCCAGTTAACAACGGAAAGAATGTACATAAAATCTCTCCGCATTATTCCAAGGACCACAAAGGCTGCTGCAACCGCCCAGATCGTAAATAACTTCCATTCGGATTTCACGATCATAACCACATACATCAGGATAAATAATGCTAACGCAACATATTTTATTTCCAAAATTAACCCCCTTCAAAAAAATACAAAGAAGGAGACTGTTGATCCTCTCACCAGTCTCCTTCTGCATTATAATATTTTATTCATAGCATGCATGTCTTCAGGAATCTATGAGACCACTATCTTCCCTGTATCATCCGATCTTCAGCCTGAACTTCTGCGCGGCTCTGTCTGAATTTACAAGAGATATCTCTGCACCCAAGGTCTGAAGCTTCTTCTCGAAATGCTCATATCCTCTCTGGATATAACCGATCTCGTTAACTGTTGTTATACCTTCAGCACAAAGTCCCGCAATAACAAGGGCTGCTCCTGCTCTTAAGTCAAGGGCATTGACGCTGGCACCGGTAAATTTCTTCACACCGTCTATAACAGAAACATTACCCTCTACCTTTATGTTTGAACCCATACGGGCAAGCTCATCAACATACTTGAATCTGTTTTCAAAGATAGATTCCGTAACCACAGATGTTCCCTCTGCAAGTGCAAGGGTAACTGACATCTGAGGCTGCATGTCTGTAGGGAATCCCGGATATGGCAGCGTCTTTACATCTGTAGGATGCTGTACCTCCGCACCGATGACACGTACCGCCTCATCGTACTCATAAATGGTATTTCCCATTTCCATAAGCTTTGCTGAAATTGATTCCAGGTGCTTGGGAATAACATTCTTGATAAGTACATCGCCTCTGGTAGCTGCTGCCGCACACATAAAGGTACCGGCTTCTATCTGGTCAGGAATAACCGCATAGGTGGTGCCGTGAAGTCTCTTTACACCCTTGATACGGATAGTATCCGTACCGGCGCCCTTGATATTGGCTCCCATGGAATTCAGGAAGTTTGCAACATCAACTATATGGGGCTCCTTGGCAACATTCTCAATGATAGTTCTGCCTTCGGCAAGAGCCGCTGCAAGCATGATATTGATGGTAGCTCCTACAGACACAACATCCAGGTAAATATGTGACGCCTTAAGTCCATTAGGTGCATCCGCCTGAACGCATCCGTTCTTGATCTCAACATTGGTTCCCAGAGCCCTGAAGCCCTTGATATGCTGATCGATAGGTCTCGAACCTATGGCACAGCCTCCCGGAAGAGGAACTATGGCCTTGTGATATTTTCCAAGCAATGAACCTATAAAATAGTAAGACGCTCTGATCTTACGTATGTATTCATCATCTATGGAAACATCCTGTACCTCTGAAGCATTGATTAGAGCCGTATGCCGGTCTATTCGTTTAACTGTGGCGCCGACTTCCTTCAGTGCCTCCAGCATAACGTTAATATCTCTTACGTCCGGCAGGTTCTCTATCGTAACATCTTCATCTGTTAAAAGCGCTCCGGCAATGATGCCCAATGCAGCATTCTTTGCCCCGCCTATCACGACTTCTCCGTGAAGGGGTTTTCCGCCTTTCATGATAAACTGTTCCATATATCTCCTTAAGTCAGTAGTATAATCAGCAAAAGAGTATACTAAACCTTTATATCCATAATCCCTAGAATTATAAATGAAAGCTTCCTTTTTTGCAACCTACATTAAAATTAAGAAAAAATACTCAAAATCATTCCTGACACTTTTTCCGTAATTGCCTGAACATTATTTAAAAAGATTATATCACTTACACCATGGTCAGTGATAAAGTCAGAAAGGTTACCTTTATAATATCTGTAATCCACCACATAAACATTTTCATAGTGATCCACAAGGAATGGGACAAAGGCATTGCCATAGGACTCCTTCACCAGCACGCAGCTTGAACCATCTGTTATATGTGGATTTGTAATCTGTGTAAATGGGTTATCACCATTGATGAAGCAGTTATACTTTCTTCCCGCATTGGCTTCTGTCACATCATTTATGACCTTGCTGTTCACCACCTCACCACTCTCAAGTGTGATTACAGCATCATTTGTACCTAAAGGTATCCATGCTTCCACATGATCCGGATTGGCCTTTAACTGTTCGGATCTGTTTGTGGCAAAATAGAATGTTCCGTAAAAGCCTTCATAATCCACATACTGATAATCACTTAGTTCATGGGGCTCAATGCCTTTCTCCATGCAAAAATCTCTGTAAGCATAGTAAGCACCCAGGGCAGTCCAGTGATGGTCAGTATTATAATAGATGTACTCGTCCTTGTGGGCTACCATGGTGTCAAACACGGATATCCTGTGTATGGAAGGATCCATCAGACTGTAGATATAGTTAAAGGCATCCGGCATGTTTCCTGATCCAAGCTCCTCCTGAAGAGAAGGATCCAGATCCACTCCGAAGCTGTTGGGTACCAGCATGTCATAGACATTGGCATCCGGGAACAGAGCTTTAACCGTATTTATAACGGATGCATACTTAACGGAACCGCCCTGATTGTAATAAAAGATCTCATAGCCTCTATTGTTGTTGACATAGATATTTCCGGCCTGTTCGCCCGCGATCTCCACCTTTTCCTTTGGAGTAGTGTCAACCTTGAGAGTTCCGTCTTCATTGGTTTCTATAAGCTCATCGAATTCAATGACTGTTTCAGCTGGAGCTTCTTCAGTCTCCTCAGGACTTTCCATAAGAAGCACCGGTGCGAGAGATTCTGCAGTTTCCGGTATGGTATCTTCCACCACCGATGCCTTATTGCCATAATAGGCTTCTCCGCCCACTCCGTAATAGTCCTCTATTCCGGCTTCCAGAGAGAGCAGTTCCTCCCTGTAAGGAAATGTATCAGAAAACCACTTATTGAGATCAGTGAAGAATTTTCCATTCATCACAGTAAGCATCTCCGGAGCAGGCCTTTTTGCAAGAGGTCGTTTCTCTGACTCGGAGTAATCCGGTCTTGAAATCACAGTTCCCACAAAAAAGAGTCCTGCAAAGGCGACCATGGCGACACCTGACATAAGCCTGGCTCCGTTGCTTTTAAAGACCTTCTTCTTTATTTCCCTGCTGATCTTATTCTTTTTTGATTTTGGTTTTGTGTTATCACTCATTTATAAATACTGATTTTCAGCCGTAATATAAGACCTGATGCAGATCCAATCGGCTCATTGGACCTGCCTCACGATATTTAAAACTGGTTATACAAAAATGGTGAATAACTTGCTCCCACCATAGCTAAAATCGAAACGAACAAAAAAATAAGCATTAGAATGGTTCTCATTCCGTAAAACAGGGTTTCCCTCATTACACGCTCGTTTTTTCTTTTTTTGATGCGGTTTTCAAGTCTTGTAACCATTCGTTCATGGCTTTCTATGTCCTGTTTCTTTACTTCATCGATTATGCCGGTACTTTCTGAACTGAATTTTTCAACCAGCTCGTGATCCTTTGCTTCCTGCTCATGAAGCTGTCTTTCATCCTCGAGATTCTGCATTTCCAGAGCCTCTCTGTGCTGGCTGCTGTATAACCTTTTCCTTACTGTCAATGCTATATTCTTCCATAACGGGGTGCAAAAGCTTACGGCAAGAATCACAAAGTAAACATTACCCCTCAGGGTAAGAACTTCGGATGCTGTATAAAGAGCTCTTCCGCTCCTTCCAAACATTACATTTATAACTTCCCATAGCTTATGGAAGTCCGTTATTCTGAAAAGCACCCATCCGAAAAAGACTATCGCCAGGGTATAGAGATGTCCCAATGCTCCCATTATCACACTGAGCCCTCCGGTTTTCTTCTCTTTACCTGCTTTTTTCAGATACAGGTTCTCAATAACTATAAATATAAAATAATACAATCCCCACAGAATGAAATTCCAGCTGGCGCCATGCCATAAACCTGTAAGAGCCCACACGGCAAAAAGATTAAGCATCAGTCTTCCGAAACCCACACGGCTTCCTCCAAGAGGAATGTAGACATAATCCCTGAAAAAGCTGCTTAAGGATATATGCCAGCGTCTCCAGAAATCCCTGACAGAGGCAGCGATATATGGATAGTTAAAGTTTTCCTGATATTCCAGTCCCAGGATTTCTCCGAGACCGATAGCCATATCAGAATATGCTGAGAAATCCAGATACAGCTGCATCATGTAGAACAACGACCCCATATAGGCTCCGAAAACAGAATATGATACATTTTCAGTCAAAGGCAGAAATACATCACACAGCTTTCCGCAATGATCGGCTATCAGAGTCTTTTTTGCCATTCCGATACTGAATCTCCATATACCGTTTGAAATTCCCTCATAGGAAACTTTTCTCTTATCAAACTGTGTACAAAGCTCTCCGTATCTGGAGATAGGTCCCTGAGTAACCTGGTGAAATATCACCGTATACAGAAGCACATGGAAGAAATCTCCCGCTCTGGTCTTCTGATTATAAACATCGGAAACATAACTTATAAGCTTAAAGGTGTAGAAAGACACTCCGAGAGGCATACCGATTCTTAGGATCTCTTCGTCAAGCTTTCCATCAAGTTTATAAGCAAGTACATCCTGTAATATGAATCTTGTGTATTTAAACACCGCAAGGATTATAACCAGAACAACTATACCTGCGATCAGCCAGGTCTTTGCAATCCTTTTATTCTTTTCGATAGATTTCTGGGCCAGAGGACTCATAAATTCCTCATCTCCCTTTTCGTAGTCGGGATTTGAAGCCTTTGCTCTGTCCAGAGCCCCCTGGATCATCCTGCCTGTAAGACACGCGTATGCTGCCAATGCTATGATCAGAACAAGATAATTAAGGCCTCCAAAGGCGTAAAACACAAGGGATGCCAGAAGAAGCCATATATTTTTTTGTTTTATTCCCGGCATAAGGAAATAAATCAAGGTAAACGCCGGAAAGAATATTGTTACGAAAAACAAGCTTGTAAAGCTCATAACTATATTCCTCTCCTTTTAAAACAACAATACTTCCGTGTGTCAGGTGCGGGAAGATTTTTTCCTGTCATGTACCTGAGTCACCGGTTAAGTTCAAAAGATTACTTTCAGACTTCTATTGCCAATTACATCGTTTTCATGTATACTTCAACTTGCTTCGGGGTTGTTTGGGCCCCACGCAATGGGTCCCTCGAACCGTGTCAGGACGGGAACGTAGCAGCACTAAGAGGATCCTCCCATGTGACGTGGATCCACCTACTCAACTCCGGAGCTTTTTATTTGACATAATGCAGCTTTTGCCATATCTCCGATATCGGTATAAGCTGCCTCTTTTTTTATTCTGTCCACGCGGCTCTCAGGAATCCAAAAGAATCCGTGAGGATTTTTTTATCCTATCCTGTAAACCCTTTTTGCATTTTCCGTGGTAATCCGTATAACCTCATCCGAGGTCATATTCTTTAATTCAGCGATCTTATCCGCCACATATATAAGATTTCCCGGATCATTTCTGGTTCCCCTTAAAGGCACCGGTGCCATATAAGGACAGTCCGTCTCCAAAACTATATTTTCAATCGGGATGTTTTCCACAACCTCTTTTATCTTTCTGGAGTTCTTAAAGGTCACAACACCGCCTATTCCCACACACATACCAAGCTTCACATAAAGCTTCGCCATTTCAAGAGAATAACCGAAACAGTGTATTATACCACCGTTTTCATACCCTCCTTCGGAAACGATCATATCGTAGGTGTCCTTCGCAGCATCTCTTGAATGTACATTTATCGGCATTTTAAGCTCTCTTGCAAGCCTAAGCATCTTCCCAAAGGTTTCCCTCTGTATCTCAGGCTCAGGATCTGCACCCTCAAGCTCCTCCGGTGCAGCCTCTTTTCCTGCTTTCAAAGCCCTTTCAGCGATGCCTTCCCTGGTGTAATGATAGTCGAGACCTATTTCACCAATGGCAACTATCTTTCGCTGCCCGGAATCTCCCTTAACTCCTGAGACCCCTACTCTGTCTTCTTCGACCATTTTCCTTAATTGTATAATGTCTTCCTCCCGGCATCTGTCACTGTGGTCGGGATGAAAACCTACTGCCGCGAAAACATTGTCATATCTTCTGGCCAGTTCCACCGCCTTAAGGCTTGATGGCATGTCGAAGCCTATTTCAGTGAAATAACCGATTCCGGAACTCCCAAGATTCTCTATAACAAGGCTTCTGTCTTCCTCAAAGCTCTCATCATTCATATGAGCATGGGAATCAAAAATCATAACATCTTTTATCATATATTAACCATTGCTCCGATATAGATCATTGCATAAAAAGCTGTCAGCATAAGAGGATAGTAAATATAGTAGAACCATTTAAAATCAAACCTTCCTCTTTCTCCGTTATAAAGCATTATGGGGATAAAGCTCAATACCGGAAGGAAACGGGATGATATGCTTCCCACTGCAATAGCCGCAGCACCGCCGAGCATCTGAAATATCTTCTCTCTGTTAAAGTTGTACATGAGAGAAACTGCCAATACCCCGTACCATCCATACTGGAATCGTCCGAGATATGCGATTCCGCATCCCACAGCCACCACCAGCCATTTAAGAAGGGGCCGCTTCCACCATTTTTTCATAAAAAACATTACAAGCAGGGCTGCTGCCAATGTAAACACCGGATTCTGCTGATGAAAGTTGTAGGTCTCGTTGTAAAATGACAGATCGTAAGGAACCTCTGAGATAAGCGCAACAATAAAAACTCTGATGAAATATTTCCGGAAATCGGAAGTATGTATAAAACCTTCTACTAAGAGAAATGCAAAGATAGGGAAACTGAAATGACGGAATATTACCAGAAAATCATATAATCTGAGCCATAAGGCTCCTTCTTCGGTGGCGATGGCCATCTGATAGTACTCATCAACAAAACCGTAAAGTTTTCCGTTATGGATAATGATGACCGCAAAATAATATGCGGTCATCATAAGAGCAGCCAAAAACTTTAGTGTCCCACCTGAAATACCAATATTCTTTTTTGTACTCTTGAGTACACTATGATGTCTTGCCATAATCCTTAAATTTTTCTATCAGCAAATGATAGAGCCCGAAGGCATCTTGCTCATCGGTGTCATAAGAGCGATATTCTCGTCATCATCCTCTGCTGCAATGATCATGCCCTGTGATTCCTCACCTGCGATCATACGTGGAGCAAGGTTTGCAACGATCATAACACGCTTTCCAACCAGATCCTCCGGCTTATAAGCCTTCTTGATACCGCTTAAGATGGTGCGTGTCTCGGATCCCACCTGAACCTTGAATTTGAGAAGCTTCTTTGACTTCTTTACTTCCTCTGCATGAAGGATCTTTCCTACGCGGAACTCGATCTTTGCAAAGTCATCGTAGGTTATCTCTGCCTTCTTTTCAGGATCTGAAACCTTTGTATCGGGAGCACAGTCACCATTCTCATCGATGGTCTCCGGCATTCCGTCGCCTTCCTGAGCTTCCTCTGTAGAAGCCTCCTCTGCCTTTTCCTCCTGAACACCTGCTGCAGCCATCTGCTCAGCTTCGATCTTCTCAACCTCCTGCATAACATCCTCTTCCTTCTTGCGCTCAAAGAGTGTTGCAGGCTCAGCTGTTACCTTTGTACCGGACTTGTAGAGTCCCCACTTATCCATATCGGAAAGAGCACGCTTTTCAGCATTGATCTCCTTAAGGATGGACTCGGCTGTCTCAGGCATAAAGCTTTCGAGAACAGAAGCTCCAATGTTGATAGCCTCTGTAAGGTTATACATAACCGTCTTAAGTCTGTCAGCCTTCTCAGGATCCTTTGAAAGTACCCATGGCTCAGTCTCATCGATATACTTGTTTGATCTTCTGAAGATATCGAAAACAGCTGTGAGTGCGTCGGCTACTCTAAGCTGATCCATCTTCTCTGTTGCTGTCTTAACCGCATTAAGGATAGTAGTCTTCAGATCCTCATCAACAGGCTCTGTGACACCCTTATCCTCAACCACACCATCAAAATACTTATTGCTCATGGAGATGGTTCTCTTAACGAGGTTTCCGAGGATATTGGCAAGCATTGAATTATAACGCTCTACCATAAGCTCCCAGGAGATAACGCCATCGTTCTCGAAAGGCATCTCATGGATAACGAAAAATCTTACGGCATCAACACCGAAAAGCTTTGCCAGATCGTCAGCGTAGATAACATTACCACGGGACTTTGACATCTTGATGCCTTCCTGTGATTTTCCTGCCGCTGTAAGGAGCCATGGATGTCCGAATACCTGCTTTGGAAGAGGTATATCAAGGCTCATAAGGAAGATCGGCCAGTAAAGTGTATGGAAACGGATGATATCCTTTCCGATAAGGTGAAGGTCACAGGGCCAGAACCTGTTGAACAGTTCCTCGTTGTTTCCGTCAACATCATAGCCAAGACCGGTAATATAGTTTGTAAGGGCGTCAAGCCATACGTAAACAACGTGCTTTGGATCGAAATCAACAGGGATTCCCCACTTGAAGGAGGTTCTGGATACGCAAAGATCCTGAAGACCCGGCTTAAGGAAGTTGTTTACCATCTCATTCTTACGGGAAACCGGCTGGATAAACTCGGGGTGCTCCTCGATATGCTTCATGAGACGATCTGCATACTTGCTCATCTTGAAGAAGTAAGCTTCCTCTCTTGCCTTCTCAACATCTCTTCCACAATCGGGACACTTTCCGTCCACAAGCTGTGAATCTGTCCAGAAGGACTCACATGGTGTACAGTACCAGCCTTCATACTCAGACTTATAGATGTCACCCTTGTCATACATTTTCTTGAACATCTTCTGAACCTGTTTCTCATGGTACTCATCTGTTGTTCTGATAAACTTATCATAAGAAGTGTTCATAAGATCCCAAATGGTCTTAATGTCTCCGGCTGTCTTATCAACATACTGCTTTGGTGTTACACCTGCTGCCTCAGCCTTTAACTCTATTTTCTGGCCATGCTCGTCGGTTCCGGTCTGGAATCTTACGTCATAACCCTGAAATCTCTTGAAACGTGCGATAGCATCCGCAAGAACGATCTCGTAAGTATTGCCGATATGCGGCTTTCCTGAAGCATAAGCTATCGCTGTAGTGATATAGTACGGTTTCTTTTCCATGTTTCACTCTTTCCGGTTACCCGAATGAAAGGTAACCTGATTTATTATATATTTGCTTATTTACCCGAAAAACATTGAAAAATCAACATTTTTCTGTGTTTTAACTTAACTAATATAAGATATGAACTCTTAAAAAGCAAGTTTACCGCCATTTTCATGCCCCAAGGAATATTTTCCTTAAGTTTTCCACCTCTGTTATAGCCTTGCCGTCAATAAGATTCTGGTAGGCATAAATTCCGAAGCCCGATACTTTTCCGGTTCCCAGGGCAGTAAGCACTTCTCTTGCCAGAATGTCATTGTATCTCAGCCACTCGGGGATATCATTTCCGTCCCAGCTGTCGGTATTGCACTTATAAAGAGCAAGTCCCACATAAAGCTTTACCTTGCTGTTGTTTTTTTCCATGAGATTTATCCAGTCATTCAGGCATACCTCATAGGCTGCGTCAGATATCGCTCCGCTTCCGGTCTTCTGCTCAAAGCCGAAGTAGATCTGGGGTAATATATAGTCCACGTACTTATCTGATGAAAGCCACTCATCTATATCCACAAAGTAGCTTCTGTTACTCTTAAGGTATTTAAGCTGTGCTACGGGACTCACACCGAACACTGCACCCGGTTTTATCTCATGAACCTTCGCGTAAACCGCTTCGATAAGGGCGGAGACATTATCCCTTCTCCATTCCGATATAGGAAGGGTACTTCCTGATTCAACATACTCCTGATAATCAAAGTTTGTGTCAGCCCCTGTTCCAAGCCCCGGATAGAAATAATCATCAAACTGAACTCCATCCACATCATACTTTGTCATAACTTCCTGAACAGCTGAAACGATAAGGTCACGCACCTCTTTTTTGGAAGGATTCAGGTAATAGCTTCCGTCAAATAAAAGAACGTTTCTGTTGGTTTCCGGATTGTTATACCATCTTTTGGAAATGGAATCCTCTTTCTCTTCTTCCCATTTTTTCATGGACCCGGTGACTCTGTAGGGATTAAGCCAGGCATGGAACTGAATCCCGTGCCTGTGTGCAGAATCCACCATATATCCCAGTGCATCAAATTTATCGGGATTTATGTGGAGAAACTTTGAAACCGGGAATATATCCGATTTATAGTAAGCATCCGTATGGCTGTGGACATGGCAGAAAATGGCATTCAGGCCGTTTGCCGCTATGGTTTCCATCACCTTGTCTGCCTCTTTTTTAAAAGCCTCTTCATCCGATGGCATTTCATCCCAGTTTATATATGAGAACCATACTCCCCGAAGCCCGCCAGTTGCATTGGACAATGCTCCTATTCCGTCTGATACGCCGGCAGCCTTTGAACTTATAACCCCGCACATACATACGCAAAGGATAAGTATTATAACATAGCTTAGAACCAGCTTATGATTTTTGATTCCTGACCTTTTTTTACAATTCATTTTTTCTTTTCCTCTCACCTGAATTTTTAAAATACCTTTCTATTTTACCACATACCCCTTATCACAATCGAGTATTATGGTTTTTTCAATCTTTTGACGGCTGAATCATTTGAACGGACTCAACGCCCGGTGGATAACTTCACATAGTAAAAACGAGGTCTCCCTAAAGGAAGACCTCGTCACATTTTTATAATTTACTGAATAGTAACTTCACACTCTGAAAGCTCATAGTTCAGTGCGTATGTATCTGCAACAGCCTGCTTTGCGGTTTCCTCATCGAAATTCTCGCCTGCTGCAAAATCGCTGAGTACAAGCTTACCCTTCTTGATGGTCATGGTTTGCTGACCTTCTGTAGCTCCGGGACCTGCAGGCTGTGTCTCTCCTGTTTCCTCTGTTTCGAAGCTGACAAGCTTTGTAGTTGCTCCTACAGTTCCAAGCTCGATGAGCTTATCAAGAAGCGCCTGCTCTGTAAGTTCGTCAACTGAATCCATAACCTGTGACATGCTTCCGTTAACCATGGCATAAACAACGACTGTATCTAAAACAGGAGCATTGGGATCAGGCTGCTTTGAAAGAGGAAGTCCGTTTTCAGGGTTTGTTTCCTCTGCTGTAGATTCTTCTATGATACTTCCGTCAGGTGCTGTTTCCTTAGTCTTTTCTTTTGCAGTCTCATCATGTTTTGAATTTGACTTACTGCCACAGCCCACAACTGAAAGCACTGCTATTGCAAGTAAAAGCATCGCAATAAATTTCTTCATAATCTATCTCCTCAAAAACTCTTCTATCCTATAATTTTTTTAAATATAAAACGAAAGACTCTCACGAGCCTCTCGAAAATACAGAGTGTAATATAACAGAGCTAAACTATAATTGCAAGCATAGTGCGTAAATCTTAATCTTTGCGCAAAAAAATCCTAGTTAATGTGCTATGATGGGCATATGAGTCATGACATCAGTAAAAGCTCCTGTCATGCTGATAAAAAATACAGAACATATCGGAGATAACATTATGCCGGGAACCTTATATATATGTGCAACACCCATAGGAAATCTTGATGACATCACCTACAGAGTCATCAACTGTCTTAAATCTGTTGACATCATAGCTGCCGAAGACACCAGAAATTCCATAAAGCTTTTAAATCATTTCGACATTCATACTCCCATGACCGCATATCACGAATTCAATAAATTCGATAAGGCAAAAACTCTGGTTTCGGATATGCTGAACGGAAAAAACATTGCCATCATAACAGATGCAGGTACACCCTGTATTTCAGATCCTGGAGAAGAGCTTGTGAGACAGGCAGCTGAAGCCGGTATTCAGATAACTTCACTTCCGGGGCCTGCTGCTGCCATCACCGCTCTCACCATGTCCGCGCTTCCCACCAGAAGATTCGCGTTTGAAGCATTTTTGCCTACAGAAAAGGCCGATAAGAAAGAACGTTCCAGGATTCTTTCGGAACTTAAGACTGAGACCCGAACCATGATCCTGTATGAAGCACCTCATAAACTTAAGGCAACGCTTAAGGATCTTTGCGATACTTTGGGAGGAGACAGGCACATTTCTCTTTGCCGTGAACTCACAAAGAAGCATGAAGAAGTAATCCGGACCACTCTTTCAGAAGCCATAGCGAAGTATGAGGCCGAGGAACCGAGAGGTGAGTATGTCCTTGTCCTGGAAGGAAGAAATCCCGAAGATATCCAGGCGGAATCAGAAGCCAGATGGAATGAAATGCCTTTAGAGGATCACATGGATCACTACCTGAAGCAGGGGCTTTCGGAGAAAGACGCCATGAAGGCTGTGGCAAAAGACCGCGGCGTTTCAAAGCGTGATATATATAATGAACTTAAGGTGCAGTAAACGTCCAAACCGCCCGCTTAACAAAAATCCTCAGCACGAGGCTCCTTGTTAAGCGGACGGTTATTTTTTCGTACTAATCTCCGTGCCGTCTTCAGCAGTCGGCACAAATTGTGATGAAAAGGATTTTTCAAACTATTTTTTTGGGGTTTTAAAAAACTCCCCGGTCCTGACTATCACTGCACTGGCAGCAAGTGAAAGGATGAACACTGTAGGTACACGTATCAGAATATGTAATATCTCCTTAGGCAGGGTATCGTAGCCATTGTTAAGGTCTATGAGCCCCAAACTCCAGTCCGGTCCCATTCTGAAAAATAACATATGGTATATTCCATAATGAAGCAGATATATATAGAAAGTATACTTTCCGGCTCTTGCCATAGTCTGAATCAGCTTGTTATCTCTAAAATCAAAACTTAGAACAAATATGATGAAACTAATGCTTTCAACTGTGGCAAAAGCACAGTTCCAGTAAATGTAGAAATCCTGAGTACTGTTAAGCCTGAATACTTCCCTCTGCATAACAAATCTCAGTACCAATGTCACAGCAAAGACGACAACCGCACCAATCCTGACTTCCTTAAGCCTCGTGGATTTTTTCAGCACCGGCATCATCATGGACAGCTCAGCCCCCGCCATAAGAAGCATGGCAGGTGTCGTATACAGCATAAAGGGTGATACCTGTACAGGTAAAAGACTGATAAGCCCTGTCATATTGAGATCCATTATTATCTGATTGATAAATATAAAGACCATTATGAACCATCTGTATTTACGGTACCGGTCATCTTTTGTGTATAAAGGTTTTAAAAGCGGATAGGCGAGAACCAGCTGAAGATAAGTAAATATATACCAGAGGTGGCTTGCCAGGCTCTCACGGATACCTCCACCCCAGGAAAAAACATCCGTGATGAATCCCGGGAGATCCAGTTCCGGATAAGTGAGACATTGAATAATGCTTTTCTCCCCCCTGATGAATGGTGAAAACAGATAAGTCAGAAACATTACCACTATTCCGGGAAGCACTATATTTGTTAATGAGCGTTTAAGTGTTTCCTTAAACCCCTTTTTAAAAAAGAAAAATCCGCTGATCACAAAAAACAGCGTTACTCCGTCCGAAAGCAATAATCTTATCAGGAGCTTTGTGGAGTCCCCTGTTCCCATAACGTCCACATGTGTGCCAATGACTATAAGGCAGGCAATCACTCTTATAAAATCTATCCCCGGATCCCTTACCTTCTTAACGCCATCAGATCCTGTCATCAATTACCTCCATAGTTCATGCGCCAATGTCTCTGCCGTGATTATCTTCACAAACTGCCGCGAAGGCTCAAAGCAAACTCATGACTCATCGTTTAAATAAATAATTCCAAAACAAACACCACAACGGAGCAGGCAACAGCCGTGGGAAAAAGTCCTCCTCCAAACCATGCTGTTATGATCCCAACTATAAGTGCAAACAATCCCGCAACCGGTTTTTCCACATCCTCCATAATGGCAGGAAATGTCATAACCGCAAGTGTCACATAGGGCACATAATACAGGAAAGATCGTATGGTTATATTCTTTATCTGTTTACGTATAAGTGTAAGAGGAAGCACTCTGATGATAAAGGATACCGCAAACATGATAAAAATATAAATATAATTACTGCGCATTCTTTACCTCCCCTGCTTCATGAGAAACATCTGCCCCGGTCTCCAGCTTGTCTTCATCCCCTTTTATAGGGAATATCAATGCTGCCGCACCGGAAATCACGATTGTGAGAATAGTTATTCGGATGGCATTACTGATGGATGATAAAACCGGAAGCTTTGAAAAAGCAAAGCTTGAAAACATTGCAATGATGATCAGAAAACGTAAAATCTTGTTTTCTCTGGCCGGAGGAATGATTATGGCCAGGAACATACCATATAAAAGAACCCCCAGGGCGCTTACCACATTATCAGGCACTACATTGCCCACAACGGCTCCAAGACAGGTGCCCAGGGCCCAAAAGCTAAGAGAACTTATGGCAAGGCCATAACTGTAAAAGGGATTAAGTTTACCAGGTACTGAAATTGAAGCTGCAAATATCTCATCAGTTATCCAGAAACCCACAAGAAGTCTGTGAGGAAGGCTTGTTTCCTCAGGCAGCTTCTGGGAAAGTGACGCCGACATAAGGAGATACCTGATATTAACGATAGCTATCATAGCTGCCATAGTCAGATATGAAACCTTTGAAGCTATCCCTACAAATCCCGCATATTCTCCTGCAGAAGCATTGCAAAGAAGACTTGAAAGGGTTGCCTGAAACACTGTAAGTCCTGCGTTACTTGCAAAAAATCCCAGTGCAAAGGATACCGCAAAGTACCCTATAGCTATAGGGATACCATCCTTTAACCCCTTTAAAAACCAATGCCTGTTGTTCTTCATTTTCATAAACTCCCTAATCCGGTGCCATCATATGAATCCCACACAAATGTCCACCATTCGGTAATGCTGATTTTTCACGTCATTATAGTATATCCTTAATCATCAGGAATGTTAACCATTATTCCCATTATAATAAATTATGGCAGAGATACATAATAACTATTCAGTCGAGTATAGGACGGCCAGAGCCGGAGGGCATCCATTTGAATGCCCTCCGGCTCTGACATGACTGATTCTCATCTAGTAATTCAGACAGATTCCGTTATCACCGAAAATGTAGGTTTTGCCGTTAATATCTCGTGTGCCTGTTACCATTACTCCGGTAGAGGATCCGACTTTTGATTCTAGGTAGTATCTTGCGCCGTTCAGCTCAAGCCATCCGGTATGCATGTAGCTGTCAGGGTCAAAATAATACCACTGACCATTTATCTGCTTCCAGCCCTGGTTAAAAGCAACACCATCTGTAATATACTGCCACTTGTAACCGGTTCTCTTCCATGATGCATTGGCACTTCCGGAACCTATGGTCTTCGGATCAGCACTGTTATATGTACCACGGCTCTTTATATTTGTTGCAAAGTTCCCCTCAACGGCAGCCTTATAATCACTTAAGAACTCCCATTTATCGTCTATATCATAGTCACCGGTGTCTGCTGCATAACTCCCGGCATAACTCCAGTCAGAAAAAGCGATATTATAGTACTTTGCATCATTCTTCTTAGGTATTGCCCGGACAGTCACCTTAAATGTTCCTGCCTGGGCGGAATTCATGTAACCCGATACATCATGATAAGTATCCCTGGTACGGAATTTAGTAGTTACCTTCTTTCCGTTTGTACCCGTATAGCTTACCCTCACCTCGTATTCATCTGCAAATGTTGTATCAAAGCCGGTCCAGCTTGCCATACCATTTTGATCCACTGCTGCATCCTGGTATCCCTGCTCATCGGTAGGTATGGCTCTCACTGCAACTCCGAAAGTTCCCAGATAAGCATTGGCTAAAGCAGTACTTATGGAATGATACGTCTTTTCTGTTGTGGCATGGCTCGTCTTTTCATTTCCGTTTTTATCAAGATAAGTGATTACTACCTCATACTTTCCGGCGTAAGGAACCTCACTCCAGCTGACCTGCTGATTTGCTGCGTCTATGGTTAGATTCTGTGGAGCCACCAGCTCATAAAGAGGATAAACCAAAAGTCTCCCCGTTGCCTCTGTATTATCCACAGAAACCATATCCACATAAGTTGACCTTATGCCGGTTCCGGAAATCTTAAGGTCATCGTCCAATGCTCCAGCATCACTTGTTATGGTTATATTAACTGTTGCCGGAATTGTAGGATTGTTGTTTTTAATGCTTGTAGTATCTGCTGCTACATTAACCTCTAAATCATCATCCTCAACTTCGTAATCGGGAAAGAAGCAAATCCCCGCGTCAACTTCATTGATGGAATCAAGGTCCGCATTTATCTCTACATTTTTTATCATAGCCAGGGACGTCATTGAAGTGCTTAGACATGCCGCAGCCAAAGCACTGATTAATTTAATCTTGGTTTTCTTCATTTACTCCCCTTTCTCCACTATATATTCAGGTCTTTCACTGTTTTTCACTTAATTCCAAATATAGAACAGATGGCATCCCACAGCTTTTTAAATACAGCCATAACCCTCTGCATAAATGTTGTGGCAGGTTCACTTACTTCGCTGTCAAGAACCTTTGCCTCATTGTCATCCGCAGAGATCTCTTCGGATCTGCAGACAATGGAAATGGAGGTTGGCTCCTGATTCTTCGTGCTTGTAAGTGAAACCTTGGGAGCATCGGGATCCATATTCAGGAAATTGTTATCAGCTTCTTCTTCATCAAGTTTGTTGTTTATGGTATCCCTTAACTTCCTGCCTGTATTTTTCAGATGCTTTGTGCTGTCCACAATATCCTCTGTGTTTTCAACAGCCTGTCTTCCTATCTCAATTCCCTCGTCGGCAGCATTACTGAAATCCGGCTCTGCAGAACGGAGAGTATCATTCACTCTCTGGAGTGCGGAAGCAGCGTCTGCTGATGTCTTCTCCATCTCAACTATGACATTCTCGGAATCTTCGAAGGTTTTCTGAATGTCTTCGTAGTAGGCATTCATGATACCTATAAGTCCGTCTATATCTCCGATTGTGGTTCTTACGGTATTTACCGTTCTCGCTGTCTGGAATGCCACAGCACCGCCATCATCAAGGATATCATCAAGATCTGAGATTACGGTGTTTATGGAATCAATGAGTTCCTCAGCACCCTCGGAATCAAACAAATTCCCATTTTCAGTCTCAAGATTTGATATTGCATCGGTAAGATCATAGAGACTGTCCGCAAGACTGCTCATCTCCTGATCCGTTGCAACGGTGTCATTTGCCAGTTTTTTGGCACTGTTTTTTAAGGAAAGGAGGGTATCAAGGTGCTTAGCATAATATGAAGCCCGCTTTCCGTATTTAGCTGCGTTACCGTCATCGGTCATAACAGCTGCATAGGCCTGAACCTTTTGGGGATCAAGTCCTGATGCCTGAAGAATCTGCGGAGCTTCAGCAGTCTGAAGCTTACTGCCGTATGCCTTCACAAAGGCGATGTACTTCGCCTTAACTTCATCTGAATCGGAACTTAATATATCTGCATTGGCAACCGCCAGTATCCCCACAAGATCCTTAGTCTCAATACTCTTTAACTTGTCCCCAAGCTCCTCGGAAACTGCAGAAATAAGGCTCCTTTCATTCTCATCCAAATCCTCATCGTAGCCCCTGTAATCACGGGCATTATCAATAGCTGCATCAGTTATTATCTCTGATGCGCTGGCTTTGATCTTGTCTCTGTTTGTCTTATTTGTGGCATTATTCGTAGCCTTATTTATATCGCTGGCTACATCCTCAAGGCTGTCTATAGCATCCTTCGCACTCGGTTTAAGCTCATCAATGTCAAGATTTGAAAGGTTTGTACCACTCAGAGAATTACCAAGCTGCTTTAATCTTGTATTAAGAGTCTTAAGCTTTGAGCTTGCATCCATCAGGTCACTGTCCAGGTAATTAAGATTTGAGTTAATGTCATAGACCATCCACTGTGTGGTCTTCAGATCCTCATTCAAAGGCTCCAATGTGCTCTGCAGATCTCTAAGATCCTGTATTGCCACATCATTGCCATTGAATATAACCTGAGCATTATTATGTATCTTGTCCTTACCTGACTGGAGGTTTTCAAGCATTTGATTTGTAAGATCAAGCTGTGACTGGACATTGGTAACACCGTCCAGAACGTCCTCAAAATCATCAAGCATTGCGTTGGTGTCATCCCTGAAATCATCCTTGATCTTCTTCAGATCCTTTATTTTTGAGAGATCTCCCACGGTTCCCGGGCTCATCATAAAAATGGCTCCAACGGTTTCAAATTTCTCGGTTCCCAAACGAAGGACAAAATGTCCCTCCTGTCCGGGAAGGGCGGCAAACACTATTCCTGAGTACTGTCCAAGATTAGTAGTCTGGGCCCCGGGTGCATCCACCGAATAACACTTCTGCAGATCAACCGGCACCGCAACTATAAGCATCATGTTGTTCTTCATATAGTCCGAAACCTTATCGTTTGGATATGCATCTATATCCATTTCCACAAGTCCGGACTGCCCGCCCATCTTGTCGGCATCCATTGCAACACCGTTTAACTTATAGCTTATATCAAAAGTCCATGGCACCTCCACGGATGACGGTTCCAATGTTCCTTCAAAGTAAAACTTTCCAGCATTGAATTTGTTCCAGGTGACAGAACCGTTATTATAATCCGGCTTCTGACCGTCAGACATATTTATGATATTTGTATATTTTCCGAAGTCGGTATAACTTTCCGTACCGTTAAAGTTTATCCCCTTTACAACATTAACCTTATTTACGGAACCATAGTAATCCAGATTCACATACATGGTTTCATCCACATCTGCATGTGCACCTGCTGCAAAGGCGGTAATGGTCGCTGAAAATATATTCGTGGACAAACAGCTCAAAAGTACTGTATGAGCTATGGCCCTCCTGAATATTTTTTTTGCGGAATGTTTTCTCATTTATCTTCACCCCTCCACCCTGTCAATAGTTCTTCTTTCAGCAATTTTTTCATGTAATCTCTGCCTGAACTGCCTGATCTTTTCTTTTCTTCTTTCATGTCTTGATTTAAAAGTACCTGTTATAAGCCTGTCGGAAAGCTTGAAAAGGAAAGGCATGAGAGTTGTAACAAAGATAACAGAAAAAATAGCTCCTCTTCCAACCAGATGTCCAACCTGTCCGATGGCCGGAATAGCAGAGATAATGCTTATGGCGTAACCACATACAACAAGGATGAAACCCGATGTCAGAATCGAAGGAAAACTTAACTCTGTCATCCTGATGGCAGCCTCCTTCTTTTCAAGGCCCTTTGCCCTGCACTGAATATAGTTCTCCGTCGATGAAATTGCATAGTCTATGGTTGATCCGAGCTGTACACAGGACACAACCGCATAGGCAATAAATATAAGCTCATTCCCGGCAAAATACGGGAATGACATATTCAGGTAAATCGCCATCATTATAGGTACCATTGCCACAAAAGGCAGTACCACCGACTTAAATGATATAGCTACAACCAGGAATATACTGATCATGGCAAGCGTATTGACCAGATTGTAGTCCGGCACAAGTACATTTTCCATGTCCTTTGTGGTAGGTGTATTTCCTGTTATATAAGCTTCTTCCGGATAATACTTTTTAATGATGCCCGATATTTCATCACTACACTTAAATCCGGTGGGAGATTCAGGCTTGGTTTTTATATAGATAAGGAGTCTTGCATAACCCTCCTTATGAAAAAGATCAGTCACAGAACCGGGAAGAAAATCCTCCGGTGTACCTTCAGGAAGATACGAACCCATACCCATTACCTTTTTTACATACGTAAGGTCATCAAGCTCGTCACACAGCTCCTTCTCTTTTATCCTGTCTGTATCGGGAAAAATAGCTACTATAAGATTGGAACGTCCGAATTCATTGTCTATTTCCTGGGAATGCTCATACATTGAGGTTCCCGGCCCCGCTCCTGTTGCATCGGGACCATACTTGAAATCATTCATGCTCTGGGCAAAATATATGGGACCCGCAATAGCAAGGGAAGCGATCAAAACAAACGGACTTACTCGATTTACAAAAACACTGAATTTATGAAAGTCAGGGAAGAAGGATTTATGCTTCATTTTTTCAATCTTATCTGACCAGCTAAGGATCAATGAAGGCATAAGAAAGATAACCATCAAAAGAGAACAGATGATTCCCTTTGACATTACTATTCCCATGTCCCATCCGATACTGAATCTCATAAATATAAGCACTATGAATCCAAAGAATGTGGTAAGGGATGAGGCAAGGATAGTGGTAATGGTGCTCATCAGTCCAAGCTTCAGTGCCGATTCCTTATCCATTCCCTTCTCTCTTTCACGCTCATAGGCATGGAGCAGAAATACGGAGTAGTCCATAGATGTGGCAAGCTGTAATATGTCACAGATGTTATTGGTTATGTAGGATATTTCTCCCAAAAAGATATTGGTTCCTTTATTTATGGCTATGGCACACCCTATGACCGTAAGGAACAGTACCGGTTCAAACCATGAAGTGGTTGTCAGAAGCAGGATCAGGAAGATAAGTACAACTACAATGACCATTATTTCAGCTAATGCAGACTTAACACTCTCTTCTGTGAACTTGTTGGTAGGAGACATTCCCACAAGGTAACCCTTGTCACCTACGATGCTCTCTATCTCATCTATTGCCTTATGAGTGAGTTTTGATGTATCTCCTTCCTTAAAGGTTATATCCATAACGGCATTTCCGTTTTTATAATAATCATCAATCTTATCGTAATCGATAAATTCAGATGATCCATATATCTGGGTAGTCATATCGCACCATACTACCTGATCAACCCCATCCACTTTTTCAATCTGATTTTTATACTGCTTGGCCTCATAGATTGTTACATCCTTCAGCATAAGTCTGCCGGTGCCCGGATAGCCAAAGATATCCCTCATTTTATTAATGGCACTCTTTGATTCAACTGCATCCGGCAGATACTTTGTAAGATCGTAATTGACGGCCACAAAAGGATAACAGCAGGCAAAAACAACAACCAGTACCATGATAAGGTTTCTGATCTTTTTATTATGGTCAACTATGAAATCCGCCAGTCTTGCACTCTTGGATATATTCTGCGGCTTTATCTGATCATTGCTATCAGAACTGTTTTTTTTCTTTTCAAAAAAGCTCATACTAACTGCCCTGTTTATTAAATCTAAAGTATTAATGTTTACACTGTTGTCCGTCTAATGTTTAAGGACTCTCTTTATCGAAACGACCTCATTTATATCATACCACAATATTGAATATCTGACACATTTCTATTTATTGACACGTGTTGATTTATGTGGTAATTTTATTTTAGAAACAAGTTCACTAATTGGCAATAGTCAATTTTTGAATAAGAGTTTGTTTTTAAACAAATCGGCATATTGTGTTGATTAATAATTGTTTTAGAGGTTATACAATGTCAAATCCGGCAACTAATTCAGTATCTGTAGACAGACGGATACGAAAAACCCAGGCTGCATTAAAATCAGCTCTTTCACAATTAATGCATGACAAACGCATAAAAGATATATCCGTAAAAGAACTCACAGAACTTGCGGACGTAAACCGCGGCACCTTTTATCTTCACTATAAAGATGTATTTGATCTGCTTGAACAGTCGGAAAAAGATTTATTGACAGAACTTCATGAAACCATAGGTCGTCTTAATCCCGATGAAGTTTCAAAGGACCCAACCTGTATTTTTGAAGGAGTTTATGGTCTTTGCAAAGAGAATGCAGGACTTGTGCACATACTTATCGGAGAAAACGGTGATATCAAGTTTTTAAACCGTTTAAAAGAACTTGTCCGCGAAAAATGCCTTACCGACTGGTCATTTATAGTGAAAGACCGCGGAATTAATCATTTCGACAGTTACTATTCGTTTGTTGCCGGAGGATGTATAAGTCTACTTCAGTACTGGTTTTCAAGCGGAATGAATGAAACTCCTCACGAACTTGCTGCAATAACCGGAGAATTACTGAGCGGCGGTTTATCAATGAAAACTAAAATGTAGTAATAAAAATAACACACTTCCTGATTCCATAAAAACCGTCACCGGACGCGTGAAGGTTTAATCAAAAATAAACAGAGAAAACCCCGGGCTTTCGGCCCGGGGTTTTTCTCTGAACACTAAGTTTTGTTGAGTCTATTTATTTCAGGAGATTTCCACAGTTACACGCTTATGGTCAGGAGGACGTGTCTGTGGAGTACGTCTCGGTTAGTCTCATCTAACCGATGAACATAATATATCATCGGAATTCCTACCCGTCAAGTATAAATTTAAAAATAGCAAAAAAAATTTCCACTTGTACTTATATAATCCCATCTCCCACATAACGGTTTTAATACAAAAAGACCGGGAATATTTCCCGGTCCTGAAAAATCCATAATCGCTTTAGATAAACATTTTATTTCTGAGCTTCCTCATATTCACGAAGAATATCATTAAGGTCTGCTGTGAGCATATCGCTGTCCAGTCCATGAACCATGCAGGCCTCCTCGAGTGACTCACCTGCTGATGACGGGCAATAAATGCAGCCCATTCCATTCTGCATAAGGAATGGTGCAACCATTTCATTTAACTGAAGAAGCTCTCCGATCTTCATATCCTTTGTTACTGTTACCATAATTACTTATCTCCTTATCGTTTTTTATCAAATGTTTCTTAATTTCTGAATGGCATCAGATTCGATTATCACATCATAATGCTCTCTGAAATATGCTTCATAAAGATCATTATCCTTAAGTTTACTGCCGAACTCATTAAGTAAATTGGAAGCCCTGTTTATAGCTCCGATTTCTTTTTCTTCAGCATGTAAAACAAGATAGAACTTGCCATCTTTGTTATCTTTATACAATGTGTTCTCACCGGTATAAAGATCCGAAACGGCTTCAGCCGCCCTTATAACTCTGTCAAGTGAACTAAAAACATAAATCTTTACAGCATCCAAAGACTGTTCTTCAGACTTATCAGACTCACTGCCGGAAGTTTTCCCTGTTGCAAGCTCTTCTGAACCGAGGAGTTCCTGTCCTCTGCTGCCGGACTGACTGTGAAGTCCGCTTTCCTTGATTTCCTTTATAAGATCCTGAGCACCCTCAAGAATCTCACTTGCAAGCTGAGATATCCATCCGCTTTGAGATGAACTTGCCTGAGAGAATTTTGAAAAACGGGTATCCAGCTCTTCCGGATCATCAACCTTCGATATAACAAGCTGTATGGATCCGCCCTGTAAAGGAACCGCCTCTATCATCAAGGGGCCGTTATCGGCCGAAAATCCCACCTCATTCTGAGCTTTCTGCATCATTTCCGTGAACAGACGCTTTGCAGCATCCGAACCATAGGTCATGTCACGCAGATTTATATTTCGTGAACTAAGATCTAAACTGGTTAAAGTACACCTGATGGAGTTGTCATCTATTCTTTCTATCTTCATAATGGCTCCTCCTTTTTTAATATCTTCTGATAATATATTACAGCTAATCAAAAATCAAACCTGTGGATACGAATTTATAAAAGTTTAATTAATGTCTGCTTTTCGAAAACATATCCACCTACTCATAATATCGGCATTTTATCATCCTTGATAACCATTATCTCTGCCAGAATGATCCTGATTAACAAATCTTGTGTACTGAGGCTGCCATAACAGAGTTACCGTGCCTATAGGACCGTTTCTCTGCTTTGCTATGATGACTTCCGCCTCATTTGGATGCTCTGTATCCTTGTTGTAGTAATCATCTCTGTAAAGGAACATTACTATATCTGCATCCTGCTCTATGGCTCCTGACTCTCTGAGATCAGAAAGCATCGGTCTGTGATCAGGTCTTTGCTCGCAGGCACGTGATAACTGTGACAATGCCAGAACCGGACACTGCATCTCTCTCGCTATAGCTTTAAGG
Organism: Oribacterium sp. FC2011; assembly: GCF_000701645.1. NCBI lineage: Bacteria > Bacillati > Bacillota > Clostridia > Lachnospirales > Lachnospiraceae > Oribacterium > Oribacterium sp. FC2011. The sequence goes on from NZ_JNJM01000009.1 coordinate 160,634, forward strand.
GATCTCGATATCTCAGAAATCTCCTGCTGACGACTGTCACCGCCTTTACCTGATCCTGACATAAGCTGAAGGTAATCTATAACTATCAGTTCAAGACCCTTCTCAAGTTTTACCTTTCGACACTTGGAACGCAATTCGGTAACAGTAATACCCGGAGTGTCATCAATTATGATGTTGGCATCAGAAACCTTATCCACAGCATTGATAAGCTCTCCCCAGTCTCCATCAGTCAGTGATCCCTTTCTGAGCTTGTCCGCATCTACCAGAGACTCCATGGAAAGCATACGGTTTACCAACTGCTCTCTTGACATCTCGAGAGAAAAGATCATACAGGGTTTATGCTGACGGACTCCAACCGTATCCAGAATATTTAATACGAATGCAGTCTTTCCCATTGAAGGTCTGGCTGCCACAAGTATGAGGTCAGACTTCTGAAGACCGGCCGTTTTATAATCAAGATCGTAAAACCCCGTGGAAATGCCGGTGACCTGTCCCCCGTTTTTAGCTGCTGCCTGTATGTTTTCAAGCACCTTCAATGCAACCGATGCAATGGACTCTGAGTCTCCGGTATTTCTGGTCTCAAGAAGTTTAAATATCTTCTGCTCAGTCTGTCCCAGAATATCATCAACTTCTTCATCGCCGGCGTAACACATATTGGCAATCTCTTCATTAACCTTTATGAGTCTCCTGAGGATGGACTTCTCTTTTACGATGTTGCAGTAGGATCTGACATTGGCACTGGTGGGCACTGTCATAACGATATCTCTTATAACAGAAATATCATAAACTTCAGCAGGGACATTATTCGTCTTTAATTTTTCTGATAATGTTACAATGTCTACCGGCTGATCATGATTGTACAGATCCCGCATCGCGTCAAACATCAAACTATACTGTTTCTGATAAAAATCATCCGGTATAAGAATCTCTGCAGCAGTGGAAACTGCCTCTTTATCTCTGAGCATTGCACCTATTACGCTCTGCTCTGCCTCCTGGCTGTGAGGAACGACCCTCATCAGAACATTATCTTTATTCTCTGCCATTTTTTCTTCCTTATAAGACTTAGGTTATGCGCTTATAACCGAAACATGAAGTACAGCTGTCACGTCCTTGTGAAGTTTGACATTTACATCGTAACCACCAAGATTCTTCATAGGAACATCAACAGAGAATTTCTTTTTGTCAACTTCAATTCCTGCCTGAGCCTTAAGTGCCTCCTGAACTTCCTTTGTGGAAACAGACCCAAAGGTTCTTCCGTCACTTCCGGACTTAACCTTTAAAGTAAGCTTCACCTGTTCGATCTTCTCCTTCAGAGCCTGAGCCTCCTCAAGCTTCTCCTGAGCTATCTTCTCTTCATTCTGTTTCTGTAACTTTAATGTATTCAGATTTTTATTATCTGCAATTACACCCGTTTTTGACGGAATAATGAAGTTTCTTCCGTAGCCTTCAGATACCTCAACAATATCACCCTTTTTACCAAGCGCTTTTACATCTTTTAATAAAATAACTTTCATTATGAAACTTCTCCTTCCTTTATCATCTGATCTATAGCGTCTTTAATCGATGCTATGGCCTCAGATACTGTGCCCTCTTTGAACTGCACTCCGGCGATGGTGCGGTGACCGCCTCCTCCAAGCTTTTCCATGAGAACCTGAACGTTCATTTCGTCTATGGAACGTGCAGAGACATATATTATATCATTATACAGCGTAAGCACAATGCTCGCCTTTATACCTCTTATATTCAGGAGTTCATTGGCAGTTTGAGCGCATACTACAGTCGGACTTTCAAGACCCTTTGAATCTATAGTGCTGAAAGCATAGGAATTTCTATAGATTTCAGCACTTGAAATAGCTGCAGCTTTGGCCTGATAGTCTGTAAAGTTCTCTCTGAAAACCTTACGTATTCTTGTGATATCCGCACCGCATCTTCTAAGGTAAGCTGCTGCCTCGAAGGTACGTACACCGGTCTGATTGGTAAATTCCTGAGTATCGATAACTATACCACCATACATAGCATCAGCTTCTGGACCTTTAACCTTTATACCGCCTCCTATGTACTGCATCATCTCTGCTATCATCTCACAGGCACTTGAAGCATAAGGCTCGCAATAACTAAGTACTGCGCCCTGAACAGATTCACTGGCCTGACGATGGTGATCAAATACTACGATGGTCTTGCATACTTTCAGAAGCTCCGGTTCATCAATAATGGATGGTCTGTTACAGTCGACCACCACCAGAACGGTATTGTTATCCACCATCTGGACAGCCTGGGGACCTGTGATAAACATATCCTCAGGATAATCATCACTTTGAAGAAATCTTTCCTTAAGAGGAAGGATTGTTGACGTGATAGTGTTTTCCACAATATAAGCTCTCTTACCGAGGGTAGTGGCCATACGGTATACACCTACAGATGCTCCCAGACAGTCAACATCGCTGTTTGCATGTCCCATTATGATAACCTTGTCCCTGGACTCCAAAAGCTCCTGGAATGCCTGGGCCTTCACACGGGCCTTTACTCTGGTGGTTTTCTCCTGTGTCTGAGCCTTGCCACCGAAATAGGTAATGTTTTCATTGGACTTAACCACAGCCTGGTCGCCTCCGCGTCCAAGGGCCATATCCATTGAGGTTCTGGCAAACTCATAGTTCTGAACATAAGATTCGGCACCATACCCAAGTCCTATACTTAAGGTTATGGCAAGTTCATTTCCGATATTTACCTGCTTAACTTCCTCCAAAATAGAAAATCTGTCATCCAGCATTTTGGATAAGAACTGCTCTTTCATAATGAAAAAGTACTTATCCTTTTCTATCTTTCTTATGAGTCCGCTAACCGTTGAAATATATCTGTTTATCTTTCTGTCGATAAGCGCGGTAAGAAGTGACCTTTTAACATCCTCTGTCTGTTCAAGGACTTCTTCATAGTTATCTATATATATAAGTCCTATAACGATATGTTCTCTGTCCAGAGCGAACCTGAGCTGTGTTTCCTCAGTCTCATCCCTGAGATATACAGCAATAGTCTTCATCTCCGGATTGTACAATGAAGGCATACTGCCGTCTTCTGTAGTAACCTTGGTTCTTATAAGATCCACAAGATACTTTCTGCCCTGATAGTCCGAGTGTAATTCCAGTGTGACATCATCTTCCAGAAACATATCTTCATGAATATTAGGAAACATCTGCATGATATTCCCTGCTGCAGCTTTGTCATCTCCGACTATTTCCTCAAAGCGCCTGTTGCCCCAAAGGACATAACCCTTTTCATCAACCATACAATAAGGAGTAGGCATTTCATTAAACAGTTCTGAATGAATCGCACTTGCACCCATGGCGTAAGCCTGTAATGCAGCATGAAGCCTTGTCTTGCTGGTAATGTATATATACAATGCAAGAGCAATATAAATCATGAGAAAAGGCGCAAGTATCAAAGCTGCATGCGGTTCAAGAAAAGCCAATATAATGTTGGCGACCACAAGGATCATTGCCAGTATAAATGGCCATGAGAAATATTTTTCTATTACAAACTGTGGGTTTTTCATCTTCATTTTATATCTCCAAAAAAGCTAACGCTTTGGGAGGTATTATATCATAAACATTTTGATATGAAAATAAGACCGCGATGCAGGCGTATGCCTGCACAACGGTCTTATTATATCGCTCTTTTAAATCAGGTATAACCGGTCTGCACCGGTATATAACTACTGATTAGTCAACCTGATATGGAAGAAGTGCTACGTGTCTTGCTCTCTTAACTGCAAGTGTGATAGCTCTCTGGTGTGTTGCACATGTTCCGGTAATTCTTCTTGGAAGAATCTTACCTCTCTCAGAGATATACTTTCTTAATGTAGCTACATCCTTATAATCAATAGGCTTTGACTTCTCGCTGCAGAATACACATACTTTTCTTCTGCTGCGGAAACCGCCGGCTCTTCTGGGTCTTGAGCCACTTCTATCTGACTTCTGAAATGCCATGGTTAATCCTCCTTGTATAATACCACAAGGGTTTCCCTACGATCAATTAAATGGGAGTCCCTCGTCCTCTACCCCATCAGGTATATTCATAAAACCATCACCGATCGAGCTCATGTCCTGCTGTGAAGACATCTGGTTTCCGGAGCCAAAACTCCTTCCACCTGAAAAGCTTCCACCATTTCCTGATGAAGCATTCTTACTCTCTGCAAATTCCTGATTCTCTACAACGATATCTGTAGTATAGACCTTCTGACCATCCTTGTTTGTATATGAACCGGTCTGAATACGGCCTTCGATGCAGATCTTGGTCCCCTGATGAAAATACTTCTCTGCAAACTCTGCAGACTTACCAAAAGCAACACAACCGATAAAATCAGCTGTCTGCTGGTCCTGAGCACCTCTATCGGTTCTACGTACGCGACGATCAACTGCTAATGTATATCTCGCAATCGCCATAGAGTTTTCACCCTGTGAATATCTCACATCCGGATCTCTGGTTAATCTACCCATTAGGATAACTTTGTTCATTTTTTGTTCTCGCTTTCCGCTTGCTTACTCAGCTTTCTCTTCTGCAGCAGCTTCTGGAGCTACAGCCTCTGTCTCAGCTTCAGGCTTAACAACAAGATATCTGATAACTGGTTCCATAATGCGAAGACGGCTCTCAAGCTCATTTGGAGTTGTAGAATCACCTGTAAATGGAATGAAATAGTAGAAGCCTTCCTTCATATGCTGAATCTCATATGCAAGTCTCTTCTTGCCCCACTCCTGGATGTTCTCTCCAACAGTGCCACCGAAACGGGTGATATATCCCTTAATCTTTTCGAGAGCAGCTGTTCTCTCCTCATCTTCGAGCTTCGCACTCAGAACAACACATAACTCATATTTGTTCATCTGCTTTTACCTCCTTTTGGTCTCTGGCTTCCGCATCACGCAGAAACAAGGATTTTTATAGATACGGTAATGTATCGTAACAAAAAAGCTCTTAGTTTGCAAGCATTTTATTTAAATTTTTGTTTTACTGCTTATTAGTTTCTGCTTTTATTAATTTTTTAATCATGGAGTTAACTTTGGATCTTGGCAGCATCAAAATATGTCCGCATCCTATACATTTTATACGAACATCAGCCCCTGTCCTCATGATCTCCCATTCTGAGGATCCGCAGGGATGCTGTTTTTTTACTGTTATGATATCGCCTTTCTCAAGATTATCCATTGCTTTCCCCTTTTTTATTTGATTCTCAACTATAATAACCGAAACAGGTATGAAAATCTATATGGCTGATTAATCCATGCCATTTTCTTCTATCTCGCTGGCAGTACTTATATATTCCCCGGATATTCTGTTCAGTGTACTTTCAGTTGCCATATCAATGGATTCAGCTGTCTTTTCATAATTATCCGCTGTACTCTCAGTTGTCACATCAAAAGATTCATGTATTTCTTTATCATTATCTGTTGTATTATCTTTCACCATGGCATATTCTTCAGAATTATCCGAATACAGTTTTAAATCTTCGATGTTAATGTTTACCGTTTCAGGCTCCGTAACAAACCCGAAACTTCCATCGGGACTTGTGGATGCCGTATATTTAATACTTCCATTTATACTTATTGATCCTTCCGGTATTTCCTGAACGCCTGAAAATCTTATCCTGTATAATATATCCGTTGTTTCCTTACTTCCTAACATATCATCGGAATCCAATGTTTCTGATCCGGTTTCACTCACGGCCTTTTCTATTATTATATTTGCAGAATCAAATCTGTGGTTTATCTCATAAGTTATATTCTCTGACAGATATACAGGTACAGATCCTGTATTTTCAACATTTACAGAAAAATCAATTTCACTGTCATTACTGATTTCTTCAGGAAAGCTGTAAAAAACAGGTTCCGATACCTTTAATCCAATGTTGGCAGAATTTACTTTTATCTCCTCCTGCTTTTTATCAACATATACAGCGCCTGTACCACATATCATCATGAGAAATATTGTAAGGATCAATAGAGTACTTTTTATACTCTGTCTCAGCATTACAATCCTTCACTCTCTTCGTTCACCAATGCCGTTTCTTTAATAAACTCCCATGAGAGTGTATCATCTATATTTTTTGTCTGTATTCCATATACATCAGCTGTAACCAGGCAGGTACTGTCCATAAATTTGTTTCCGGCATTTAACCCGAGCATCAGCATTAAATCAACTGTACTTGTCTTATCTGAATTTGCTTCCAGAACACCGTTATTAACAACAAATTTTGCCTCCGTATTCTTTTTGGTCAAAGAAACAAACTTTATGTTATTCTCCTGAAGTTCCTGTATGCTTACATCATCAACAAAGTTCTTTCCGACAAATTCCGGATCAACCCTTCTGTCTTCTTCGTTTACGCTTCCGTCAGGATCCTGTATGAACCACTCAACCGTATCTGACATAGGTACTGAAGAAATAAGTGTGATTTCCGTAAATACCATTACATCTGCATCTCCGGTATTGCTGATCGTATAGCTTAACTCTTTACTGTCCCCCGGAAGCATATTATAAACCAGTTCTTCATTAAAATTTGTGGCATCAACTGTTATACCTAAATTCGCCGCAGTTGCCATAACAGAAACAGATTTCAAATCTGTAAAATATGCATATGTCCCTGTTATTGCTGAGATTATTGCCATTATCCCGACGGCTGCTGCAATTCTTTTCTTTTTCATATTAATAATTAACTCCTTTACAATGATAAAAAAATTTATAATCTGATATCCATTGTTTTATGCCCTCATCAATAACCTTCCGCTTTATGTCAGCTAATGAAAGGACTATTCATGACCGGCATTTTCAGGATCAGAACAGAATAATTTTCACTGTTCCAAAAATATCATTTTCCTGAAGCCTTCCCGGATCCTCACAATTGTTGGCATCGCCTTTTGTTATATATCCACCTTCGTCTTTACCAACGATCCGGTGAGTAACGTATTCATTCAATCCGAATTTATTTTGCCTGAACATAACGATGTCATTCACCTCCGGTGATCCTTCCTTCTCCTTGATCAATATTATCTTTCCTGAAGTAAATGTGGGCTCCATAGAATTTGATAAAACGACCACCGGTTTCCATCCGAACAGAAAAAATGGTTTACCCTGACCGGTTTCACGATAGGAGCAAACAATAACATATAGAGCCGTTAAAATCAGGAACACTGAAAAGCCCGATGACAATATAGACAATATCCTGCAAATATTTACTTTTAATACTCCTGAATTCATTTGATTAAACTCCTTTTATCTATTACTGAAGATTCCATAAATCGTGATCCTGTATGCAGGTGTACCTTTATCCGGATATTAACTCCTGTTTTCGTACACCCGTGAATATTATTAAGAACGATTTCGATCCGGAAATCACAAGATCGATCATTTTATTTTTCTTACTATTGATATCTGTATAATCCTGCTTTAAGCGATCTCCTTTCTTTATTACCGCTTTAACCCTTAAAGCTTAAACCATCACTATTACGAGAGTGTCAGAAGTCGACATCAAATCATTCCGCACCCCAGGGCCGCTAAAGCTTCCTTACTTATGTCACTTATTTAACACACTTCCTTCTACAGACTCGCGCTTATAATCTGCAAAGTAGAATCATTTTTACAGTTAACATCCATCTTCCGATGAACAAGTAAATTAAACCTGTGCCTTGTTATAGTTTTGTTTTAGGGATTATCCGCCTCTGTTCGATCGTCAGGAATCAGATTTCCTGTTTCAGAGACATTAAGACTATATTGAAATACATTCTTCTCAATATAGATATGAGATCTTACAAATACCTCGTAAGAAAAAAGCACGAGAAACTCAATAAAACAAAAAGTTTATTGATACTTCTCATGCTTGAAGATTATCACATTATATGTTTTTTTAAAATTGTCTAAAAAACGACCATAGTTCTTTTTCAGACTACATTTTTGTCAGTAAACCGCATAAATACGTAGTATTTCATCTGTATAAATATTTTTATCTTTATATACGATAAGCGGTTTTTCCACAATCAATTGGGTTTTTCCACCCTTTACAGCTTCCAGCAATACCATATTGGCTTCACTGTTTTCATAGGGATATACCAGTCTCATCCTCTTAGGTTCAAGCTGAACCTTCCTTAGCTCATTAAAGATATCCACCAGACGGTTAGGTCTGTGCACCATGTAGAACCTGCCGTTTGACTTCAGGGTCAATGCTGCTGCCGAACAAACATCAGCCAGCGTGCACATAACTTCATGCCTTGAAATAAGCTTTCTGTCTGTGGTATTCCGAAGTCCTGCGTTCATATAAGGAGGATTACAGGTTACAACATTCATACTGGAATTCATCCCCAGCTTACGTATCTCCCTGAGATCACCCTGTATTATCTTCATGCGTCCTTCCTGCTTATTCAGCTTCACGGATCTTTCAGCCATATCCGCAACATCCTTCTGCAGTTCAAGACCTGTTATATCTTTACAACCTGTTTTTGCTGCAAGTAAAAGCGGTACTATACCGGTACCGCTGCATAGATCAAGGAGCTTTGCGTCCTCATTAACCGATTGAAGTGCATAATTTGCCAGAAGGACAGCGTCCATTCCAAAGCAAAAACCATCGGTATCCTGGATTATCTTATAACCGTTACATTGAAGATCATCTATTCGTTCAGCCATTATTAATCATCCAGTCCTGATTTGGGATCACTTTTCTCAAGTTTCTCCAATGCCTCTATATCTTCATCTTCCTTTGTTTTCTGGGCATTTCTGTTCCCTTTACCGGATCCGTTTTTGGTATCCGGTTTTTTATCATTTCCGTTGCCGCCTTTTCTGCGCGGCTTAAACTTAAGCTCAGAAACCTTGTATTCCCTTAATTCCTTTTCATCCTCTTTTTCAAGATTTACTATTACCTTAACCTTCTGGTTAAGAACGGATACGGACGTAACCTCACCCTTCAGACCATCGGGAGTAGTAACCGTATCTCCCATCAAAGGGAGTCTGGAATTTAAAAATTCATATACTTCTTCTTCATTTTTCAAGCAGCACATGAGTCTTCCACAGACACCGGAAATATTTGTTGGATTCAGGCTGAGACCCTGCTCCTTTGCCATACGTATGGAAACCGGAGCGAAATCAGAAAGGAATGTATGGCAGCATAAGGGTCTTCCGCAGGAACCATATCCACCGAGTATTTTTGTTTCATCCCTGACGCCTACCTGCCTAAGCTCGATTCGTGTTCTGAATATAGAGGCAAGATCCTTTACCAAAGCCCTGAAATCCACTCTGCCATCTGAGGTGAAATAGAAAAGTACCTTACCTCTGTCAAAAGTATATTCCACATCAATAAGCTTCATATCAAGGTTATGTTTTCTGATCTTTTCCAGACAAACTTTAAAAGCTTCTTTTTCTTTTTCGCGATTTTCCTCGTGGTGCAGATCATCTTCTTTATCAGCTTTTCTGATAACAGGTTTTAACGGCTGAATGATCTTTTCATCTTCAGCATCACTGTTCCCCATTACCACAAATCCATACTCAACACCTCTCGCGGTTTCGACGATGGCGTGATCGCCTCTGTTAAACTTTATTGTTCCGGGGGCAAAATAATAAACCTTCCCCGCTGTTCTGAATCGTACTCCTATAACTTCTGTCATATATTCTCCCGGAATATTCCAATATTCCTTACTTTCTTAATCTATTTTCAATTTCAGCTGTACATCTGAGGCTCATCTAAAAATAAAGTTTTCGAGCTTAATACACTCATACACATATCTTATTGGATCTAAGCATTTTTCTGTCTGAGACTGAGCAAGAAATCTTCCAATAGTAACTCTCTGTTAACGTTAATAGATAAATCTCTTATGGCTTTTTCTACCAAATCTGTAGCCATGCCAATTTTTTCATAGCTCATAGAAAGAGACATTCTTATAATATCCTGTGATATCTCCTGTCCATACAAAAGCTCAATTTTTGACGTGCTTTTATAGCATAACACATCCCTTAAAAAAATTTCAATAAAGTGAAGGAATGTGTTCATGGGTACTTTCCACTCCTTACATACCTTATCAACAAAATCCAGTATCTCTTTGCCGTTTTTGAAAGTGATCTCAGATAGAAAATGAGCTGTATCCCTTGACCAGTCTTCCTTAATCATCTCTCCGAAAGTCTCTTTGATATCCTTTTCTCCGGCTTTTATCTCTATAACTCTGGAAAGAATAGTTTCAAGAAATGCATCCGAGTTTGTGGCCAGAAGCATTATCACCACATATTGAGGAGGTTCCTCCAATGTCTTCAGTAATGCATTCTGAGCCTGTTGATTCATACCTTCAGCATGTTCGATGATATATATCTTATAACTTGCCTCATAAGGTCTTATTTCAACTGTGCCGTTAACATTATTCCTTATGTTTCCTACCGATATCATTGTAGGATTATCCTCAGGTCTGTCAGGAATTATCTTTATAAGATCCGGATGCTCGTTATTCTGAACCCTTTTTTTTACACTGCTCTCCCATTCCTCTCGTGAAGAAAAATTTCTATCCTTAAAAATCGGTACTGAATCATTGTTATCTTCTAATGCCGGGTCCGTCAGCAGAAGTTTTTCAGCAAAAGCAATGGCATCGGCTTTCACCATTGCCATGTCTTCACCCTCTATCAGGTAAGCATTATATATTTGGTTTTCCGGTATCCTTAATGATTTCATCTATACAATCTTCCAGCACTATATTCACGTATCTTCTGGTAATATCTGCCTCTTTTAGTTTTTCTTCGGAAAAATCCTCATTATCAGCATTAAAACGTCTCATCATTTCATCAAGTTTTGGTTGATCTTCACGAAGCTCTCGTTGTTTTGCCCTCTCAAGCCTTATATCATCCGGAACCTCAATATATATAGGCATCACATTTTCTTTTCCAAAATAATCACGGGTGCTGATGTAGCTTTGAAGAACACCTATCATTAAATAATCGTTTCCGGATCCCAAATCAATCTGACCGTCATCCATGGTTCCATAGGTCCAGGGTCCGTACACAGTATTATAGGTTCTTTTTTCTATGATCTTACCGGCTTTTCTGAATTCTTCTATCCTGGCATCATTTACAAAATGATACTCTACTCCCTCAGATTCACCCTCACGTATAGGTCTTGTGGTATATGGCGTAACTTCTTTCCATGAGGGATTTAATTCCTTAAGACGTTTATATATTGTATCTTTGCCACTGGCTGATTTTCCAAATAAATAGTAGATCATTTTACCTCATAAATGCATTCTTTTCGCAGTTTATTTCTGACATACAGGTGTTAATCTGAATGGCTCCAAAAAATATCCAGATTAACATATAATTATGATCCTGGTTTTATACGTTGATACCTGACAGCTTCATTTTCAAACACGATAAATGAAGCATGATACTATTACAATGTTATGCCGTCGGTCCGTTATTGCTTATCTCTACATTATCACCGATAACTGCTATTGGACTTTCATTAATATTATTGTCTCCGGCTACCGGACCATCTCCTATAACACCATTTCCGGTATTTTCAGGCATAACTCTTGGTTTTTCAGCCTCATCAGTATAATCAGATTCTTCATAATCTCTGTCTTCAATAGTCTCAGTCTTTTCTTCCTTTTTCGAAGGCTTTGATGAATCCGGTTTTTTTTCTGATTCAGATATCTCTTCTTTCTTCTCGTTTTCGGATTTTTCAGGATTATCTTCTTCCTTCTCGGTGCCTGGTTTTTCAGGACCATCTTCTTTAATTTCTTCTTTATTTTTAGATTCTATTTCCTCGATTGAAGCCTCTACTGACTCAATTAATTCTTCCACCTCATCAGCAGTAGTTTCCACAGCCTGAGTCTCTGTAACCTTAACTCTCACACTTGTTGTCTCAGTCACAGTTTCTGATTTTGTATCCGCAACAGTTACTGTGATAGGTTCATTAGATTCTGTTTCAGATAAAGTAACTCTTAAATCCGGAAGGGAAAAACCATCAACATTCTTGAATACAAAAAATGCTATCAATATTGCGACTATCAACATAGAAACTGCAAATAATATCTTAAACAAATCTCCAACTAAAGTCGCTTCCTGTTTTTTCTTTCTTTTTGTAACTCTTTTATTGCTGCTCATTTCTTTCCTCAACTATTATTCATATGAAAATAAAATGACAGAATATTGGTAAACCATAGTATTTGCAGGAGCCATCCCATATTATAGAACAACCGATTCATCCAGTCTTACCGAAACCTCACCAAATACTAATGTATTTACACTTCCATCTGCTTCAGTTATTTCCAAAGTTCCATCTTTTCTTATACCTGTCGCTCGCGCCTTTCTGATATTCTGACCATCTATAACAAGAATATCTTTACCCGGGACGATATTTTTCTCGATATATTCACCGGCCAGTTCTTTATCATTGGCGATATTGTAAAACTCCTTTATTATTTCAGCAGCTAACCGGTTTCTGTCAATGCTGACTCCTTCTGATTTTTTCCCAAGAAGTGAACCTGCTTTCTCCTTTATATCATCAGGAAAACCATTTTCCGGTTCATAAATATTAACACCTATTCCAACCACTATGTATTCCATACTTCCGGATTCCATACTGGCTTGTCCTTCTGATAGTATACCGCAGATTTTTTTATTCTTATAATAGAGATCATTTACCCATTTGATTGAAAGCTCTATTCCTGTTACATTTTTTACTGCTCTGTAAACAGCGACTGCAGACTGTGCAGTCAGTATAAGATTATCAATTACTGTTCCTTTAGGCCTTAACAATAAACTTAAATAAAGTCCGGTTCCTTTTGGCGAAAAAAAGCTTCTTCCCAGTCGTCCCTTACCACCTGTCTGATAATCAGATACTATGGTAGTACCTTGTTCCGCATGATCATTAACAGCATATCTCTTTAGTACATCGTTGGTACTGCTTATTTCTTGAAAAACTTCGACCTGATATTTATCAGTTTTAAGGTAACCATTAATACACTCTTCAGATAATACATCTGAATCCTCAGATAATTTGTATCCTTTATTTTTAAGGCAATCTATCTGATATCCATCTTCTTTCAATTGATTTATCGCTTTCCAAACAGCTGTTCTTGAACATTTTAATTTTTCAGCAAGATTCTCCCCGGATATATATTTACCCTTATATTCTTCCAATAAACTTATCAACGACTTTTTTACAGTCATATCCACCTCCCGGAAAGCAGAATCCTTTCTGACGGGTAAATAATACCAAAATTTAAAAATATATACAACAGACTCACCTTTCAGGCTTTTTTCATATAACAGAAGTTTTTCTTATTATTTTAATCCAATGTTATAACGGCAATAAAAAAGGATCCTTGCTGCGGGATCCTTTTCTTATGATATTTACTTGATGATTATATTATTTTTGTATCCACATAAAGTACATTTCTCTGAGTTTTACATAATTTCTATTATAAGATCCACCATATTATGATACATTTTTCATCTCCTTTATCCTGAATTTCAATTCACATAGATTTAGGTTATAAACATATCCCTGCATATTATTATGAGATATTTGTTATTGTGAATCGATTTATGGAATCTTTTGAAAGAGATTATTAGAAACTCTGAACGGTAATTGAAATATCTTTATGTTTTAAGTATAAAGCTAATGCTCTAACTCATTATCGCTCATTCAAGCGCAAGATGATTATATTATGAACTTCAATATTTTCATATACTCTAAATTCAGACTATATTCAGAGACTGTATCCAGGCAATAATTCATTTGAATGATAGTACTTGGCATCAAATTGGCATCAATGCAATAAAAGACTACTCAGATGTAAAAAAAAAAAGCCTCAAGAAAAACTTGAGACTTAAGTATGACGCCAACGAGATTCGAACTCGTGATACCACCGTGAAAGGGTGGTGTCTTAACCACTTGACCATGGCGCCAAAAAAGGCGAAAACCGGATTCGAACCGGTGATCAGGGTGTTGCAGACCCACGCCTTACCACTTGGCTATTTCGCCTTATAAAGAAAGCATATTCATGCTATCGCGCCTCCAGATGGACTCGAACCAACGACACCGCGGTTAACAGCCGCGTGCTCTACCGACTGAGCTATGAAGGCAAACAAAATATCTGCTCTATATAATATCATCTATTAATTTGAATATCAACATCAAACCTTTCCAGCCATTTTGGACAAGCCCTCGACCTATTAGTAACTATCACCTGAATGCTTTACAGCACTTACAGCTTAGCCCTATC